>CAVAIX010000137.1:0-6253 GCA_963588695.1 Bacteroidaceae bacterium | reverse complement strand
ACAGGCATACAAGGAGAAAGAGGATGCGCTAAAGGCTGCCAACGGGGGAACACTCCCCAAGGCTGCTGCCGACGACTGGCGCACCAAGTCGCTCTCAGAACGCATCACACACGCCATGCTCAAGGGCATCACCGACCACATCGAAGCTGACACGATAGAGGCATACGAGGAGACGAAGACGGCACTCGGAGTCATCGACGGATACCTCATGCCAGCCATGGAGACCGTCGGACGACTCTTCGGCGAAGGAAAGATGTTTCTGCCGCAGGTGGTCAAGTCGGCACGCGTCATGAAGAAAGCTGTCGCCGTCGTAGAACCATACATGGTTGCCGCCAAAAACACGGAAGGAAACACGGACGACGCCGCAGGCTCGTCAGGCAAGGTTCTCATGGCCACCGTCAAGGGCGATGTACACGACATTGGGAAGAACATCGTCAGCGTCGTCACGCAGTGCAACGGCTACGAAGTGAAGGATCTCGGCGTGATGGTGGACACGGACACCATCATGGAGAATGCCATAACGTGGGGGGCTGACATCATCGGTCTGTCGGGACTCATCACACCCTCGCTGGACGAGATGATACGTACGGCACGTGAACTGGAGCGGCGCGGCATGAGCATCCCCCTCATCGTGGGCGGAGCAACCACATCCTCGTTGCATACCGCCGTGAAAATGGCACCCGAATACCCGCATGGCGTAGTGGTACGAGCACACGCTGCCGCTGACAACCCCGCAATCATACGCCACCTCCTCGGAGAAGACCGCGAGGAGTATATTGCCGAACTGAAGGCGCAGCAGCGCATCATACGCGACAACTACGAACGCCGCGAACAGGACACCACGCTGCTCACACTGGAGGAGGCACAGCGCCGCCGCCACGTCAAGCAGCCATCGGAAGTGGCAGTGCCTTCTGACGAAGCACGCAAGCCCATCTTCAGCGACAACCACTCACTGCTGCACCCCAAGGGACAGTGTCTCTGCTGCGACCCTCTCGTACCGCTCATCAACTGGAACTTCTTCTTCGGTGCATGGGGACTCAAAGGCCACTTCCCCGAGATTTTAGATGACCCAGAGAAAGGTGAGGAGGCACAGAAGGTTTACCGCGACGCACAACAGATGCTGGAGAGGATCATACGTCTGCGCGCACTCCGCCTTCAGATGCACGCACAGATTCTACCAGCGCACGCCGAGGGCGACAACATCGTCATCACAGATGCCAACGGCACTGACCACCGACTCGCCATGCAGCGCTCTCTGCGCGATGAGCCGGAAACAAAGTGTCTGGCAGACTATCTGATGCAGAAGGACGCACTCCCCACGACGGACTACGTCTGCCCGTTCGTGGTCTCAGCTGGAGTAGGCTTGAAGGAGATGCAGGAAGCCTATCGCGCCGACGGCGACGAATACCACGCCATCATGGCTAAGTTGCTTGCCGACCGACTCACGGAGGCTATGGCAGAGAAGCTCTCCATCGAACTGCACGACACACTCCACTGGGGCAACACAAACATACGCATGGCATTCGGCTACGGCTCATGTCCCGACCACTCGCTCAAAAAACAAGTCTTCAGCATACTCGGACTGACAGAAGCCACAACGGGACTCTCACTCACCGAGTCGTACATGATAAACCCCGGAGAGGCCATCTGCGGACTCATCTTCGCCAACACCCCAACGAAGTACTTCAACGTGTAGAGATTGCGAATAATACACGCAATTGGCGTTATTCTGCGAAAATTGTTGTAATTTTGCATCGTTTTAACACCATATAATATATAAGGAGCACGTGAAAGTAATCGACATCATAAACGAGGCGAAGGCCGCGGGAAAGCCGCGCTTCTCCTTCGAACTGCTGCCGCCACTGAAGGGCGACGGCCTTGAAAACACCTTCGGTGCCATCGAGCAGCTCATGCCGTTCAACCCCGCGTTCATCAATGTCACCTGCCATCGCGAGGAGACGAAATACACCGAACGCCCCGACGGACTTATCGAGAGACACGTGACGCGCCGCCGCCCAGGCACCGTAGGTGTCTCAGCGGCCATCAAGCAGAAGTACGGTGTGGAGGTAGTGCCTCATCTCGTCTGCGGCGGACAGTCGCGATACGACATTGAGGACGCCCTCATCGATATGGACTTCCTCGGCATACAGAACGTGCTCGCACTGAGAGGGGATGCCATGCCAGGCACCACACGCTTCGTGCCGCACCACGACGGACACGCACACGCCGACGGACTCGTAAGGCAGATAACGGCAATGAACCAAGGACAGTTCATCGACGGTGAACCCAACACGTACCACCGCTCCGACTTCTGCATCGGCGTGGCAGGCTATCCCGAAAAGCACATTGAGTCGCCCAACATCCTCACAGACTTGGGATATCTAAAGCAGAAGATAGACCACGGAGGCGAGTACATAGCCACACAAATCTGTTACGACGTAGACACGCTGCTGCGCTTCCGCGACGACTGCCAGCGTCTGGGCATCGACACACCGATACTCCCAGGTCTGAAGCCCTTCGCCACAAAGGCACAGCTGAACGTGCTCCCACAGACCTTCGCCGTAGACCTGCCACAAGAACTGGTAGACCGCGTCAGCGCCTGCGCAGACAACGATGAAGTAAAGAAAGTGGGCATCGACTGGGCCATCGCCATGGGCGAGAGACTCATAGCCGAAGGTTTCCCCGTGCTACACTTCTACACCATGACACGCACGGCACAAGTAGAAGCCATCGTTCAATCTTTAATTCCAAATTCATAAAGGCAGATTGACTCATTCGAAACCTCAAGAAGAAAGAAGCATGATGGATATGAAGCAGACGCTCAAGCGTTATTACGGCTATGATGAGTTCCGTCCGCTGCAGGAGGAGATTATCACGCATACCATCGGTGGAGGCGACTCGCTGGTGCTGATGCCCACTGGTGGCGGCAAGTCGCTGTGTTTCCAAATGGCAGCACTGATGATGGACGGCATGGCTGTCGTCGTGTCGCCACTGATCTCACTGATGAAAGATCAGGTGGAGGGACTACGAATGAACGGTATTGCCGCAGAGGCACTGAATAGTGGTAACGACGAGGGGTATAACCGCGACATCATCAAGCGGTGTGTGGACGGGAAAGTGAAGATGCTCTATATCTCACCAGAACGCTTAGTGGGTGGTGAGCTGGCGACACTGCATGACGCGAAGGTGTCTCTGTTTGCCATTGATGAGGCCCACTGCATCTCCAGTTGGGGACACGATTTCCGACCAGAATATACCCAGTTGGGACAGTTGAAGGAGTGGTTTCCTCATGTGCCAGTGATGGCACTGACGGCTACTGCCGACAAAATCACCAAAGAGGATATTTTAGTGCAACTGAACATCCAGGACGCCAAGACATATATCAGCAGTTTTGACCGACCGAACCTAAGCCTTGATGTGAAGCGTGGCTATTCTGCAAAGGACAAGTTGCGTGTCATTGCGGAACTCATTCGCAGACATCCAGGCGAGAGTGGCATCATCTATTGCCTGGCTCGAAAGACCACCGAGGAGTTGGCTGAGAAACTGGAAGAGGCTGGCTTCTCCGTGGATGTATACCACGCAGGACTGCCCCATTCAAAGCGCAATCAGGTGCAGGACGATTTCCAGAACGACCGTGTGCAGGTGATATGCGCCACGATAGCCTTCGGCATGGGGATAGACAAAAGCAATGTGCGTTTTGTGGTTCACTACAACCTGCCAAAGAGCATCGAGAGTTTCTATCAGGAGATTGGGCGTGGCGGACGTGACGGGCTGCCCTGCGAAACGATGCTGTTCTATAACCTACAGGACATCATCACGCTGAGGAAGTTTGCCGACGAAAGTGGGCAGCGCGACATCAACCTCGACAAATTGCAACGGATGCAGGAGTATGCCGAGGCACAGGTGTGCAGACGGCGCATCCTACTGAACTACTTCGGGGAAATCAGCGGAAAGGACTGCGGCAACTGCGATGTATGCCACACCCCACCCAAAATGTTCGACGGCACGATCATCGTACAAAAGGCGCTCTCCGCGATAGCTCGCACGAAGGAGAACATCGGATTCACCCTGACGGTGGACATACTAAGGGGAACGGTGTCGCCCGACGTCATGCGCAACAAGTATAATGAGATAAAGACCTTTGCTGTCGGGCGCGACATCTCGGCTCGCGACTGGCACGACTACCTCTTACAGATGTTGCAGATGGGATTCTTCGAGATTGCCTATAACGAGAACCGCCATCTGCATATCACGCCGCTCGGCCAAGAGGTACTCTTCGGAAGGCGCAAGGTGCTGTTGGCCGTCATCCATCGCGAGGAGCTGTCCGTGAAGTCTCGCAGGAAGAAGCAGCGTGAAGAGCATAAAGAGCGTAAGATCGAATGGGCGGTCAAGGAGCCAGAACTATCGACAGACTTATACCGCCGTTTGCGTGAAGTGCGCAAGCAGGTAGCTGCAGAGATAGGCAAGCCTGCCTTCGTCGTCCTGTCCGACAGATCGCTGCAAGACCTTGCACGGAAACGGCCAACCACCCTGGAAGCCATGGCCAATGTATATGGATTTGGTGAATATAAAACCAAGGCATTCGGTCAGCCTTTTATCGAAGCCATAAAACAGTACGTTGACACCTGTTTTCCATAAAAGACTCGAATAAGCGAAAGAAAAAGACAAGAGAAACGAAAAAAGGTATATCATGGAACATAAAAGAGAAAAACGAAACTGGCGGAATGGCCTGTTAGGTGGCATGGTTTGCTGCGCGATGCTGTGCGCCTGCGACTCCGTGTTCGACGTACACCCCTACGATGTGCGAGTGAAAGGCGAGACGGACGTGAACGCCAAGAATATCCTAAAGATAGAACAGGCCACAAAGGACAAAGACACCATCCGCTTTGCTGTCATCAGCGACAGTCACCAGTGGTACGACGACTTAGAAACGGAGATAAAAGACATCAACCGCCGCAGCGACAGCATCGACTTTGTCATCCACTGCGGCGACATCTCGGACTTTGGTGCCACCAGAGAAATGGTCTGGACACGCAACAGGATGGCGAAGCTCAAGATGCCCTCAGTGGTACTACTGGGCAATCACGACTGCTTAGGCACTGGCAACCAGTCGTATGAAGCCATCTATGGCAGTCCGGACTTCAGCTTCATTGCAGGAAGGGTGAAATTCCTCTGTCTCAACACCAACGCCATCGAGTATGACTACTCGCGCCCCGTGCCCAACTTCGACTTCATGGAGGCAGAGCGCAGTGCCGACTCGCTGGACTTCGACCGCACCGTGGTGTGCATGCACGCCGCCCCCTATTCCGAACAGTTCAATAACAACGTAGCGAAGGTGTTCAACTACTACATCCACCAGTTTCCACGCTTGCTGTTCTGTCTCGACGGCCACGGCCACCACATCAAACAGGAAGACCTCTACGACAATGGGACTATCTTCTATATGACGGCCAGCTGCCATTTCTTCCAGTACTATATCTTCACTATCACACCCAACGACTACCGTTATGAGATTATCGATTTCTAAGCACTGCATACTGACCCTACTGCTTCTGTCGGCCGTCCCCGCCATCCATGCACAGGAGTCCACCGACTCCCTCAGCCGCTACGACAGGCACGTACTGCGCTACCGCAAGCACTGGGACATCCTCATCCCCTCGCAGGGCATCATCCAGACCTGCGGCAATATGGGCATCATCTCGGTGGGCATCGGCTGGGACTACGGACGGCGCGGACAGTGGGAGACGCAGTGGCTCTTCGGCATCGTCCCGAAGTACGACTCAGATGCCGTGAAGGCCACGATGACCCTGAAACAGAACTTCATCCCTTGGCGCAAAGACTTAGGCAAAGGGTGGCAGTTCGAACCATTAGAGTGCAGCCTCTACTTCAACACCGTGTTCGGCCACGACTTCTGGACCAAGCAACCCACCAAGTATGCCAGCGGCTACTACCCCTTCTCCACGCGCATACGCCCGAACATCGCATTGGGCGAGCGGTTCCGCTACGACATCCCTCACAACAAACGCAAGCGCATCAAGAGCTTCACTCTCTTCTACGAACTGGGCACCAACGACATCTATTTCATGCGCTTCTACCGCAACGGCAACGCCAGCTTCTGGGACGTCTTCGGATTGTCGTTTGGTGCAAAAATGCAGTTCTTATAAACCTCACTTTCATGTGAGGTTTGGAGCTTATGAAGAGAAGAAAAAGAGGGAAAAACATTTGGTTATTTGAAAGTTTCCTCGTACATTTG
>CAVAIX010000136.1:0-6257 GCA_963588695.1 Bacteroidaceae bacterium | reverse complement strand
CAGCATGCCGCGCTCGTCCTTATACTGGAACGGAGCCGTTGTCGTACCATACTTCGTACTGATGTAAATATTCTCGTGCTCAGGCATATCGGACGGCATATTGAAGGTGATACTGGTCTTCGTAATCTTCAGGTCGGAAGCTTGGATGAAATAGTTTTCACCCACTTTGATAGACAACGGGTAGTTGTCGTAGTCGAGGAAGTAGTCACCCTTGATGGTCACCTCTTCGCCTGCAGCAGCCCACTCATTGCTCATTGAACTGATAGTAGGTGCAGGAACAATGACCTTGAAGTCATAGGACACGGTGTCCTGCGACGTCGTGATGAAGTAAATCTTGTCGCTCACTACATCGGGGATATTCTTCGGCACGCTCACGATAATCGTGTTGTCGGTCATGTAACTGGTATTGAGCGTGGCAGTCTGGTCATTGAAATTAATCTGCGTCACGCTACGCAGGTTGCTACCCACGATACAGAGCGCGTTGCTCATAGAGGCTTCTGTGAGGAGCGAGTCCTTCGAATCCACATCAACCGGACGTATATAGTAGATGGTGGGCTTTCCGCCAGTGGTCTCATACTTGTCAGGCTGGTCTTCGCACGATGCAAAACCTGCCGAAACAACAGCGAGAGCCACAGCAAACATGGCCTTGTTTATATTTTTGATTTTCATAATTGTCAGCTATTTGAATGATTAATAACTATATGTGCTGCGCACGTCGACGTGTATGGGATCAACGTTGCTGCCAAGATTGGGATTCAGTGCCACGTCCTCAGACGGGAAGGGCAGTATAAAACTGCTTGCAGTGACGTTGGGCACAGCAGTGCTGCTATCGTACTCTATATCTGAACCGTCCCATGTAGCGTAGCCCGACTCATAGAAAGACTTGTAAGCATCGTTCACATGCCACATGGCGTTGCGGCGCTGTGACTTAAGTTCCTTGATACAAGCATCCATGTCGTAGTAACTACGGCGTACAAAATCGTACCAGCGGTCGCCCTCACCAGCAAGTTCGAGACGGCGCTCCTTCCAGATGTCATCAAAGGTGAGTGATGTCTTGTCGGGGTCTGCCCACTTCACGCCACGTCCATGCACCTTGTTGTAGCAGTCGAGTGCAAGCGCATCGCTATGACTGCCCAGCAACACTTCGGCTTCTGCATAGATCAAGTAAACGTCAGCAAGGCGGAGAATAGGAGTAGGCAGAGCGTTTGCCATACGTCCAGCAGTCATGGACAGTTCTTCCTGATGATCGGCATTGTCACCATAGAGATGCTTCACATTGTTTCCACCAGTAGGACTTTGAAGTTCACCAGTAGAAGAAGCGTTGTAGTCCTTGTCGTAAAGGAACTGCAAGTAGTTGAAGCCCTTCGAACCGTTGTCCATGGTTTTGTCACGCCAGAAGTAGTCGTAGGTATCGCCAGCCATCATGATGGTAGCCTTGCGGCGCGTGTCTTTGTCAAGACGTGTATTGGGGTTGTCGGTAGGTGATACACCGAACGCGTCCATCAAGTCAACCGACGGGCCACCATATCCACCCCAGCAGTCACCATTCTCGTCGAAGCCTACAGGAGCGAGGTCACTCTGCAGGGTGTTCTGACAAGTCCAGTGTGAACCTACAGTCCAGCGCCATGCTATCATGATCTCATCACAGAAACGGTTGCTGCCACGGAAGATGTCAGCATAGTTCTCCATGAGTTCGCGACCAGAGTTCTCGATGACGTCGCGGCTGTATTCAGCAGCCTTCGCAAGGTCATCCTTGCTGAGCGTACCGTTCACGCCAGCCTTGGTCAGATAAACCTTGGCGAGCAGACCCTCGGCGCCATAGTAATCGATACGGCCAGTAGTGCTTTTTGCCTTGGGCAGAAGTTCGAGAGCCTTTTCGAGCGTGAGTATGATGTAGTCGTAGACATCGCTCTTCTGAACCTTCGACAAAGTATTGTAGTCACCATTGGCGAGGGTCGTCGAGTTGCTGTGGATGATGGGCACATCACCGAAGGTGCGTGCCAAGTAGAAGTAGGCCATAGCCTTCCATGTCAGACACTCACCCATGCACTGGTTGCGTGTAGATTCACTGCAGTTCTTGGCGTTCTGTAGCGATTCATATACGGTGCTTGAGTGTCCGATAACGGCCCAAAGCGAGTAAGACATATTGATGAGGTCATCATCAGTACCATTGGTAGAGAAGTTCATATAAGGACTTGAGCCCCAATACATGTTGCCCGACATCACCTCACCGATTTTGATGAAACCGCGCTGGAAGTCGTACCAAGGAGAATTGTAGAGATAGTTGACGCCCGAGATGCAAGCATCGTCGCCATCATAGAAATTCTCGGTATTGTAGTTGTCTTCTACTGGACGATCGAGGAAGGCGTCGCACGACGTCATTCCCAAGCCGAGCATCAAGACAACTGCTGCATATTTAATGTTCTTGATTTTCATAGTTGCAAATCTTTTTAGGCGTTAGAATGATAAGTTCAGACCGAAGGTGACAGCTGTCGGCGACGGATAGCGTCCGTTGTCGAGACCGAACACATTGGAACTCTGAGTGGAGAGACCAACTTCGGGGTCATAGCCAGAATATCCGGTGATGGTAAAGAGGTTGGTAGCATTGAGCGTGAGTCGGAGGTTGGTTAGTCCGACACGGCGGATGAGATTTTGGTCGAATGTGTATCCGAGGGTGATACTCTTCAAGCGCACGTAGGATCCATCCTCAATATAGCGGCTGCTCCAAGCGTCGTTGTCGTTCGGGTCGTTGATAGAGGCGCGCGGCATAGAAGCGGTAGGATTGCTCACGATGACGTTAGCGATGTTGTCATACCAGCTACCTGTGGCGTTGCCATCCTTAGCACTGAGAATGGCGCGGTTGTTCACGTCGGCGAGCTGGTTGGTCCATGCCGAGTTCATGTGGGTCAGTTTCTTCTTCATGTAGTTGCCCACCTTGCCACCAACGCTACCATTGATGAATATGTTAAGGTCAAAGTTCTTGTAGCGGAACGTGTTGTTCCAACCGAAGGTGAACTTGGGCAGCGGCGAACCGATGTTGGTCTTATCGTTCTCGTCGATGATACCATCGCCGTTCACGTCCTTGTACTTGATGTCACCTACGTATGTAGTATTGGTGCGGCTGTACTTTGTAGGATCGGTACTCCATACCTTCTTGCCGTTCTCGTCGGTTTCGATGGGGTTATTCTTCTGCAGTGTGTTCACTGGAGAATTGATAATGTCCTCAAAGGACTGATAGACGCCTTCCACCTCATAGCCGTAGAAATTGTAGAGCGACTCACCAGGAACAGAACGCGATACCACGTCGGTCCACTGACCATAACCCAAGATGGCGGTACTACCAGAGAGGCTCTTCAGCTTGTTGCGGTTGATGGAGAATGTCACCTCTGACGACCAGTCGAAGTTCGCCGTCACAACAGGCTTCACATTGAGTGCCATTTCTATACCAGAGTTCTGGATAGTACCATAGTTGCCGTAAGGAGCAGCGAGTGCAGACGATGCGTTACCGCTGGTACCCATGATAGAGGGCAGAATGAGCTGCATCAGCATATCCTTCGACTCCTTGCGATACCAGTCGAATGTGAAGTTGATGCGGTTGTTGAGGAAGCCGAGGTCGAGACCTACGTTGAACTGCTCCTGCGTTTCCCACTTGATGTCGAGGTTCTTGAGGTTGGATGGCTTGTAACTTGTGCCCAGGCCGGTCTCCATTACGCCCATTGACGAACCCCACTTATAACCGCCGATACCTGCGTTACCTGTCTGACCCCAGCCCAAGCGGAGTTTGCCGTTGGTGAACCACGTACCAGTAATTTTCTGAATGAACTTCTCGTTGGAGAAGCGCCATGCAAGGGCTACTGAGTGGAAGCCTGCCCAACGCTTGTTGGGACCGAAGTTTGAAGATCCGTCGTAACGGTAGGTGTATGTAGCGAGGTAGCGGTCGTCGAAGTTATAGGTCTCACGGGTGAAGAATGAAGCCATTGCAGAACTTCCCCAACCTGAGTTGATCTGCGGGTCGCCCGTACCGAGAGCTGGATTGTGTACGATGTCGCTGGGAAGGTTGGTATTGTAGACTGATGCATAGTCATACTTTGACTCCCAGCACTCTTGACCGAGCATGGCCGACACGCTATGCTTATCAATATTGAAGTTGTAGGTAAGATAGTTGTTGAGCGACCAGAAGTTAGCGCTGTTCTTCTGTATGCGACTTTGGTTGTTGTCGCGAGTCCACGTACCGAGATTCACCTTCGGCTTGTAGGTTTCGGCCTTCGATGAGTTGATATCGTAACCGAGTTGAACGTGCCATGTCAGGTTCTTGATAGGGGTGATGTCAGCGAAGATGCTTCCGTTCAATGACTGACGACCGAGCAGAATATCGTCCATGAGTGCCATGGCAATGGGGTTCGGATTGGTATAACCTTCCTTAGACACGCTGGAGTAACTTCCGTCTATATTATAAATAGGTATATCGGGAGTTGTGGTCAGCGAGTAACTGATAAGTCCTTCGTCACCATCGGCCAGTTTCAGACTTTCGTCTGTCTTTGCAAAAGTGGTGTTCACACCCAGTTTTAACCACTTCTTGAGTTGTGCAGTAAGATTGACGCGTACTGAGAAACGGTTGAAATCGCTACCGAGGATAGTACCGTCTTGGTCTGCATAACTTCCGGACACGTAGTAGTTCACCTTATCAGTGCCACCTTCTGCAGAAGCCTGATGAGAGTGCTGCCACGCTGTGCGGAACACGGCATCCTGCCAGTTGGTACCAACGCCAAGGATGGAGGGGTCACTGAAAGTCTTGTCAGGCTGGGAGATCTCGCCTTGCGAAGCCAGTGTGTTGTAGAATTGCGCAAACTCACGCAGGTTAAGCATGTCGAGACGCTTGTTCTGACGGCTTGAAGTCACAGAACCACTATAAGAGAACTTGGCCTCACCAGACTTACCCTTCTTCGTGGTGATGAGTACAACACCATTGGCACCCTGAGAACCGTAGATGGCCGTAGCCGATGCGTCTTTTAGCACTTCCATGCTCACGATATCACTGGGGTTGATGAGCGAGAGGGGCGACACTGCTGTGTGAGAGCCGTTACCGAGCGCATCGCCAAGTCCGAGCGACGAACCGCTGTTGCTCTGAGAGTTGTAGATGACACCATCAACAACGTAGAGAGGCTCGGTATTGGCATTGATGGTAGCAATACCACGCACGTTCACCGATACAGCTGAGCCTGGCTGACCTGAAGTCTGTGTGGCTGACACACCAGAGATACGTCCCTGGAACGCTTGGTCGACATTGGTGATAGGAGCCGACTTCAGTGTCTTCTCATCCATGGAGGCGGAGGCACCTGCCAGGTCGCTCTTCTTCATCGTACCGTAACCGACAACCACGACTTCGTCAAGCATCTTCTTGTCTTCCTCAATCGTGATGTTGTAAGAGGTTTTGCTGTCAACCTTCACTTCCTTGGTGATATAACCGATGTAGGAAATGACAATGGTCTGTCCTGGGTTGACGTTCAGGGTGAACTTGCCGTCGAAGTCGGTGGCAACACCGTTCGTTGTGCCTTTCACCACTACACTTGCACCAATCACGGGTCCCATCGCGTCGCTGACGGTACCCGTAATCTTCTTGGACTGTTGAACAGCCTGTACCGATGTCTCTGCGTGTGCAGCTATTGGGGAATATCCCAACAACAGCGAGCACGCTCCCATCAACAGGGCAGTCTTTCTGATTTTTTGATTCATACTTTAGGTATTAATAATAATGTAATAAACATAGTTTCGGCCATGGTGGTATTAAACCACGGTGCAAAGTTAGCACAAACGGATGAGAATGAATAATGTTTTGATGCCCATCTATAATACTATTTTGCAATTTTAAAAAAAGTATAAGTCTACACCTTATATATAATACTTTTTTCACAGCCATTGCTTGGACAATCGGAAGATTATGCGTACCTTTGACCCCCGTAATCAACCAAAACGATACGAAGATGAAACACTACCTGTCCATCACAACAATGGCGGCCGCACTGGTTCTCACAGCGTGCGGTTCTAAGAAAGCCAATGACCCGTTGGCCGAGACGGGTCGCACCCAACGCACAGAAAACCTGCTGACCAACCTCAAAGCCTATTGCGACAGTGGCATCTACCTGTTCGGCCACCACGACGACACCGTCTACGGCATCGGATGGAAGGGTGACTCGGCTCGCTCTGACGTACACAGCGTATGCAACGACTACCCTGCCCTACTGAGTTTCGACCTCGGG
>CAVAIX010000135.1:0-6295 GCA_963588695.1 Bacteroidaceae bacterium | reverse complement strand
CTGCTGCCGTCATTGACCTTTTGGCACTGATGGGCGACTCAGCCGACAACTTCCCAGGCTGTCCCGGTGTGGGCGAGAAGACCGCCGTGAAACTTCTCGAACAGTTTGGCAGTGTCGACCAACTCCTCTGCCGCACCGCCGAACTAAAAGGCGCACTGAAGACGAAAGTCGAAACGCACATCGATGATATCCGTATGTCGTACTTCCTCGCCACCATCAAAACCGATGTTCCCATAGAACTTCATCTCGACAAACTAAAAGTGACAGCACCCGACGAAGAAAAACTTCTTCAGTTGTTCGAAGAACTGGAGTTCAAAAGCATGATTAACCGGGTTCTTAAAAAACCTAAAAAAACACCAACATCTGCAAACAATCAACTCTCTCTCTTTGCAGAATTTGCGCCCGAGGATGCAGGCGGCACAGAATTTTCGAATTATGAAAGCCTAAAAACGACTCCTCATAAATACTATCTCGTTGAAACTGAGGAAGAAATGCGTCTGATTTGTGACGAATTTAGGACAAAAGAAATTCTCAGTATAGACACAGAGACCACTTCCATCGTCACCATCAACGCCGAACTCGTGGGTTTGAGCTTTTCAGTGAAGGAGCACGAGGCGTATTACGTTCCCGTACCGGCAGACCGAAGCGAAGCACAGAAGGTGGTGGACATCTTCCGTCCCTTGTACGAGAGTACGACAATCGTGAAGGTCGGCCAAAACCTCAAATACGATTTGGAAGTGTTGCGCAACTACGGCATCCATTTGGAAGGCCCGCTGTGGGACACTATGATCGCCCATTATCTCCTCCAGCCCGAACTGCACCATAACATGGACTACATGGCTGAGACCTACCTCCACTACCAGACCATCCACATCGACGAGTTGATCGGCCTGAAGGGAAAGGGACAGCGTTCGATGCGCGACCTCACGCCCCAACAGGTTTATGAATATGCTGCCGAAGATGCCGACATCACCCTGCAACTGAAGAACCGCCTCGAACCGCAACTCAAGGAACACGAAGCCGAACGCCTCTTCTACGACATCGAGATGCCGCTGATGCCTGTCTTAGCCGAGATGGAGATGAACGGTGTGCGCATCGACACCGACTCGCTGGCCGAAACTTCCATGCAACTGACTGGACGGATGAACGCCATTGAGCAGGAAATCTATGCGCTGGCAGGTGAGACCTTCAACATCGCATCGCCCAAACAAGTAGGCGACATCCTGTTTGGCAAGTTGAAAATCATAGAGAAGCCCAAGAAGACCAAGACCAGTCAGTACGTGACCAGCGAGGAGGTGCTTCAGCAACTGCGCCACAAACACACCATCGTGGATCGCATCCTGCAATACCGGGGTCTGAAGAAACTCTTAGGCACCTATATCGACACCCTACCCCACCTCATCAACCCACGTACCGGCCATATCCACACGTCGTTCAACCAGACCGTCACCGCCACGGGGCGTCTCTCGTCCAGCGACCCCAACCTGCAGAACATCCCCGTCCGCGGCGAGGACGGCAAAGAGATCCGTAAGGCCTTCATCCCCGAGCCTGGTTGCCTCTTCTTCTCCGCCGACTACAGCCAGATAGAGTTGCGCGTGATGGCACATCTCAGTGGCGACGAGAACATGATTCGCGTGTTCCGTGAAGGTAAAGATCTGCATGCTGCCACCGCAGCCAACATCTACAAGAAAGACATCAGTGCGGTGACACGCGACGAACGGTCGAAGTCGAAACGCGCCAATTTCGGCATCATCTACGGTATCACCGTGTTCGGCCTAGCCGAACGTTTGGACATTGATCGTGGTGAAGCCAAGCAACTGATAGACGGTTTCTTTGACACCTTCCCACAGGTGCACGACTACATGGAGCAGGCCAAAGCCGTAGCGCGCAGCCAGGGTTACGTCACGACGCTGTTCGGTCGTCGCCGCTACCTGCCCGACATCAACAGTGCCAACGCCGTGGTGCGCGGCTTTGCCGAGCGCAACGCCATCAACGCCCCGATACAGGGCACTGCCGCTGACATCATCAAGGTAGCAATGATCCGCATCTTCCAGCGGTTCCGGCAAGAAGGCATCCGCAGTAAGATGATGCTTCAGGTACACGACGAACTCAACTTCTCAGTCTATCCCGAAGAGCGCGACCTCGTGGAGCGCATCGTAATGGAAGAGATGGAAGGTGCCATCGCACTCCGCGTCCCACTGTTGGCCGACAGCGGATGGGGCAGCAACTGGCTCGAAGCCCATTGAAAAAGGGCTGCGCAGTGTCCTGCAGCAGCCCCGTTTCCCGTCGTTTTACACCGCACATTCAAAGTACGGAGAAGACGGCTTTGGCATCGTCGCCCTCATAGACCACCATATCCCCCTGCGGTGAATAGGTGAAGTCAACAAAGCGGAACAGCTGCAAAGCCAGATATTCCCCGTCCTGCGAGAAAGCTATTTCCAGGCGGAGTTGCCCAACGGGAACGGTGGGCAACTTACCGTTTTCCACCTCTAAACGCCATTCTCCGCCGTCCTTCTGCAAGAGCTTGGTGAGACGTTTCTCCATATCCGCAGCATACTCATTGACCTTCAGATTGATCTTTGCCCCCGTGGGCGTGTAGAAAAGCGTAGTGCTGAGTCCTAAAAAACCTTTGCGGATTTCTATACGTGAATCGTTGGAGAGGGACTGAGCCATCTCCATGTGTTTATAACTTGCCATAGTTTTTGTGTGTTAGAATGTGTTTCTTTTGATTAATAATAAAATGAATAAACCGAAGAAAGGCCGTCGCACAGACCGCCCGAAACACACGGCTAACGCAGTATCCGCCTAAGCGCAATGACATAATACTGGCATGCTGGAGCACCCTGATGGGGCACAATCTCCCGACGACAATGCTCGTTACAGCAGCCACAGGCTAAAGCGGTTGTTGTCTTCTGCGAAACAAAGGCAAAGCGATGCCCCACCGAACGTCCGTGACCCGTTGGCAGCAACCGCTGCACACGCGGCGCAATGATGCGCCCTCCGTCGTGGCCATCGGTCAACAGCGCCTCACCAAACGGCATCTGCTTGCTGCTGTTGTCATAGATATGATCCGTTTCCGGCACCGTTCCGCCGTCTTTGTCCACCGCCAACACATCCTGCTGCGAGCCAAAAGCCATCAGCAGGAACAACAAAAGCAGTTGGAAAAAACGCTGTTTCACGGGTGCAAAAGTAAATAATCTGCACGAGAAAACGGCACTTAAACCCATCTTTTTGCGTGCTGCTTATTAATTTATATATTTTTCATGCAAAGATTTTCATATTGTAAGTATATTCACGGCATTTTCTTTCATTTCGTTATAAGTCTTCCGTTTGTAGAAAGAAAACGCGTTCTTCCTTATCATAGTGCTAACTTATTTAGTAATTTTGCAAGCAAAACGCAAGTTTTAATAGAGGATAATATGACAAAACGTAAGCAAACAACCAACCAACAAGGGCTTTATCAGCGTGACTTTGAACACGATGCCTGTGGTGTAGGCATGGTAGTCAACATCCATGGCAACAAGAGCCACGACCTGGTGGACAATGCGTTGCGCGTGCTGGAGAACATGCAGCACCGTGGTGCAGAGGGTGCCGACAAGAAGACGGGCGACGGAGCAGGTATCATGCTCCAGATTCCCCACGAGTTTATATTGCTGCAAGGCATTCCCGTGCCCGAGAAGGGTAAGTACGGCACTGGTTTAGTGTTCCTACCGAAAGACAAGGAACGCCAACAGGAGATTCTCAGCATCATGATTGAGGAGATAGAGCGCGAGGGACTGCAGTTGATGCACCTGCGCAATGTGCCAGTCAATCCCGACTGCCTCGGTCAGGCCGCCCTAAACAATGAGCCTGACATCAAGCAGGTGTTCGTGACTGGTGTGGCCGACGACCGCGTGGCCGATTTCCCTCGCACGCTCTACGTCATTCGCAAGAAGATTGAGCACCGTGTCAGCGACGAAGATTTCTACATCTGTTCGCTGAGCAACACCAATATCGTATATAAAGGTATGCTCACCAGCCGCCAGCTGCGCGAGTATTTCCCCGACCTTTCCAACCCCTATTTCACCAGCGGTTTGGCACTCGTCCATTCGCGCTTCAGCACCAACACCTTCCCCACTTGGTCGTTGGCACAGCCGTTCCGCCTGTTGGCTCACAACGGTGAGATCAACACCATCCGAGGCAATCGTGGTTGGATGCAGGCGCGAGAGAGCGTACTGCTGAAGGACGACGCTCCGCTGACTCCAGCCATCTCGCCCATCGTGCAGCCAGGCATGAGCGACTCCGCTTCACTCGACAACGTGTTAGAGTTCTTCGTGATGAGCGGTCTGTCGCTGCCCCACGCCATGAGCGTCCTCGTGCCCGAGTCATTCAACGACAAGAACCCCATCTCCGAAGACCTCAAGGCCTTCTACGAATACCACTCCATCCTGATGGAGCCGTGGGACGGCCCTGCCGCCCTCCTCTTCAGCGACGGTCGCTTTGCTGGTGGTATGCTCGACCGCAACGGTCTGCGTCCCGCCCGCTACACCATCACCAAGAACGACACGATGGTGGTGGCTTCCGAGACGGGTGTCATTGACTTCGACCCCACGGAGGTGGCTGAGAAGGGACGCTTGCAGCCGGGTAAAATCCTACTCATCGACACCCAGGAAGGCAAGATCTACTACGATGGTGAGATCAAGGAACAGCTCGCCAAGGAGCACCCCTATCGTCAGTGGCTCTCCACCAACCGCATCCAGTTAGAGAAGCTCAAGAGCGGTCGCCACGTGGACAACGCCGTGGACAACCTCCTGCAAAAGGAAGTGATGTTCGGCTATGGCGAGGAGGATGTGGACGGCACCATCGCCCCAATGGCCGTCAACGGTGTAGAGCCTACCGCCGCCATGGGTAACGACACACCGTTGGCTGTGCTGAGCGACCGTCCGCAAACGTTCTTTAACTATTTCCGTCAACAGTTTGCACAGGTCACCAACCCTGCTATCGACTCCATCCGCGAGTCACTCGTCATGTCGCTCACAGAATATATCGGTCGTGTGGGTTCGGGCATCCTTACGCCCGACGAGAGCAACTGTAAGATGGTGCGCCTGCCCCACCCCATTCTGAACAACACCCAGCTCGATATTCTCTGCAACATCCGCTACAAGGGTTTCAACACCGTCAAGTTGCCCATGGTCTTCGAGTGTAAGAAGGCCGAGGATGGTCTGCGCGACGCGCTGACGAAGCTCTGTCACGATGCAGAGCAGTCTGTTGATGCGGGTTATAACTATATCATCCTCTCGGATCGCGAAGTGGATAAAGACCACGCCGCCATTCCCTCTTTATTAGCTGTCAGTGCCGTCCACCACTACCTGATTAGTGTTGGAAAGCGCGTCCAGACTGCCTTGATCGTAGAGAGCGGTGAGATCCGCGAGACGATGCACGCCGCCCTGCTGTTGGGCTACGGTGCGTCGGCCCTGTGCCCCTACATGACGTTTGCCATCCTCGACGACCTCGTGAAGCGGCACAAGATACAGGAGGACTACGGCACTGCCGAGGCCAACTACATCAAGGCCGTGAAGAAAGGCCTGTTTAAGATCATGGCGAAGATGGGCATCTCCACCATCCGCAGCTACCGCGGTGCTAAGATTTTCGAGAGCATCGGACTCAATGAGAGTCTCCTCAAGGCTTATTTCGGCACATCGGTGAGCACCATCGGCGGCATCGGCCTAGAGCGCATTGCCCGCGATGCGATCCTGCTCCACGACAAGGCCTTCGCCACAGGCAACGACGCTGCGACTGTCGCCGAGGCGTTCCTGCCCAACCAGGGACAGTTCCACTGGCGCAAAGACGGCATCCGCCACGCCTGGAACCCAGAGACCATCTCTACCCTGCAGCAGGCCACACGCACAGGCGACTATGAGAAATACAAGTCGTTCACCCGTTTGGTGGACGACAAAGACAAACCCATCTTCATCCGCGACTTCCTCGGCTTTAAGAAGAACCCCATCCCCGTGGACGAGGTGGAGCCTGTTTCGGAAATTGTCAAGCACTTCGTCTCGGGAGCGATGTCGTTCGGCGCGCTCTCGAAAGAGGCGCATGAAGCCATTTGTCTGGCCATGAACAAGCTAGGAACACGCAGCAACACTGGTGAAGGTGGTGAGGACTCCGAACGCTTCCACAGCACCGTCGACGGCATCTCGCTGTCGTCGAAGACCAAGCAGGTGGCCAGCGGCCGCTTCGGTGTCACGACAGAATACCTCGTTAACGCCGAAGAGATACAGATCAAGGTGGCACAGGGTGCTAAGCCCGGCGAGGG
>CAVAIX010000134.1:0-6341 GCA_963588695.1 Bacteroidaceae bacterium | reverse complement strand
GTATTATTCACAATGTTATGGACAGTCGTCTCGACGCTCTCTGCCCATGCTCAGACGGGACTGGAGATTAATAAAGCCTTCGAGCGCTACGGCCATGAGAAAGGATGCAAGATGGTGGAAATGTACGATGCGCGTCTGCGCGGCTATCAGCTCCACGTCTACAAAAGCTTGACCTACAAGAAACAAGGAGAGGCCGTTGACGCCCTGCTGAAGGCCGACCGCAAGCAGGCTAAGAAAATCCGCGAGGTGGTCGAAGATGGTCGTATCACGGGTGGCTACTACATGATGCCACCATTGCCTTCGGGCATGGAACGCTACATCCTCTTTAGCAATGGTTCCAGCGGACAGGGTAGCCTCATCTACATCGAGGGCAACATCAAACCTGGCGACATTATGAAACTCTGCTACACACGCACGAAATAAAAACAAAACAACTAGAAGATATGAAAAAGACAACATTTCTCGCTGCCCTGCTCCTCGTGGCAGGAGTAGGCAACACCCTGGCCGAAACGGCACAGGACACCACCATTGTGGTCAACAAGAAGAAAATCATTATCGATGAAAAGGACGGAGCTACTACCGTGGAGGTCTACGGCCAAGAGGGGCAGACACTCAACAAAATCAGCGAGACCACCTATGTGGACGGACAGGAGGTGAGTCAGATCTACGTATCGTCGCCCTTCTTCCGCTCGTCGTGGGAGCGGTCTGGCCGCAAGAAGTTTGATGCACACACCGCCAATTTCTACGTGGGTTGGCGTTACATGACAGGCAATCCCTTCTCGTTCTCTGCTCCCTGCACGCTCCACGCCAAGAATTCAGCGTCCTACGAGATAGGCATCGGTGCCTTCAGCGTCGCTCTGCCCTTCAGTCGGGCAAACAATATCGGACTCGTTTCAGGCATACAGGTAGGCTATACTCGTCATGCCTTCGACACAGGGCACGCGCTGTTCATGGAAAACGATGTGGCCACCATCAACCCCGTAGCGGCCGACGAGCGCATCCGCAAGAGTTACATGAGCTACTGGTCTGTGCGCTTCCCTGTCATGCTAGAGTTCCAACCCAATTTCGGTCGTCGTGATGCCTTCATCGGTGCTGGTTTCTCGTTTGAATTTCGCGATAAAGAGCACGCTCGCTACAAGACGAAGCACGATACATTTACGCCAGCTCGCGACTTGAGCATCCACACGGCAGGTGTAAACCTCGAAGCATACATGGGGTATAACGGCATCATGGTGCGCTTTGCCACAGGTCTCACACCGCTGTTCAAGGGTGGCCAAGGTCCCAAAGCCTACACCACCAGCATCGGTCTCGGTTTCTGCTTGTAATCCCTATTTCATCTTCCATTGCCCGTTGACCTCCACCATGGGGACGGTAATCTCCTCACGGGTGGAGTCGGAAAAATGGAGCAAGAGGAAGGCATGGGTCAGATGCAGTGTCGTATCGCGGAAAGCACGCTCGGCAGTGACATGATGCACACCACCATGGTTCTCCTGCTGCTCGTCCAGGAAGTTGCGATACACCTGCAACATCTGGCTGCGGTAATCGGGAGGCAGCGAATCGGTGACGGCCTTGCCGTCAAGGAAAGCCTCACAGTTGCCAGAGAGTAGTTCATCGTAATAACCCTTAGCGGCTTGTAGTGCCTGTTCGTCGGGATTGGGACCGTGGTGACAGGCAGCGAGCAGACACAAGCACAGAAGGCAAAGCACGGAGCGGTGCTTTGCCTTCTGTTGTCCGTTCGTCATCGTATCGTATTTCATGGGAAAACGGAAGATGCTGTTATTTTTGGCGGATAAAAACATTAATGGGCGTACCGGTGAGTGTCCAGTTGGCGCGTAACTTATTCTCAAGAAAGCGTCTGTATGGCTCACGCACGTATTGCGGCAGGTTGGCGTAGAACACGAAGGTAGGAATCTGCGTGTTAGGCACCTGCGACACATACTTAATCTTGATGTATTTTCCCTTGATGGAAGGAGGCGGTGTGGCCTCGATGATGGGCAACATCACCTCGTTGAGTTTTGAGGTGCCTATCTTGATGGTGCGGTTGAGGTACACTTGATTGGCAGTCTCCAGCACCTTGAAGATGCGCTGTTTGGTCAGTGCCGAGGCAAAGACGATGGGGAAATCGGAAAAGGGAGCCATACGCTGGCGGATGGCGTTCTCGAACGTCTTGACGGCAATCTGCGACTTATCCTCGACCAAATCCCATTTGTTAACCACGACCACGAGCGACTTATTGTTCTTCTGTATCAACTGGAAGATGTTCATATCCTGTGCCTCGATGCCCCGTGTAGCGTCTATCATGAGGATGCACACATCACTATTCTCGATGGCGCGGATGGAGCGCATCACACTATAGAACTCCAAGTCTTCCGTCACCTTGTTCTTGCGCCGGATGCCAGCAGTGTCGACAAGATAGAAGTCGAAACCGAACTTATCGTATTTGGTGTAGATAGAATCGCGCGTAGTACCTGCAATCTCGGTCACGATATTACGGTCTTCGCCTATGAAAGCATTGATGATGCTCGACTTGCCTGCATTCGGCCGTCCCACCACAGCAAAACGCGGAGTGCCGTCAGCCACCTCGTCAATCTCATCCGTCTTGAATTTCGACACTACGAGATCAAGCAGGTCGCCCGTTCCAGACCCCGTAGCGGCACTGACGCAGTAGGGGTCTCCCAGTCCGAGGCTGTAGAACTCATACTGGTCATAGAGATGCTTACCATCATCCGCCTTGTTGGCCACAAGGATGACGGGGAGTTTCGAGCGGCGCAGAATATTGGCCACGTCAACGTCCAGATCTGTCAGTCCGTTCTGGATGTCGACAAGGAAGAGCACGAGGTCAGCCTCTTCAGTAGCCACGCGCACCTGTTTACGAATTTCCTCCTCGAAGATGTCATCGCTATTGACCACCCATCCGCCTGTGTCTACCACGGAAAACTCACGTCCATTCCATTCACATTTGCCATACTGACGGTCGCGCGTAGTACCAGCCTCGTCGCTGACGATAGCATGGCGCGTGTTGGTTAGACGGTTGAAAAGAGTGGATTTTCCCACGTTGGGACGTCCTACGATAGCTACTAAATTTGCCATATTTTGTTTACTCTTGTTGTTTCTCTGTTTGTTTATGCCCAGCATCTGAGCCATAGATTATTCGGGATTGTAACCGAAACTGTCCAGTTCGCGTTGCGAGGATCGCCAATCCTTGTCCACCTTGACAAAGGTTTCCAAGAAGATGGGTTTGCCGAAGAATTTCTCCAGTGCCTTGCGAGCCTCAGTGCTCACCTTTTTCAGCGCTACTCCTCGGTGGCCGATGATGATGCCTTTCTGACTGTCGCGCTCCACATAGATGACAGCATTGATATGGATATGACGCTCCGTTTCCTTGAAGCGTTCCACACGCACCTCCACCGCATACGGTATTTCTTTGTCGTAGTAGAGGAGTATCTTCTCGCGGATAATCTCCGAGACGAAGAAGCGGGCTGGTTTGTCGGTGAGCTGATCTTTCTCGAAGTAGGGCGGAGAGTCAGGCAACAGTTCTTTGATGCGTTTGAGCAGGATGTCCACGCCGAAATTGTTCTTAGCCGACACAGGCAGAATCTCGGCATTGGGAAGCAGCGTATGCCATTTCTCCACCAGGTCGCCCAGCGTCTTTTGGTCACTCTCATCAATCTTGTTGATGAGCAGCAGTACAGGAATCTTCATCTTCTGCACCTTCTCCAAGAAGTCCATATTCTTCTCGGGCGTCTCCACCACGTCAGTCACATAGAGCAGCACATCGGCATCCTGCAAGGCCGATTCGGAGAAGGCCAGCATTGACTCCTGCAACTTATAGTTGGGCTTGAGCACACCTGGTGTATCGCTGAACACGATTTGCATATCATCGGTATTTACGATGCCCATGATACGATGGCGCGTGGTCTGCGACTTGAAGGTGGCGATGCTGATGCGCTCGCCCACGAGGCGGTTCATCAGCGTCGACTTGCCCACGTTAGGGTTTCCCACAATGTTTACGAATCCTGCTTTATGCATCTGCGGTTGTCTTTGGTTCAAACGGTTCAAGTCCCCTCGGTTCTGCCGAGGGCTGTTTAGGAAGAAACCGACGGGAGCCATTGAGCCCTTTGGTTCAACAGCCCCCGTCCAGGTTTCTGTTCAGTTTATTTCGCGCCGTCGTAAGCCCACTTGTAGTAGCTGGCTCCGTGTACGAATCCAGCACCGAAAGCAGTGAAGATCATATTGTCTCCCTTCTTCAGTTTGGCTTCGTTGTCCCAGAGCGCCAAGGGGATTGTGGCGGCCGAGGTGTTTCCATAATGCTCAATGTTGACCATGACCTGTTCCATAGGCATCTCCAGCCGTTTGGCTACGGCCTCGATGATGCGCATATTGGCCTGATGGGGCACTACCCACTGGATATTGTCCTTGTTCAGTCCGTTGCGCTCTGCTATGAGGGCGCAGTCGTCGCTCATGCTGGTCACAGCATAGCGGAACACAGTACGGCCCTCTTGGTAGAGGTAGTGCAGGCGATGGTCTACGGTGAAGTGGCTCGGCGGACATACCGACCCTCCAGCTTTCAGATGCAGGAACGGGAGTCCCTTTCCGTCTGCACGGAAGTAGGAGTCCATCACGCCGATATTCTCCTCTTCAGTGCCTTCCACAAGAACAGCGGCAGCTCCGTCTCCGAAGAGCGGGCAGGTGGCGCGATCCTTGTAGTCAACTACCGACGACATTTTGTCGGCACCAATCACAATGATCTTCTTGTAGCGTCCACACTGAATCATGGATGCTGCCACATCGAGCGTATAAAGGAATCCACAACATGCAGCCCAGAAGTCGAACGCGAAAGCATTCTTCAAACCCAGCTTTCCGAGCACGATGCTGGCGGTTGACGGGAATTTATAATCAGCCGTCGATGTGGTGACAATGACGGCATCAATCGTGTCGGGATCAACTCCCGTTTTCTGCATCAGCAATTTGGCCGCCTTGCGAGCCATATAGCTGGTGCCGAGGCCTTCCTCGGTGAGGATGCGGCGCTCTTTGATGCCGACGCGCGTCATAATCCACTCGTCATTGGTATCCACCATGCGCGACAACTCCTCATTATTGAGGACATAGTCAGGCACATAGCCTCCAACACCGGTGATTATTGCATTGATTTTTCCCATTGAGATTATTCTGCAGCTGCGTCCATTACGATAGCGATCTTACCACGGTAGTAGCCACAGGTGGGGCATACGGTGTGGTAAACATGATATGCGCCACAGTTGGGGCATACTGCCAGTGTGGGAGCTACTGCCTTGTCATGGGTACGACGCTTGAGTGTACGTGTCTTTGACTGTCTTCTTTTAGGATGTGCCATAATGCTTAATACTTTTTATTTGTTTATTCTTCAATTTTCAAGTTCGCCAGTGCGCTCCAACGAGGGTCTGCCGTCTGTTCCTCCTCTTTGCCGCTTCGGGCGGCACCGCTCAGCTCTGCGAGCTTCTGCGTCATCGCACTATTGCATTTTCCAGGTGCATGAACGTGCTTGATGGGTATGGCCAGTGCCACAAACTCATAGATGAACCAAGAGGTGTCGAGTATTCCTTCGTTCTCGTCCACCGTTATGGTATCATCGTCGTCGGTGTCTTCCGTCTCTGCTCCCAACTTGGCCGTCAGCGTATGGTCTGCCACAATGGGTTGACTCATCTCTTCCAGACATAGGTCGCAGGGTACGGTAACTGTGCCCTCTGCGTGAAAATGGAGTTCGAAAAAGCCGGCAGCCTTGCGTATAGACACCGACGCATGCAACGCTCCGCCCTTCACTTCCGAGGCGTCAAGAGCCTTAAAAAACGCATCGTCAAGCGTGTATTCCCGATGCATCTCATCGGTTTCCATCGCCTTCAGATTGATTTTGAAAGTCTCTAAACTACACATAATCGCACTTTTACGGACTGCAAAGGTACGAATTATTTGTGAATTACAAAGTAGGATGCTTGTTTTTTTTGCTTTTTGACCGCTTTTCCATGTCAAAACAAGTCATTTACGGTGTCAAAACAAGTCATTTTCAATAGCCAAACAAGTCGTTTCCAACAGAAAGCGCACGAGTTTCCCAACCCGTGCGCTCCTCTTTTCCATATAGAGATAACTTTTTTATTTTCCCTTTTCGGTTTTAATCACGACGACTGACGTTGTCTTTTCGTCGCCACCGTATTTCTTAATATTCTCGGCATCCTTGTAGACCTGCATCGAGGAAATCTGATCCACGGGCACGCTGTTGACATCAGCCACACGCTGACCGTCTACGATAACGAGAGAGCCATCAAGCCCCGACTTCTTTGTCTCGGTTTTCTTTTCCGCAGCGTTTG
>CAVAIX010000133.1:0-6362 GCA_963588695.1 Bacteroidaceae bacterium | reverse complement strand
GGTCGCAGACGATACCCTTGTAGCGGATGCGCTTGTACTTGCCGCAGGCGCACTCGTAGTCCTTGGTCGGACCGAAGATGCGCTCACAGAACAGACCGTCGCGCTCGGGCTTATAGGTGCGATAGTTGATGGTCTCCGGCTTGGTCACCTCGCCACAGGAGTTCTCGAGAATCTCCTCTGGTGAAGCCAGACCGATGGTAATCTTGGTAAAATTACTCTTTATCTTTGATTCTTTCTTGAAAGCCATATTTCAATACTTAATATACTTTTTCTTTTGTTCGTTAACTCACGGATCAGTCCATCTTGATGCTCAAGCCAAGACCCTTCAACTCATGCAGCAGCACGTTGAGGGATTCGGGGATGTCGGGGGTCGGCATGGGTTCGCCCTTGACGATGGCCTCGTAAGCCTTGCTGCGTCCCACCACGTCGTCCGACTTGATGGTCAAAATCTCCTGAAGCACATGGCTGGCTCCGAAGGCTTCCAATGCCCAGACCTCCATCTCTCCGAAACGCTGGCCACCGAACTGCGCCTTACCTCCAAGGGGCTGCTGGGTAATCAGACTGTACGGACCGATGGAACGGGCGTGCATCTTGTCCTCTACCATGTGGCCGAGTTTGAGGAAGTAGGTGATACCGATAGTGGCCGGCTGGTCGAAGCGTTCACCCGTCTCGCCATCGTACAGATAGGTAGAGCACAGACGGGGGAGTCCAGCTTTATCCGTCCATTCTGCAAGGTCTTCGAGTTTAGCACCGTCGAAGATGGGCGTAGCAAACTTCACGCCGAGACGTTTTCCTGCGGCACCGAGAATGGCTTCAAAAATCTGTCCGAGGTTCATTCGGGAAGGCACACCCAGTGGGTTCAACACCAGGTCTACGGGACGGCCATCCTCTAAGAACGGCATATCCTCCTGGCGCACCACCTTCGACACGATACCCTTGTTACCATGGCGTCCGGCCAGTTTATCACCGACACCGATCTTACGCTTCTTGGCCACATATACCTTACCCATCTGCAGGATGCCTGAGGGCAGTTCGTCACCGATGGTCAGTGCAAACTTCCGACGCTTCATCTCGGCATCGAGGAGCTTGAACTTCTTCATGAAGTTGGTAATCAACTGGGCTATCAGCTTGTTTTTATGGTCGTCGTCTGTCCAGTTGCTCACCTGCACATCGCCGTACTCTAAGTTCTTCAGAGCGGCCGTAGTGAACTTGCTGCCCTTGGAGATGATCTCTGCACCTGTGTAGTCCTTCACACCCTGCGAGGTCTTGCCCTTGGTCAGCGTGAGTAGCTTCTCCACGAGGATATCCTTCAGATCGTCGATCTTGGCATTGTGTTCCTCGTCGATCTTGGCCAGTTTAATCTTATCCTGCTGTTTGTCCTGACGGGTCTTCACCGCACGGGAGAACAGTTTCTTATCGATGACGACACCAGTCAACGAAGGATTGGCTTTCAACGAAGAGTCCTTCACATCGCCAGCCTTGTCGCCAAAGATGGCGCGCAGCAGTTTCTCCTCGGGTGAGGGGTCGCTCTCGCCCTTTGGCGAAATCTTACCAATCAGGATGTCGCCAGGCTCTACGCGTGCACCGACGCGGATGATACCATTCTCGTCGAGATCCTTGGTAGCCTCTTCGCTGACGTTGGGGATGTCTGCGGTGAACTCCTCTGCGCCGCGCTTGGTCTCACGCACATCGAGGGAATACTCATCGACGTGTACCGAGGTCAGCACGTCTTCGCGGACGATGCGCTCGTTCAGCACGATGGCATCCTCATAGTTATATCCCTTCCACGGCATATAGGCCACGAGCAGGTTACGCCCCAAGGCCAACTCACCGTTCTCTGTGGCATAGCCTTCCGTTAGGATGTCGCCCTTCTTCACGCGCTGCCCCTTGTCGCAGATCGGACGCAGGTCGATGGTCATGTTCTGGTTGGTGCGACGGAACTTCGGTATGCGGTATTCCTTCAGTGCGGGTTCGAAGCTAACGAACTCCTCATCCTCCGTGCGGTCATAGAGCACGCGGATGGTCGTGGCATCCACATAGTCGATCACACCATCGCCCTCTGCGGTAATCATGGTGCGGCTGTCCTCGCAGACCTGCCGCTCGATGCCAGTACCAACGATAGGTGCTTCGTTGTGAAGCAAGGGCACGGCCTGACGCATCATGTTCGAACCCATCAGTGCACGGTGGGCATCGTCATGCTCCAAGAACGGAATCAGCGAGGCAGCAATGGATGCTATCTGCTGCGGAGATACGTCTATCAAGTCTACATCCGTAGGCGGCACGACGGGGAAGTCAGCGTCCTGACGGCATTTCACCACTTCACGGATAAAGGTGCCGTCGTCGTTCAGCGGGGCGTTACCCTGTCCGATAACATGGCCTTCCTCCTCCTCTGCTGTCAGATAGAGGATCTCATCGTTCTTGAGGTTGGTGACACCGTTCTCCACCTTGCGGTACGGAGTCTCAATAAATCCAAGCTCATTGATCTTAGCATATACGCACAGCGACGAAATCAGTCCGATGTTAGGTCCTTCAGGACTTTCGATAGGACACAGGCGACCATAGTGGGTATAGTGTACGTCACGCACCTCGAAGCCTGCGCGCTCACGCGACAGACCGCCAGGGCCTAAGGCCGAGAGACGGCGCTTGTGGGTGACCTCTGCCAGCGGGTTGGTTTGATCCATGAACTGCGACAGGGGATTGGTGCCGAAGAACGAGTTGATGACACTCGAGATGGTCTTGGCGTTAATCAGGTCTATCGGGGTGAACACCTCGTTGTCGCGCACATTCATGCGCTCACGGATGGTGCGGCTCATACGGGCCAAACCGATAGAGAACTGGTTGCCGAGTTGCTCACCTACGGTGCGCACGCGACGGTTGGACAGGTGGTCGATATCGTCGACAGCAGCCTTCGAGTTAACCAGTTGGATAAGGTACTTGATAATCTCGATAATATCCTCCTTAGTCAACACGCGAACAGACATATCCGTGTCCAGTCCGAGCTTCTTGTTGATGCGGTAGCGGCCGACATCACCCAAGTCATAACGCTTGTCCGAGAAGAACAGGTTCTGGATGACCTCACGTGCCGACGCGTCATCCTGCGGATCCGCGTTACGTAACTGACGGTAGATATAGAGGATGGCCTCTTTCTCCGAGTTACTGGGGTCTTTCTGCAGGGTGTTGAAGATGATGGAGTAGTCTTGAGCTTGGTTCTCGTCCTTATGGACAAGAATGGTCTGTGCACCAGACTCGAGAATCTCACTGACGTTCTCCTCAGTAATCTCGGTCTCACGCTCCATCATCACCTCGTTGCGCTCGATGGATACGACCTCACCGGTATCTTCATCCACGAAGTCCTCATTCCAACTCTTCAGCACACGTGCGGCCAGTCTACGGCCAATCACCTTCTTCAGCGCAGTCTTGTTGACCTTCACCTCTTCTGCAAGACCGAAGATCTCCAAGATGTCCTTGTCGTTCTCAAAGCCGATGGCACGGAGCAAGGTCGTCACGGGCAACTTCTTCTTTCGGTCAATATAGGCATACATCACACTGTTGATGTCGGTAGCAAACTCAATCCACGAGCCCTTGAAAGGAATGATACGGGCACTGTAGAGCAGCGAGCCATTGGCATGGACGCTCTGGCCGAAGAACACGCCAGGCGAACGATGCAACTGCGACACCACGACGCGCTCTGCGCCATTGATGATAAACGTGCCGTTCTCCGTCATGTACGGAATAGGACCCAGGAACACGTCCTGAATCACGGTACTGAAATCCTCATGATCCGGGTCTGTGCAATACAGCTTCAGTTTGGCTTTCAAGGGTACGCTATATGTGAGACCGCGTTCCAAACACTCGTCGATGGTGTAGCGTGGCGGGTCAATATAGTAATCCAAGAACTCAAGAACGAAATTGTTACGGGTATCGGTGATGGGGAAATTTTCCGAGAACACCTTATACAAACCGTCATTCTTGCGTTCCTCAGGTGGCGTGTCCAACTGCAGGAAATCTTTGAATGACTTTAATTGCACATCGAGGAAATCCGGATAGGGTAACGGATTCTTGACGCTGCCGAAGTTTACTCTGTTGTTTACTACTTTTGAAGGCATATTTGATGATGTATGATGTCGTAGAAACCTATTCTGTTCCTTAAATCTCTATAACGTGTCTTATCAGTAAGACACAAAAAGGTTAAGAACCTCCGACTGGGAAGTCCTTAACCGTTTGTGTGTTGGTGTGTCGAGTTATTTCAGCTCAACTACGGCACCTGCAGCCTCGATGGTCTTCTTCAGGTTCTCGGCCTCGTCCTTGGCCATTCCCTCCTTCAAGGTAGCGGGAGCACCGTCAACGAGATCCTTAGCTTCCTTCAGACCGAGACCACAAGCTTCCTTCACGGCCTTAACGACCTGGAGCTTGTTAGCGCCCACTTCCTTCAGAACAACGTCGAAGGCGCTCTTCTCCTCTGCAGCCTCACCTGCACCGCCAGCAGCGGGAGCAGCAGCAACTGCAACAGCTGCAGCAGCGGGCTCAATTCCATACTCGTCCTTCAGGACAGTTGCCAACTCTTGTACTTCCTTCACTGAAAGGTTTACCAACTCTTCAGCAATAGCTTTAATATCTGCCATTTTATTCTAATTTTTAATGTTTTTAATGTTATTTGTTATACGTTTCGCTTATTTGTTACGCTCAGCGATAGCGTCTAGCAGTCCATGGATTTTACCACTGGTGTTGAGACTCGACACAACCGTCTTGATAGGCGACTGCAGCAAGGTGACAACATCGGCGATAAGTTCGTTCTTGCTCTTGATAGAAACCAGCTCTTCGAGTTTGTCGGCACCCACGAAGAAACCTTCTTCAGCGTAGGCAGCCTTGAGGGCGGGAATGCCCTCCTTCTTGTACTCTTTGAGTAACTTGGCGGGAACGTTAGCTGTGTTACAGAAGAAAACAGCGGTGCTACCCTTCAAGCAACCGTAGAGCGGTTCGAAATCAATATCAGAAGCCTCAAAGGCCTTGTGAAGCAACGTGTTCTTCACCACCACCATCTTGATCTCGGACTTGAAGCACTTGCGACGGAGGTCGCTGGTCTTCTCGGCGTTCAGACCGTTTACGTCCACGAGGTAGAAGTGGTGATATTCCTTGAGGTTCTTTCCAAGTTCTACAATAATGGTATCTTTTACTTCCTTTTTCATTTTACTAAACTTTTACGAGTTATTCAACTGATTTAGGATCGACCTTGACACCTGCACTCATCGTGCTGGAGATAAAGATACTCTTAATGTATGTACCCTTGGCAGCAGCAGGCTTCAACTTAATGATAGTCTGAATGAACTCTTTTGCGTTCTCGAAAATCTGGTCAGCGGAGAAGGATACCTTACCGATGGAGGCATGCACGATACCGGCCTTGTCCACCTTAAAGTCTATCTTACCCTGCTTCACTTCCTTTACTGCCTTGGCAACGTCCATAGTCACTGTGCCACTCTTGGGGTTAGGCATCAGTCCACGGGGACCGAGAACACGGCCGAGGGGACCTAACTTGCCCATGCAAGAAGGCATTGTGATGATAACATCAACATCAGTCCAACCGCCCTTGATCTTGTTGATATACTCGTCAAGACCAACGTAGTCGGCTCCAGCTTCCTTAGCGGCAGCTTCCTGATCGGGTGTACAGAGAGCCAGCACCCGCGTCACCTTACCAGTACCGTTCGGCAGCGACACAACGCCACGAACCATCTGGTTAGCCTTACGGGGGTCTACGCCCAAGCGTACGTCGATATCAAGAGACGCGTCGAACTTAGTGGTAGTAATTTCCTTCACCAGCTCTGCGGCCTCCTTCAAAGAGTATGCCTTCCCTGCTTCAACCTTACCAGCTACCAACTTTTGATTTTTTGTCAGTTTACTCATTGTTCCAATTGAAGTTATTTGTTATTTACCAGGGAAGTCCCCTTTTACAGTGATACCCATACTCCTTGCAGTACCTGCTATCAACTTCATAGCCGACTCTACCGTAAAGCAGTTCAAGTCGCTCATCTTATCCTCAGCGATTGTGCGCACCTGATCCCAGGTAACGGCAGCAACCTTCTTACGGTTGGGCTGAGCGGAACCGCCCTTAATCTTGGCAGCCTCCATAAGCTGAATAGCAGCAGGAGGTGTCTTGATGATGAAGCTAAAAGACTTGTCTGCATAGTAGGTGATAACAACCGGCAATACCTTACCAGCCTTATCCTGGGTTCTGGCGTTGAACTCTTTGCAGAATCCCATGATATTGATTCCCTTAGAACCCAGAGCGGGACCCACGGGAGGAGAGGGATTCGCAGCGCCACCTTTAATCTGTAATTTGATTAATCCAGCAACTTCTTTAGCCATTT
>CAVAIX010000132.1:0-6431 GCA_963588695.1 Bacteroidaceae bacterium | reverse complement strand
CGGATGCAAAGGTACAACTTTTCCATAAACCAACAAACTTTTTCGGAGAAAAATTTTCGCTTTTTAACGGTTTTTATGATTTTCCTCCCAAATAGCCATCCGTTTCTCCAGCTGGTCATACTGATGTTCCTCTATAAAAGAGGTGCAGATGCGCAGTCCTTCCTGATTGGATTCCGTGGTCACGAGACAGATGGCAGACACGCCATAGCTCATCAGTTCATAGGCTAACTGCCCACTACTCATATTTTCATACCCGATAGTAAAATAAAAACCGTCAGCCACAGGCTCGTCAAGATCCTTATCGTAGACGATATGGAAGCCATGGCGAAGAAAAATCTCCTTCAGCCGGTGTGCTCGGTGACCATAGACGCTGACCTCCTTCCGAAAATCATATTCCCCGTCTGAGGCAGATCGTAGCATGGCAGCCATAGCATATTGTGCCGAATGGCTTGTTCCAGAGGACAAAGCATACAGCATACGTGTAGAGAACACTGGTCCGAAGGCCAATCCAGCATAGCGGCGGTCAAGATCTGCATAATGGCGGTGGAACAACTTGTCAGAAATACAAGTCACACCGATACGTTCACCGGCATAGCTGAAGGCTTTTGAACCGCTAATCAGCAGGATATAGTTGTCGGTATAGCGTCCCACCGTCGGTTGGTAAGGCGGCTGGAACGGTGTACTCAGGTCGCGTCGGAAATCCATGGCGAAATAGGCCAGGTCTTCCATGACGACTGCATCATACTGCGTGGCCAACCATCCTATCGTCTGCAGTTCCTCTTCGTTGAGACAAATCCATGAAGGATTGTTGGGATTGGAGTAGACGATGGCACAGACATTCCCTTGTTTCAAGTACGTTTCAAGTTTCGGTCCGAGGCGTTCACCACGGTAGTCATAGACATCAAACGTTTCGTATTTCACGCCCATCACCTGCAGTTGCATCTTCTGCACTGGAAATCCTGGGTCGATGAACAGCACGGTATCCTTCCGTTGATCAGCCTGTGAACACGTCAGAAATGACGCGAAGGTGCCCTGCATGGAGCCACACACGGGCACACACCCTTCAGGATTCACGTCAATGCCAATAAACGCCTTGACAAAGCGTGACGCCTCCTTTTTCAGTTCAGGCAGTCCTTGGATGTCGGGATAGAGATTGGCTATTCCCTTGCGGAGCGCGTCCATTTGGGCATCCACTCCGACCCTTGCCGCTGGCAGTCCAGGAATGCCCATTTCCATCTTGATGAACTCCACCCCCGACTGTTTCTCCGCTCTCGAGGCCACGAGTTTCACCTCACGTATGGTCGCATTGGCAAAATCTTTTATACCCAGTTCGGCAACTAATGTGTCGATGAGGTGCGGATCGATGGGTGTCTGTTTCATAGCTGATGTTCCTTTCCTATAGCCAAGGCTTTGACATTGGCCGCCACAACAGCCTCACCTTTTCTGGCGAAGACGCGCTGTATAGCAGCCTCCAGCTTGTCGTATTCTATATGCAATGCCTTTTGTGCAGCCCCTAACAGTATCATGTTAGCCGAGCGGGGCACCCCGTTGTCCTTGGCCAACTGTTCGATATCCAGCATGATTACGTGAGGCAAGGCTTTGAGGTCACGCTCCACAACAGTCATATCGGGATAATTAGGGATGTTGACAAAGGGCGAGGCGGAAGTGATGACCCATCCGTCGGCATGAAGGAAAGGCAGGTAGCGCAGTGCCTCCATCGGTTCCATGGAGATGATGACATCTGCCCCACCCTTGGCGATGAGGTCGCTGGCGATAGGCTTGTCCGAGATGCGGAGGTTGGACTGTACGTCCCCACCCCGTTGCGACATTCCATGCACCTCAGCCTGCTTGATCAATAGGTTTTCGTTCATTGCGGCTTCGCCGATTACGGTGGCAATAGAGAGAATACCTTGTCCACCTACACCGCACAATATAATGTCTGTTTTCATCTTATTCGACTTTTTAGTGTTACACAGCATTTATTTTCGACCGTCTTTTTTCTGTTTTAGGTGGCGTTGCAGGGTCTGCATACACTCTCGTCGAGGAATGATGACACTCGGGCCGTGATAATTGATTTCGTCACGGATGACCTGCGTAATCTCCGCCATGTTCTTCGGCAACGGCACTACCACCTTCAGGTGTTCCTCGTCCAGTCCGAGTCCACGGCAGATGGCCTCAAACTTATTGGTTCCGGCAGAATCCTGTCCTCCCGTCATGGCGGTAGTCAGGTTATCACTGAGAATCACCGTGATGTCCGCCTGCTCGTTGATAGCATCCAACAACCCCGTCATTCCGGAGTGTGTGAATGTAGAGTCACCTATCACAGCAACGGCAGGCCATTGTCCAGCATCCGCAGCACCTTTGGCCATCGTGATAGAAGCCCCCATATCGACACAGGAGTGGATGGCCTTGTAAGGCGGAAGAAATCCTAAGGTATAACAGCCGATATCTCCAAATACGCGTGCGTTAGGGTAGTCAGCCAAAACCTGGTTGAGCGCGGTATAAACATCGCGGTGGCCGCACCCCTGACAGAGTGCTGGTGGCCGCGGCACCACATCCTCACACGTCGCGTAGCTTTCGCCGCCCCCTATTCCCAATGCTTTCTTGACGATGTCGGGGTTCAGTTCACCCGTACGCGGCAGTTCTCCCGTCAGTCGTCCTTTTATCACGGTGTCTCCCGGCATCACGCCGCGCACCATCTCTTCTACAAAGGGTTGTCCTTCCTCCACTATCAACACACTGTCACACTCGCGTGTCATCCGCCGCACCAATGCCTTAGGCAGTGGATAATGGCTGATTTTCAGCACGGGATAAGGACAGCCATCGGGATAACACTCCATGAGGTAGTTGTAGGCTATACCAGTGGCTATGATACCCAATGTATGGTCTGATGCCTCCTTATATATATTATGTGTACTGTGCTCGGCAATGCTTTCCAGTTGCGCCTGCTGGGCTGTGACGGCAGCGTTACGCTTCCGTGCAAAAGCAGGCAGGAGCACCCAGTTGGAAGCCTGCGCATGGTAGTTCAGTTCGTTTTGTGGACGTGGGGCATCCTTCACCACGACAACGGCACGCGAATGCGCCATGCGTGTCGTGACGCGCATGAGCACTGGCAGATGCTGCTCTTCGGAGAGGTTGAAGGCTTCCTCCATCATGTCATAGGCCTCCTGTTGGCTGGATGGTTCCAGTGTAGGCACCATAGCAAACTTGCCGTAGAACCGGCTGTCTTGCTCGTCCTGTGAGGAGTGCATGGAAGGATCGTCGGCCACGAGCACCACCAGTCCACCGTTCGTTCCCGTCATGCCAGCATTGACAAACGGATCGGCGCATACGTTCAGTCCCACATGCTTCATGCAGACCAGTGCCCTTTTTCCCATGAACGACATACCTAAAGCTGCCTCCATGGCTGTTTTCTCGTTGGTGGACCATCGGCTGTGGACACCGCGTTCGCGAGCGAGTGCCGAGCCTTGGATGTATTCAGTGATTTCCGTCGACGGCGTGCCCGGATAGGCATACACGCCACTCAGTCCAGCATCAAGTGCCCCCTGTGCAATGGCCTCGTCTCCTAACAATAGTTTCTTCATGTGTATCTATTTTTTTAGTTATTGTCCTTTTATTGTTTTTTTTCCGTTAGAAAGGCACTTTATCATCCACTTCTTCGTAGCCGAATGGTGATTCCGCTGCGCCGTTCTGCACGCTGCCATTCAACTTGCTTCCGAGGATTTCCCCGTCACCATTGCTGCTACCACTATTCAGTCGGCCGTCCTCTGGATTTTCAAAGCGCGTAAATTCTCCCCGGAAGTTCAGCAACACGTCGCCCGTCGCACCCTTACGGTGCTTGGCGATGATAATCTGTGCCATACCCCTAAGGTCACGTCCATGGTCATCTTGATAGATGTGGTAGTATTCTGGGCGATGGACGAAGAGCACCATGTCGGCATCCTGTTCGATGGCTCCCGACTCACGCAGGTCTGACAGCTGGGGGCGTTTGCCTTCGTTGCCCTCACGACTCTCTACGCCACGGTTCAACTGCGACAGTGCAATAATCGGGATGTCCAGTTCCTTGGCCAATCCCTTGAGTGAGCGGCTGATGGTCGATACCTCTTCCTGTCTGGATGAGAAGCGCATGCCCTGCGCGTTCATCAGTTGCAGATAGTCAATCATGATAATCTTCACACCGTGTTCCCTCACCAACCGTCGTGCCTTTGTGCGCAGTTCGAACACCGATAGTCCCGGTGTATCGTCCACGTAGAGCGGTGCTCCCAACAGGTTATTAAGGCGTTTGTCGAGCCTGTCCCATTCGTCGGGGTGCAGTTGTCCGTTTAGAATCTTTGAACCCTGTATCTCGCAGACATTTGAAATCAGCCTATTGACCAGCTGTGTATTGCTCATTTCAAGCGAGAAGAACGCCATTGGCACTTGGTGGTCTGCCGCAATGTTCTTGGCCATAGAGAGGGCGAATGAGGTCTTACCCATGGCAGGTCGTCCAGCTATGATGATTAAGTCCGATGCCTGCCATCCGCTGGTGATGTCGTCGAGTTTATAGTAGCCTGTGGAAACACCCGTCAGTCCGTCTTTATTGGCTGCCGCCTTCTGGATGACCTCCACCGCATTCTTGATGACTGGATCAATCTGCGTGTAGTCCTTCTTCATGTTCTTCTGCGAGAGTTCGAAGAGCGAACCCTCCGCTTCTTGCATGAGGTCGTCCACGTCGGTTGTTTCGTCAAAGGCCTTGGTCTGGATGTTGCCCGTATAGGCGATGAGTTGTCTGGCCAGTGCCTTCTGCGCTACGATGCGTGCATGATACTCAATACTGGCCGATGACGACACGCGCAAGGACAGCTCTGTGATATATCCCGGTCCACCGACATCCTCCAGGTCGCCCTGGTGCGCCAGCTGTTCGGTCACAGTCCAGACATCCACCGGTTTCTCCCTCAGCTCCAAATCGCGTATGGCCGCATATATCTTCTGGTTGCGGGGTTCATAGAAGCTCTCGGGGTACAGCATTTCGCAGACCACCGTATAGGCATCCTTGTCTATCATCAGTGCGCCCAGCACCGTCTTCTCGATCTCTGTGGCCTGCGGCTGCACGTGTGCGAAGGTATTGTCTGTGGCCGGCTTTCTCGTCCGGCGCGGCTGTTTGTTTTCTGCCATTTTTCTTGTCTGTTTCTGTTATAGTGCTTCACATTCCTTCACCCACAGGCTGCAAGCCGCATCGCTGGCCATGCGCCAGTCGCCGCGAGGCGAGAGGCTGACGCTTCCCACCTTGGGTCCGTCTGGCAGACAGGAGCGTTTGAACTGTTGATTGAAGAAGCGGCGGCAGAACGTGGTCAACCATTTCTTGATGGTTTCGCGACTGTATTGTCCCTCGAAGGCGTGTTCTGCCAACAGCATAATCTTCTGCGGTCGGAATCCGAAGCGCAGGAAATAGTAAAGGAAGAAGTCGTGTAGCTCGTAAGGTCCAACGAGATCTTCTGTTTTCTGTTCTATCCGTCCTTGACTATCGGCCGGAGTCAGTTCCGGTGATATTGGTGTGTCGATGATGTCGTCCAGCGTTCCCTGCTGTTCCTTGAACTGCGGCAACGCGGACAGATAGCGGATGAGGTATTGTATGAGGGTCTTCGGCACCCCGGCATTGACCCCATACATCGACATATGGTCACCGTTGTAGGTGGCCCAGCCGAGAGCCAGTTCCGAGAGGTCTCCCGTCCCCACGACGAGGGCGTTCTCCTTGTTAGCCAAGTCCATGAGTATCTGTGTCCGTTCGCGTGCCTGTGCGTTTTCATAGGTGACATCATGGACGTTACTGTCCTGCCCGATGTCCTCGAAATGCTGCGTGACGGCCTTGGCAATACTGATTTCCTCCTGTCTGATACCTAACGTCTGCATCAGCGCGACAGCATTGTCGTGTGTGCGGTCTGTCGTACCGAAGCCAGGCATGGTGACACCGACGATGCCTGTTCTGTCGTAGCCCAACATATCGAAGGTACGCACGCAGACGAGCAGTGCCAGTGTGGAGTCCAATCCACCGCTGATGCCCACTACGACCTTCTGACAGTTGGTGTGCACCAAGCGTTTGGCCAGTCCTGCGGACTGGATGCTAAGGATTTCCTCACAGCTCTCCTCCATGTCGCAGTCTGCAGGTGTGAACGGATGAGGGTCAACTGGTCGCGAGAGTGTGAACTCCATCGATTCCACCTCCTTACACTCCACCACGCGTGCCGTAGCCGTGCGTTGTGCATTGACAAACGTGGTGTTGTCCATACGGTCAGTGCGCAGGCGCTCCACGTCTATCTGTGCCATCTGTATCTGTGGCTGGAGCGAGAAGCGCTGTCCCTCGGCCAACAGGTGGCCATTCTCGAAGATCATGGCATTGCCACCATAGACCACGTCCTGCGTTGATTCGCCAAACCCTGCCGAGGCGTATACGT
>CAVAIX010000131.1:0-6533 GCA_963588695.1 Bacteroidaceae bacterium | reverse complement strand
TCTTCCAACTATGACGAAGAGGGAATACTCCTTCTTAATCTGCACGATTTCCTAATACAAGGGAATGATGCATTGACAGCAAAATAAGATTGTAAAAACGAAATAGGGTGCAACTCATTGAGCTGCACCCTATTTGCCTATTTATTGTTATTGTTGTCTATCGGTACTTACTTCACCTCCTCGAAGTCGGCATCCTGGATGTTATCGTCTTTAGAAGCATTCTGCTGTGACGACTGCTGCTGTCCTGCGTCTGCTCCTGCACCGGGCTGTGCTCCAGTGTTCTGATACATCTGCTGCGAAGCGGTCTGCCAGGCGGCATTCAAGGCATTGATAGCCGTGTCGATGGCTGCGGTATCGCCTGCCTTGTGGGCATCCTTCAACTGCTGTAGTGCTTGCTCGATGGCTGGCTTTTGGTCTGCCGGGAGCTTATCGCCCAGTTCCTTCAACTGATTTTCGGTTTGGAAAATCATGGAGTCTGCCTGGTTCATCTTGTCCACGCGCTCGCGCTCCTTCTTGTCGTTTTCGGCATTCTGCTCAGCCTCCGCCTTCATGCGGTTGATTTCGTCCTCGCTCAAGCCAGAAGAAGCCTCGATGCGGATGCTCTGTTCCTTGCCAGTGGCCTTATCTTTGGCAGATACCTTGAGGATGCCGTTGGCATCGATGTCGAAGGTTACTTCAATCTGCGGCACACCACGGCGAGCAGGAGTGATGCCTGTCAGGTTAAACTGGCCGATACTCTTGTTCTGGGCTGCCATAGGACGCTCACCCTGCAACACGTGAATGGTTACCTCGGTCTGGTTGTCGGCTGCTGTGGAGAACACTTCACTCTTCTTGCATGGGATAGTGGTGTTGGCATCAATTAGTTTGGTCATCACGCCACCCATAGTCTCGATGCCGAGTGTCAACGGAGTGACGTCAAGCAGCACGATGTCACCTACGCCCTCTTCCTTGTTCAAGATGGCACCTTGAATGGCAGCACCTACGGCAACCACCTCGTCGGGGTTTACGCCCTTTGACGGCTCTTTGCCGAAGTAATTCTTTACGAGTTCCTGTACGGCAGGGATACGGCTCGAACCACCTACGAGGATGACCTCGTCAATGTCGGAGTTAGACAACTTGGCATCGGCCATGGCCTTCTGGCAAGGCACGAGGCAAGCTTGAATGAGGTCGTGTGCCAATTGCTCGAACTGCGAACGTGACAGCGTCTTCACCAAATGCTTTGGCATACCGTCAACAGCAGTGATGTAGGGCAGGTTGATTTCCGTGGATGTAGAACTGGACAACTCTATTTTAGCCTTCTCGGCAGCTTCCTTCAAACGCTGCATGGCCATCGGGTCTTTGCGCAGATCCACGCCCTCGTCGCTCTTGAAGCCGTCTGCCAACCAGTTGATGATAACCTGATCGAAGTCGTCGCCACCGAGGTGGGTGTCACCATTGGTGGAGAGTACCTCAAATACGCCACCGCCAAACTCAAGGATGGAGATATCAAACGTACCGCCACCGAGGTCGAATACGGCTATCTTCATGTCCTTGTTGGCCTTGTCTACACCATATGCCAGTGCGGCAGCCGTAGGCTCGTTAACGATACGGCGCACGTTGAGGCCAGCAATCTGACCAGCTTCCTTGGTGGCTTGACGTTGCGAGTCGGAGAAATAGGCTGGCACGGTGATGACGGCATCTGTAATCTCTTGTCCGACGTAGTCCTCTGCCGTCTTCTTCATCTTCTGGAGAATCATGGCGGAGATTTCCTGTGGCGTATATTTGCGCCCCTCAATATCAACGCGGGGATACCCATTCTCGTTGACTACGGTGTATGGCATACTCTCGGCCTCTTTACGGCTCTGCTCGTAGGTCTCGCCCATGAAGCGCTTAATCGAATAGACCGTGTTCTTCGGGTTGGTGATGGCTTGACGTTTTGCCGGATCACCCACCTTGCGGTCACCGTCTTTCACAAAGCCAATCACGGAAGGTGTCGTCCGTTTGCCTTCACTGTTGGCAATTACAACCGGCTCGCTGCCTTCGAAAACTGCGACGCAGCTGTTGGTTGTTCCTAAGTCGATTCCAATAATCTTTCCCATAATGTATTTATTTTATTTGTTATTCGAAAATGTTTGATGCCGACCTATTAGCAAAGCGCGTGCCAACTGCCGGAATGGGAATGGAACGAACTGTAGATGTATGACAATTTGTCACCGAGGCGTGCCATAATGAATGTTATTCTGCTGCCTTCACGGCTTCAACAACTTTAGCTGTCAGTTCTTCGCAAAGCTCGGGATTGTCTTTCAGCAGTTGTTTGACCGCATCGCGGCCTTGTCCGAGTTTCTGGTCGTCGTAGCTGAACCACGACCCGCTCTTTTTGATGATGTTGTACTGCACGCTGAGATCGAGAATCTCGCCAATTTTGGAGATGCCTTCGCCGTACATGATTTCAAACTCTGCCTTGCGGAAGGGAGGAGCTACCTTGTTCTTCACCACTTTGACGCGTGTCTGGTTGCCGAGATACTCCTCGCCGTCTTTGATGGCTGTGCCTCGGCGGATATCGAGTCGTACGGAGGCGTAGAACTTCAGTGCATTACCGCCTGTGGTTGTTTCCGGACTGCCGAACATCACGCCAATCTTTTCACGCAGCTGGTTGATGAAAATACAGGTTGTGTTGGTTTTGGCGATGGTGGCTGTGAGCTTGCGCAGTGCCTGACTCATCAGACGGGCGTGCAGTCCTACGGCTGAGTCGCCCATGTCGCCTTCAATCTCCTTCTTTGGGGTCAAGGCTGCCACGGAGTCAACCACCAAGATGTCTATGGCAGAGGATCGGATAAGCTGGTCGGCAATTTCCAAGGCTTGTTCTCCGTTGTCAGGCTGCGATATCCAAAGGTTGTCGATGTCCACACCAAGTTTTTGGGCGTAGAAACGGTCGAAGGCATGCTCGGCATCGATGAAGGCTGCTACACCTCCTGCCTTTTGTGCTTCAGCGATGGCATGGATGGCTAGGGTTGTCTTTCCAGATGATTCGGGACCGAAAATTTCGATGATGCGTCCGCGTGGATAACCGCCTACACCCAGTGCGATGTCGAGTGTGAGGCTGCCGGTATGTATGACGTCCACATTTTCTATCTTCTCGTCGCCCATGCGCATGACAGCACCTTTGCCGTATTCTTTTTCGATTTTCGACATGGCCGCCTGTAGGGCCTTCATTTTCTCGCTTTGCGCGTTGACGGATTCGTTTTCAGTTTCTTTCTTGGTCATAATGGGTATTGTTGGTGTTTCTTATTAGGTTGGTTTTGTGATTGATGATTGGGCGCAATCAGAGTTCGAGGTCGCCATCGAATACCTCGTGCCAGGGCAATCCCTGAACGTTGAGCTGCTCCATGAATGGATCGGGATCGAACTCCTCCACGTTCCACACGCCAGGCTTTTTCCAGATGCCTTTGAGGAACATCATGGCTCCAATCATGGCTGGTACGCCAGTGGTATAGCTGACACCTTGCATACCTGTCTCCTCGTAGGCGGCCTGATGGGAGCAGTTGTTGTAGACGTAGTAGGTGTGGGTTTTCCCGTCTTTCACGCCCTTGATACGACAACCGATGGATGTCTCGCCTTCGTAATTCGAACCGAGGTCTTGTGGATTGGGTAAGACGGCTTTGAGAAACTGGAGTGGAACGATTTTTACCTTGGCAGTCCCGTTTCCGTCGGCCAATGGTGCGTCGTATTCGATTTCGTCAATGCGGCTCATGCCGATGTTCTGAATCACATCCAGGTAGGTGAGATACTGTTGCCCAAAGGTCATCCAGAAACGCGCCAGCTTGATGGATGGGTAGTTCTTGACCAGCGACTCCAACTCTTCGTGGTGCATAAGATAGCTCTCTCTCGGCCCGATATTGGGGTAGGTGAGTGCCTTGTGTACGGACAGCGGAGCGGTCTCTTTCCACGCTCCGTCTTCGTAGTATAGTCCTTTTTGGGTAATCTCGCGGATGTTGATTTCTGGGTTGAAATTGGTGGCAAATGCCTTGTGATGGTTGCCAGCGTTGCAGTCTACAATGTCAAGCTGTGTCATTTCGTCAAAATGGTGCTTGGCGGCATAGGCGGTGTAGATACCGCTGACACCTGGGTCGAACCCACAGCCGAGAATGGCACAAAGGCCAGCCTGCTCGAATCGTTCCTTGTAGGCCCATTGCCAAGAGTACTCGAAATGTGCTTCGTCCTTTGGCTCATAGTTGGCGGTGTCAAGGTAGTTGCATCCGCAGGCCAGACAGGCTTCCATGATGGTGAGATCTTGGTAGGGCAGTGCGAGGTTGATAACCAGCTCTGGATGATAGCTGTTGAAGAGGGTTTTGAGTTGTTCCACGTCGTCAGCGTCGACCTGTGCTGTTTTGATAGGCATGGTGTATCCCTTTTTGTGGATGGCTTCCACAATCTGGTCGCATTTCTCTTTGCGCCGCGATGCAATCATGAAATCGGTGAACACGTCAGTGTTCTGCGCGATTTTGAAAGCGGCCACGGTGGCAACACCACCGGCACCAATCATGAGTACTTTTCCCATTTTTTTTCTTATTTGTTTTTTTTATTTAACATCTGATTTCATCACTACTGATGCCGAGTGCTGCCATGAGTGAGTAACCGAGGATCTCTTGTCGGAAGGAGCCTCCGGATAGTGGTTGCATACTGAACATAGTGATGTGTTTGTCGGGAGTGGCATGTCGCAGTCCTTGTCGCACCAGATCATAGCTTTGCTCGATGTCTGGAATGATCATCAGACGCTTCACGTCGGCACTGTTCCCGAGTATTTGCATAATGTCGATAAAGAGTTCCTCTTCCGTTGCGAGATTTTCTGCTGTCACGCAACTGAACAGAAATTCACCGAGCGTGTCGCTGAAGGCTTTCCCGTCAAGTTCGCTGTTGAATGTTGCTGGCACGAAATAGTCCATGCCCTTCTTCCCCTTGCTGTGCGTCAGTATGACTTGTGTTTCGTTGTCTCCCTTCCGCAGTCCACCATCGAGTGCGATGCAGTCTATCCATTTTGCCATGTCTGCTCTTGGAATGGCTCGCCCGATGATGCGTTCGAAATTGACAGTAAGGTCGAATGCCACCTTGTCAATATAGTCAGCATCGGCCAAGATGACGTTTTCCTTCCATGTGATATTATCGAGGGTATGCAGTGTCATAATGTGCAAAGTTACATTAAAAGCGACAAACAGCAAAATTTCTTGCGATTTATTTCACATCGTTATTTCTCCTGAACCCAAGCAACGGTGATGGTTTTCGTCGTAGATGACGCAGAACTGCCCGGGTGCGACACCGTGTATGGCATCGACAGAATGGATGGTGAACAGTCCGTCGGGTTCATGCTCGACGGTGGCCAGATGAAACTCGGGCGTATGACGTATTTTGAAGGTGATGCGTGTTTGCTGTGGGGCAAGGGGAAGGGTGAGGTGATGGAAATCGCGTATCCGGAAATCTTTTTTATAGGCTGTGAGTGGATCGTAGCCGTGGCTGACGTAGAGGATATTCTTTGTGACGTCTTTCTTAATCACGAACCAAGGGCCGCCCCCAAATCCCAGCCCGTGTCGTTGTCCAATGGTGTGGAACCACAAACCTTGATGTTTTCCGATGAGTTTTCCGGTCTCAAACTCTATAACATCTCCAGGCTGTTCGCCTAAATACCTGCGTATGTAGTCGTTGTAGTTTATTTTTCCGAGGAAACAGATGCCTTGCGAGTCTTTGCGCTGAGCGTTGACTAAGTGCTCCCGATCAGCAATCTCGCGCACTTCCTTCTTTGTCATGTGGCCGATGGGGAAAAGAGCCTTACGCAACTGCCAATCGAAAATCTGAGCCAGAAAGTCGGTCTGGTCTTTCACTGGATCAGGGCTTGTGGTGAGCCATTTTCTGCCCTCCTCATCGGTCTCAGTCTGTGCGTAGTGTCCTGTGGCAATGAGGTCGTAGTCCTTGCCGCACTTGTCGTGGAATGCTCCAAACTTGATGAGTCGGTTGCACATCACATCGGGGTTGGGCGTCAGTCCAGCCTTTATCTTATCCATGGTGTAGACGGTCACTTGGTTCCAGTATTCCATGTGGCAGTCAATGACTTTCAGTTTACAGCCATATTTGTGGCTTACCGCGGTGGCCATTTCCAGATCTTCCTCTGATGAGCAGTCCCATTCTTCCGTTTCCTCTGGCCCGATTTTGATGTAGAAGCAGTCGGGATGCTGTCCAAACTGAACCAGTTGATGGAGTGCTACGGCACTGTCAACCCCTCCGGAAAGTAGTACGGCGATGCGTTTTCCTTCTAATTCATTTGTGTTCATGTGTGCAAAGTTACATATTTAACGTGAGTTATCTACCATTTCTCTCCTTTTTTTTGCTCGTCAGATAAAACTCCATGCCAAATAGTTCGCCTATGGGTGTCCCTATATATAATATAAATGTGAGTAAGTCTTTCGGTTGACTTATATCAAACTTTCGTTTTATTTTTGCATGTAAGTTTAATTTTTCTCCGAAAAAGTTTGTTGGTTTATGGAAAAGTTGTACCTTTGCATCCG
>CAVAIX010000130.1:0-6547 GCA_963588695.1 Bacteroidaceae bacterium | reverse complement strand
CCTTTGTTCCTTGTCCTGCAGCTACTACCGTGCCGTGGAGGGGCTTTTCTTTGGCTGTATCAGGAATGATAATTCCACCGATCTTCTCTTCTGCCGGTGCGGGCAATACCAGCACGCGGTCACCTAAAGGTTTAATGTTCATCATAATTTTTTCTTTTTGAGTTTTGAGTTTTCTAATTCATTTAGTAGCACCTTATGCCAAAAGCATGCCATTCGTTCTAAGGCTGACACATTGTCAGTCGTCGGGTATGGAATCAAAGTGTTTCTGAATTTGCAGGAAAAGAAAAAATGTCGTAACTTTGCAGAAAAATTTTTCAAGGATGAGAAAACTGGTTTCTATTTCTCTCATGTTGGTTCTAATCACGCTGACGTCGAATGCCCAGGGAGCGTTGAAGCGCGTGTATGACGAAAGCATCGACCCGATGGCGCAGATTGATGGAGCACTGGCGAAGGCCAGAGCCGAGGGGAAATTCGTAGTGTGTCAGGTGGGCGGCAACTGGTGCCCATGGTGTCTGCGCTTTGCCGACTTCGTGGCGAAGGACACGGTGGTGGGAAAACTGGTAGCTGAACACTTCGAGTATATCCATGTGAACTACAATCCGCGACAGTCCGCTGGAGCGGAGGCGCAGCAGAAAGCGCGTCAGCTGATGGCGCGGCTGAACCATCCGCAGCGCTTCGGCTTCCCTGTGTTCGTGGTGTTGGACGGCCAGGGGCATGTGCTACACATCCAAGACTCCAGTTTCTTGGAGCAGGGCGAGGGGTACGACGAGGATAAGGTGGTGCGGTTCTTTAAGAACTGGACACCAGAGGCCGTTAATGCAAACGATAAATCGACTAAATAAAACATACAATGGCAAAGCGAAAAACTTTACTGGTGGCCGTGATTGGCGCCGTGGTGCTGATGACGGCCTGCGGGACAGTGCTGCTGGCATCCTGCGGCGGAAAGAAGCAGAGTACCGACATCATCGCTGAGAAGATGGAGCAACCGAAGCTGGAAGCTCCCATTCGTCAGGCTGAGTACGAGAAGACGCACGAGGTGCAGTGGCAGGGCAGCGCCTGCAAGGTGGAGATTCACCGCCAACCGAACGACTCGCTGCCGATGGTGGCCGACGAAATCGGACAGAAATTCGTGGACAACGAGGTGGAGGTGATGGTGAGAAAGGCTGACGGAACTGTGGCCTTCTCGCGCTCGTTCACCAAGGCAAGCTTCGATGCGTGTTTAGACGACGACTACCGCCATACGGGCATCCTCGACGGACTGGTGTTCGACAGGGTGAACGGCGGCAACTTGGAGTTTGCTGGCAGTGTCAGCCATCCGCAGACCGATGAATATATTCCGGTGCGCGTTGTCCTCTCGCCCTCGGGAAGCGTCACTTTCAAGCGTGACGTGGAGGGCGATGAAGACGACGTGACGGACGAGGTCGCTGACTAATGGACAGCTCCGTCTGTTCCTGTGGCCAACTCTGGCCATAGGTTGAGCAATGCTTTCATGTTCGGTAACACCAGGTCGGCTCCTTCATCGGCCAGTGCCTGGTCGGGCAACGGACCTGTGTTCACCGCTATGGTGAAACAACGGGCAGCCACGGCGGCACGCACGCCGAGTGGTGCATTTTCTACCACGATGGCCTCGCAAGGCTGTACGCCCGCTTTCTTCATGCCCGTCAGGTAGGGTTGTGGATCGGGCTTGCCGCGCGTGACATCGAAGCTGGTCACCACGAGGTCGCGGCAGACAAGGCCAGGTAGGTCGCCTTCCAGTTTGTCGAGCAGGGAGTGCTGGCCGCTGCCCGTCACTACACAGATCTTCAGACCGTCGGCCTTGATGTGCTCCATTAGTGCGCGGATATTAGGAATCATGTCAGCTTGCGGCTGACGGGCGAAAATACTGGACTTGACGTCGTACATGCGTTGGGCTTCCTCGTTGGAGAGTTCACGTTGCCACTGTTGACGCGCCAAGAGCTGGATTGTCTCTACGCCGCGCATGCCTTCGTAGCGGTAGGTGTCCTCGGGAGGCATGTGGAGACCGAAGGAGTCCATGGACTCGTGCCAAGAACGTGCGTGGGCTGGCATCGAGTCGTAGATAACACCATCCATATCGAAAAGCACGGCTTTCGGGCAAAACTGCCTAAAACCGTGCTTTTTCAAGTATTCAGAAATAATTTCTTTCATCAATGCTGTGTTTAGTGCTTAGCCTTCCTTGACCAGGCGTTCCTTGATGGCTTTCGAGTCAGCCTCGTAGCCGGGCTTGTCAAGCAGTGCGAACATATTCTTCTTGTAGGCTTCCACACCGGGCTGGTTGAAGGGATTCACACCGAGTACGTTGCCGCTGATGCCACAACCAATCTCGAAGAAATAGATGAGTTGTCCGATGTAGTATTCGTTGAGCTTGGGCACAGAAATGCGGATATTCGGAACACCGCCGTCCACGTGAGCCAGCCGAGTGCCCAGTTCTGCCATCTTGTTCACCTCGTCGACGCGCTTGCCAGCCAGGAAGTTCAGACCGTCTAAGTTCTCTTCGTCGCTGGGGAACAGTAGAGTGCGGTTGGGCTCCTCGATGCTGATGACCGTCTCGAAGATGGTGCGCTCGCCATCTTGAATCCACTGACCCATGGAGTGAAGGTCGGTGGTGAAATCGCAACTGGCGGGGAAGATGCCCTTCTTGTCCTTGCCCTCTGACTCTCCGTAGAGCTGTTTCCACCATTCGGATACGTAGTGGAGTTTGGGCTGGTAGTTGACCATGATTTCGATTTTCTTGCCAGCACCATATAGACCGTTGCGCACGGCAGCATACTGTGCAGCGATATTCTCGCTGAAGGGAACGTCCTTGCCACAGGCCTTTTCCATGTCTGCAGCACCCTTGACGAGTTGCTTGATGTCGAAGCCGGCGCAGGCTATGGGCAGCAGACCCACCGGGGTGAGCACCGAGAAGCGTCCTCCCACGTTGTCGGGAATGACAAAACTCTTGTAGCCTTCCTTGTCGGCACAGGTGCGGGCAGCACCTCGCTTGGCATCTGTCACGGCTACTATCACGTCCTTGGCCACACTCTTGCCCATCTGTGTCTCGCACTGCTTCTTCAGCAGGCGGAAGGTGAGAGCTGTTTCGGTGGTGGTTCCAGATTTGGAGATGTTGATGACACCGAACTTCTTGCCTTTCAGGTAGTCGGTCATCTCGGCCAAATAGTCCTCGCCGATGTTATTGCCAGCGAAGAGCACTGTGGGGTTTTTTCCGTCGCAGACGAGCCAGCTGAAGGAGTTGCCCAGGGCTTCGATGACGGCGCGTGCACCGAGATAGCTGCCACCGATGCCAGCCACTACTACCACCTCGCACTGCTTGCGGAGGGTGTCGGCCGTGGCCTGTACCTCGTCGAGGAAGGCTTCGGTGATGCTACTTGGAAGGTGGAGCCAACCCAAGAAATCGTTGCCCGGACAGGTGCCGTTCTCCAGCGCTTCCTGCGCTGCCTTTACCTTCGGTTCGAAGGCTTCCACTGCGCCAGCCTTCAGAAAGGAGGCGGCTTTCGTGATGTCAAGTTTGATGTTGCTCATGATCGTTATGAATTATGGTTTTGTTGTCGTTGCTTTCTGAAGGCGGCTCATCGGAAGGAGTCCGTCAGCAGTTTTATTTCGATCTGTGGGGAGATGCGCTCGTACAATATATTATATACGGCATCGAGGATAGGCATGTTGACGTGGCAGTGGCGGTTGATTTCCTTCATGCATTTGGTGCCGAAATAGCCCTCGGCAATCATCTCCATCTCTATTTGTGCCGACTTGACCGAATAGCCTTTACCTATCATCGTGCCGAAGGTGCGGTTGCGCGAGAAATTACTATATCCCGTCACCAGTAGGTCGCCGAGGTAGGCCGAGTCTACCACGTTGCGTTCGACGGGGTGAACCACCTGCAGAAAACGCTGCATCTCCTGTACGGCATTGGCCATCAACACCGCCTGGAAATTGTCGCCGAACTTCAGTCCGTTGCAGATGCCAGCGGCGATGGCGTACACGTTCTTCAGCACTGACGAATACTCAATGCCGACGACATCGGTCGAGGTCTTGGTCTTGATGACCGTGCTGGCCATCATGTCGGCAAAGGCCTGCGCCTTCTCGCGGTCGGCACATCCGATGGTGAGGTACGACAGGCGGTCGAGTGCTACCTCTTCGGCGTGCGATGGGCCTCCGATGCAGGCCAGATTGTCGTAGGGCACGTCGTATACCTGGTGGAAATATTCCGAGCAGACGAGGTTCTCGTCAGGCACGATGCCCTTGATGGCGGTGACGATGAATTTGTCGCGGATACGTGTCTTGAGCTTCTTGAGGTGGCTCTTTAGATAGGGTGACGGTGTGACGAACACGAGTGTATCGTACTGCTGCACAATCTTGTTGATATCCGATGAAAACTCAATCTCGTCGGTGTTGAAGCGCACGCTCATCAAGTAAGCTGGGTTGTGTCCCAGTCGTATGAAGTCCTCGATGCGGTCGTCGCGGCGCATATACCATCCGATGTGGTGAGTGTGTCCCACCACGATCTTGGCTATGGCTGTTGCCCAACTGCCTCCGCCGATGATTGCTGTCTTTCCACAGTTAAACATCATTCATTGCTACGTTCAATCCATGACTGGATGTCGGCGACGGACGGTTTCGTCAGTTCCAGTTTGTATTTCTTGACGATGTCACCGATTTTCTGCTGCAAGCCCTGAGCCTTCTCTTCTCGAATGTTTTGCACGAGGTTGAAACCAGCCTTGCGCAGCACGGGCACCCACTCCTCGCTGACACCTACTGCGTTCCATTCGGCTACGCTGCTCTGGGGCACTTTTTTCTCGGGTTTCATCTGTGGGAAGAACAGCACCTCTTGAATATAGGTCTTGCCTGTCATGAGCATGACCAGACGGTCGATGCCGATGCCGATGCCTGAGGTGGGAGGCATACCGTACTGCAGGGCACGAAGGAAGTCCTGGTCGATGATCATCGCCTCATCGTCGCCCTTGTCTGCCAGTTTCATCTGATCGATGAAACGCTCCTCTTGATCTATCGGGTCGTTCAGCTCGGAGTAGGCATTGGCCAGCTCTTTGCCGTTGACCATCAGTTCGAAGCGCTCGGTGAGTCCCGGCTTTGAGCGGTGCATCTTGGTGAGTGGCGACATCTCCACGGGATAGTCCGTGATGAAGGTGGGCTGGATGAATGTACCCTCGCAGAACTCACCGAAGAGTTCATCGATGAGCTTACCCTTACCCATAGTCTCGTCTACGTCCATCCCTTTTTTCTTACAGAAGGCGCGGATTTCCTCCTCTGTCTTGCCATCGCAGTCGAAACCTGTCTTCTCCTTGATGGCGTCGAGGATGGGCAGTCGGCGGTAGGGGGCCTTGAAACTCACGATTTGACCATCGATTTCGCGCTCTGGTTTTCCGTTGACCGCGATGCAGATGGTTTCTAACAGTTTCTCGGTGAACGACATCATCCAGTTGTAGTCCTTGTATTGCACGTAGAGTTCCATGCAGGTGAACTCGGGATTGTGGTTGCGATCCATGCCCTCGTTGCGGAAGTTCTTGCCGATTTCGTAGACCCCCTCGAAGCCGCCCACGATGAGGCGCTTTAGGTAGAGTTCGGTGGCGATGCGCATATACATATCTTGGTCGAGCGCGTTGAAATGGGTGATGAACGGACGGGCTGATGCACCACCAGCAATGGACTGTAGGGTGGGAGTCTCCACCTCAGTGTAGCCAGCCTCATCGAGCACGCGACGCAGGGTGCGGATGACCGTGGCACGCTGCAGGAAGGTATCCTTCACCCCGTCGTTCACGATGAGGTCTACGTAGCGTTGGCGGTAGCGCAGCTCGGGGTCGTCGAATTTGTCGTAGGCCACACCATCCTTGTATTTTACGATGGGCAGCGGTTTGAGACTCTTCGACAGCAGAGTCAGCTCCTGCGCATGGACGGAAATCTCGCCCGTCTGTGTGCGGAACACGAATCCCTTGATGCCGATAAAGTCACCGATGTCAAGGAGTTTCTTGAAAACGATGTTGTAGAGCTCCTTGTTCTCGTCGGGGCAAAGGTCATCGCGGGAAATATACACCTGAATGCGTCCCTTGCTGTCCTGTATCTCCGCAAAGCTGGCTTTGCCCATCACGCGGCGGCTCATCATGCGGCCGGCAATGCAGACCTGTCGCGGCTCGTCTTCGTCGCGGAAACTATCGCGGATGTCGGTGGAATAAGTGTCTGTGGGGTATGCTTCTGCTGGATAGGGATTGATGCCCATCTGGCGCAGTTCCTGCAGGCTCTCGCGCCTGCCGATTTCTTGTTCGCTAAGTTCTAAAACGTTCATATCTGGTTTTTCTTCTGTTGTATGTGTGTGCAAAGGTACTGATTTTATCTGATTATCGTGCTGTTTTCCCCTATTTTTGTACATTCTCTTTGGCTGTTTTGGGGAAAAATAGTATTTTTGCCGACCAAACAAACAAAAAAGAATGGACATCGAACCAATCAAACAGATTATCTCAGCGCGTTCCAATCTCAGTACCGTCCTCGGCAGGCGCGACAATGTCATCTGCTCAGGAGG
>CAVAIX010000129.1:0-6561 GCA_963588695.1 Bacteroidaceae bacterium | reverse complement strand
ACTATATCAACGGAGGGGATGGATTCCATTACCCACTCAAATCAACATAGACCCCAAAAAAGGGCTGTTTCTGCCTTATTTCTTCACCATAGTCACGCCAGCTTCCATGCCATTCACGTTTTTCATCAACTTAGTAATGGTCTGCAAGTTGGAGTTGTTAGACTTCGCTCCGATGACCTTAAACAGGTTGAGCAGTTTGGTGGAATTGGCCACAAACTTCATCTCGCTGCCCTCTAACTGAGTCGTGATGCTGACTGCCTTGACACCCAAGGCTGTCAACTGAAGCTTTGAATCCTTAACAGTCCACTTGCCCTTATAGGTCTTTCCCTTGAAGGTCGAAGTGAAAGTGCCGTCTTGATTGAACGTCATCGTGGGAGAGCCAGCCTTCACACCGACAGCGGCCAGCTTCGTCTGCAGCATGCTCTCTGCCTTGTTGGCGGCTATCTTAGCAGCAGCACTGGTCAGCACATTGTCTGACTTCAAAACGATGGCAGGCTCGCTATAAGTCCACGTGCCCACGATGTTCGCCGTAGTCGCCTGTTTCTTACCCGAGAAAATAGAGGTGATGCCAGACAGCAGACTGGAGCTTCCGCTCTGCCCTGTTTGTCCTAAAACACTGTTCAACACGTCATCCACCGTTTGTGCACTGGCGGTGACACTCACGAGTAGCATCATACTCGTCACGAAAAATTTCATTGCTGATTTTTTCATCGTTAATCGTTTTTTAATAAAATGCCGCCAAAGGTACTACTTTTCTACGAAACAACCAAACTATTGCAGGAAAGAAAAAAACATCGTACCTTTGCACCATGAGAAGGAAATCGCACCTAAAATAAAAAAAAAACATAGCAATGAATAGATACCTGTCGCTATTATGGATGCTTCTGTCTGTCTGCTGCGGATATGCCGACGACGCTCGTCAGTTCCAAAATATCAGTCTGAAAGAAGGACTGTCCAACGGCTTTGCCAACGATATGGTGATAGACCGTCAGGGGTTCATCTGGGTGGGTACGGAATCGGGACTCAATCGCATAGCTGGCAACAAATGTACGGTGTTCAAGACCCACAATTCAGAAATTGACAGCGACGACCACGTAGGACTATACTACGACCAGAAGGCCAACACCATCTGGATTCACTTAAAGAACGGGCATGTTGACCTATTCAACTGCGACACCCAAAGTTTCCGACATTTCCAAAACGAAAAAGGAATGTTGAAACACAGCGTGGCAGACATCAGTGAGGCTAAAGACGGCGGCATCTGGATCGCCTACCACAACGGGGACATCCAACACTACAATATCAATACCCGCCAGTTTTACACCCTCAACAGCAAGCTCTTCCCGAAGATAAAAAACGGCATTAGAACGGTCGTTGACGATGGAAACGGTCACCTCTACATCGGCTCAAGAATGGATGGAATGTACGTCTATAACCTCAACACCAGGAAAGCAAGATTCTTCTGCCATCACTCAGATGACCCACAAAGTCTGCCTGGAAACAATGTCCGTTCGGTCTTCATCGACCACGCCAAGAATGTATGGGTTGGCACTAATTTGGGACTGGGACTATTTGATGGCGCGGCTGGGACGTTTCGGGTCTTCAGACACATCCCGAACAGCTCCACCTCCTTGGCTGGCGACAACATCCATCACATCATGGAGATGGATGACAACACCCTGTGGATAGCTTCAGACATTGGCGGCGTAAGCGTGCTGGACCTCAAACGATACAAACATCCAGCTACCGACGCCTTGACATTCTCGCAACTCACCAGAGAAAATGGTAGACTATCTTCAAATAACACGAGGAGAATCGTACAGGATACTTTCGGCAATATTTGGATAGCCCACTATAGCTCCGGCATTGATTTCATACCAAGGTCGTCCTCTGGCTTCCACACACTCACTTACCAGGGTAAACCCGTGGGCAATACCATCATCGGTTTGTTTTGTGACCGACAAGGCTACCTCTGGATTGGTCAGGATAATGTCATCAGCCGATACAAAGAGGGACAGGTCATGCAATCCTGGAATTTTTCCTCTCACCTTTCCAACTCTTCAGCCACCGTCTATGTGTTTGAGGAGGACAAAGACGGCTGCATCTGGATTGGAACCAACGACAATGGAGTCTTGAAATTCAACCCCAAGACCAACAAGTTCGTCCGTATCAACTGCGCCAGATACTTGGACGTCCACGCCTTGTATGAAGATACACACGGCAAGATGTGGATTGGCAGTGAAGTCGGACTTTACTCGGTGGAACACGGCAGAGAAAAGGATGAGGAAGAGATGAACAAACAAATGGGAAACCGTTTCTCAACGACAATATATTCCATCACGGAAGACAATCACGGACAGTTGTGGGTCTGCACCATTTCAAAGGGCGTTTACGTGTTTGACCGACAAAAAAGACTCGTCGCCCACTTGAAGGACAACCCGTGCTTAAAGAGTAATTCCGTCAATCACATCATCAAGGATGCCGACGGCGGAATATGGTTGGCCACCTTCAAAGGACTGGTCTACATTCCCGACCCGCAGAAACCTACCTCACTGAAAATCTATGATGAACGACAAGGCATCAAGGACTGCCATATTCGCGCCGTCTGTCAAGACCGACAGGGAAACATTTGGGTGAGTATGTTCTCTGGAATAGCCTGCTTCGACACCCATAAGCAACGATTCTACAACTACGACTACCAAAGCGGAATTCCTACCGGAAACTTCGTGGAAGCCTCCGCTGTCGTGTCGTCCGACGGAACCATCTATTTCGGTTCTCCAGGTGGCATTTGCTATTTTGAACCACAACAGATGACTGTCAAAGATACCGTTTCATCGGTGGAAATCATCGATTGCGAACGCGTAGGAAGACTATACGGAGACAACCGCAACACCATTATATCGCCAGACGAACACGGCATCATCCGTCTGAAATACAACGACAACACGTTCAAAATCAGCTTCACCATAAAAGACTTCGCAAAGGAAGGCGACGTGGAGTATTCCTATATGATGAAGGGACTGGACAACCAATGGTATGAAACGGAAGGAGACAACGAAGTGACCTTCCGAAACCTCAAGCCTGGCAACTACACCTTCATTCTGCGTGCTAAGCTGAAGAACCAGGACTGGACGGAAGCAAGTTCGACAGAGCTACAAGTACGCGTTAGTCCACCACTGTGGCTGACCTGGTGGGCCAAGCTGTGCTATATATCTGTCCTGTTGAGTATCGGTTGGTATGTCTTCAACTCCTACAAACGAAGCCTTATGCTACGCAACTCGCTGAAGCAGACACAATGGGAAAGTCAACAGAAACAGGAACTGAACGAGGAACGCCTGCGCTTTTTTACCAACATCACCCATGAGTTGCGCACCCCACTCACACTCATCATGGGACCACTGGAAGATCTGACAGAAAACAAAGAACTGCCCGTCCTCGTGCAGAAAAAGATTGAAAGCATACACACCAGTGCAGAACGACTGTTGAACCTCATCAATGACATCCTGGAGTTTCGGAAAACGCAGAGTCAAAATCGGAAACTGACCGTGGCACGCGCTGACTTAGGGGCATGGGCAAAAGAGATGGGCACACGTTTTCAGAGCCTCAACAACAACCCAAACGTCAGCATCTTCGTCCACGTACAGCCCAACCTCCCCACGCTGTATTTCGACTCCGAAGTCATCGAAACCGTCATTAACAACCTCATGTCGAACGCCATCAAATACACGCCAAACGGCAGCATAACCCTCTCTGTGTACATGACCGATGCAGAACGCGTGACCATCAGCGTGGTCGACACTGGTTATGGCATCGCTCAGAAAGCATTGCCGCACATCTTCGACCGATACTACCAAGAGAACGGCAAACACCAGGCATCGGGTACAGGCATCGGGCTGGCTCTGGTAAAATCATTGGCAGAATTGCACGAAGCGGAACTGCAAGTGGAGAGCAGTAAGGGACAGGGCTGCAAGTTCACCTTCACGCTACACACGGGCAACACCTATCCTGATGCCCTGCACAAAGACGACGAACCCTCTGAGGATGCGCTACCAACTGGCAACACTGTTCCTGCGGAAGAAAACGACGACACAGCAGTAGCACCCTCAGAAGAAAGCAAGCGTCCCCTACTGCTGATTGTAGAGGACAACAGCGACATCCGGCAGTATATCGCAGAATCCCTGCACGAGGACTATCGCTTGTTGCAGGCTGATAATGGTCGGAAAGGCCGCGACTTGGCATTCGACCATATTCCAGACCTCATCGTCAGCGACATCATGATGCCAGAGCTGGACGGTACCGAGATGACTCGGCAACTGAAAGCGGACATACGCACCAGTCACATCCCCGTCATCCTGCTGACGGCCAAGACGAGTCTCGACGACCAGGAGGTGGGCTACAACAGTGGTGCAGACTCTTACTTGACGAAACCCTTCAGTGCAAAACTCCTGCGCAGCCGCATCAAAAACCTATTGGCGAGTCGCCATCGACTGGTGGAATACCTCACGCGAGAGCATACCACAGAGACGAAAGTCCCTGCTATGCCTCTCAACCCACTGGATCAGCGTTTTATGGACAAGTTGAACAAGCTCATCGCAGACCACATCACCACCGACGACCTCGACATGGCCTTCATGACCGATAGAATGGCCATGAGCCAATCTACTTTCTACCGCAAGGTGAAGGCACTCACAGAAATGAGTCCCAACGAATATATCAAGAAAACCAAGCTACACCACAGCATGATGCTGCTGAAAAGCAAGGAATATAATGTGACTGAAGTTGCCGCGATGGCTGGATTCAACAATCTTGGCAACTTCAGGGAAAGCTTTAAGCGGGAATTCGGATGCTCTCCGTCTGACGTACTGAAAACATAAAGGTTTCCGCTACTGAACAGGGAAAAGATAGAACTGTCGGTTCATATCGCGGTCTATCAACCACTGATCCAGCACGACATGGTCGTCGAGCGCTTGGATGGTGAGTGTATGGCTTCCCTTCTTCAAGTCGCTCAACTTCAGCTCGCGTACGGCCTGTCCGCGCAACACGTTCAGTTTCCAGCGTTCTGAGCGGAAGGGTTCCTTTAGACTGAACATCGTGGGAACAGCTCCATCTACACTGACCGAGAAGCGCAAATCGCCCTTGTCATTGGGTTGAGTGGGTATCAAGGCCACCTTGAGCAGCACATCGCCCTCCTTTTCGGTGTCGAAGGAATAGGTCAGCATAGCTCCCTTCGGCAGTGGCACGGCGTTCATGCTGTGTCCTAACATCTCCGCAGGAGTCACCTTGACGGATGCTTTCTGATAGTCACAAGCGTTGCGAGCAATCACGCCGTCTGGCATCAACGGATGCACGGCTAACGTGTCAGCCTCCTGTGCTGACTGAAGGGTTGGCGCGTCGAACACGGGCAATCGGCGCGGTTGCATATCCATCAGTCCGTCCCACTTACCATTAGCCAACTGTTTGTTATATTTCTGTGTCAGCGCCTGTATCTCCTCGTAAGCCGCCGTACTGTTGCGCAGCAGTTTTCGAGCATGAGCCTCCGCAGCCAATACAGGATACTGAATGGCAGCGAAATAGGCATCCTGCAATGCTGGACGCACCAACGAGACCGCATCTTTCACCTTGGAGGCCACGGCAGCATATCGCTCCAAATAGCGTTCGCGCTCGTTGCCGAAGGCTTTTGTAGAGAATTCCGAACCCGTAACGGAACTCAGTCCTCGGGGATATTTCTGCTTATCCAGTTCCACCTGCGTCCACCCCATAAACTCTGGGCGACGCTCACCGCAGAGTCGATAGAACTCCCTCATAGCAGGAAAGATTGCCTCACCAGCCTTCTCACCAAACTGACGACACAGCCACGCCTTGTAGTGCTTCTCGATGCTATTCGCCTCAACGCTATGAATGTCCCACGCCATGTCAAGGAAAAGTTCTAAATCGTAGCCAGCCACCTTCGGATCGTGCACGTTGGCAATCCATATCTTGCGCACCTGATGGTCGTAGGCTGCCTTCATCTCGTTGTATATCAAGCCTGGCTGAGTGGTGGCGAGCCAAAGGTGATCGTGAGGGCGTCCCCAATAGCTCAGGTGATAATAGATGCCTCCACCGCCAATGCGCTGCTGTTCACGAGCATCGGGCAGGCGCGTGAGGTAACCATAGTTGTCGTCGCACCACATCAAGGTGACGTAATCAGGCACTTTCAGTCCCATGTTATAGATATCGAGCACCTCCTTGTAGGGGATGAACACCTGCGTCTGCTTACTGGGCTCGCCGAGATGCTGGCGTATCAATTCCTGCTGGTCATTGATGACCTGTTGCAAGCCATCGAATTTCTCTTGCATCGTGTGTACACCCTCCATACTGCCATCGTGAATACCGCGCATACCGATAGTCAGCATATTGCCGCCCTTTGAGCCTTTCACCTCGTCGAGCCGCTCTGCCCAGTACTGCTGCACTTTTGCCTTGTTGGTGATATAGTTGAAGCGTCCACGTTTAGACACGTCCCACTCACCCGTATTGCTGCGCAATAGCGGTTCACAATGGGAGGAACCCACGGCGATGCCGCAG
>CAVAIX010000128.1:0-6604 GCA_963588695.1 Bacteroidaceae bacterium | reverse complement strand
GAAAGCAGAGCCGTCAGACAGAGCTTACTGGATAGACCGTTATCTGAGTGTGTCCTATCCATTGAAGAGCATCAAGGTTAGTTCTGGTTATGGAATCCGCAAAGACCCATTTACAGGCCACCGAACATCTCATAACGGCCTTGATTTGCAGGCCAGTTACGAACAAGCCTTTTCTATGTTTGACGGCACCGTTGAGTCCGTAGGGTCAGATGCCCGTAGTGGCAACTATGTGACCTTCCGCCATGGCAAATATACGGTTAGCTACTGTCATCTGTCCACGGTGACTGTCAAGGCAGGCGACCTGCTTTTAGCAGGAGACCCCGTGGGTTATACTGGCAATACTGGTCGCAGTACAGCCCCTCATCTGCATATTACCTGCCGTTACAATGGCGAATATGCCGACCCCTATCCATTACTTGTATATGTACGTGAAGTCCGCGAGGAAGCGGTCAAAGCCCTCTGTGGAGACCCTTCACTTATTGGGCGTGTGGATCGTGTTGACCGCCGTGCTTTTTTCGACCGTTATGCTCCTTTAGCGATGGCTCAGCAGCAGAAATACGGCATCCCGTCTTCTGTGACCCTTGCCCAGATGTTCTATGAGTCAGGCGGTGGCACATCCCGTTTGGCCGTGAACGGCAATAACTATTTCGGCATCAAATGCACCAGTGGCTGGATTGCTGCAGGCAAGCCGTATAGTCTCCATGACGATGACCGTCAGAATGAAAAATTCTGCAATTACGATTCAGTGGAAGAAAGTGTCGAACACCACTCCCGTCTATTGATGAGCAATCGTTACCGTCGTTGTCACCGTTACAAGAGCACCGACTACCATAACTGGCTGGTGGCCATCAAGGCTTGTGGCTATGCCACCGCTCCTGATTATGTGAAGAAGTTGGAAAACATGATAAAACGGCATAAGCTATACCTGTTTGACCGTATAGCAATGCGTACATAAATTAGAAGGAATAGCTTATTACACCTTCCTCTTATGTCTTATTCTCATTTTCTTTTTTCCCAATAATTTTTTCATCTGTATCGGGCTGATGCCTAACTCGGGTATCAAGGCCTCCAGATTTTCCAACATTCCAAGCGTCCTAAGGATGCTGACAAGTAGAATCGTTGAGACTGGGGATCCCTTTTCCAGTCTCACAACAGAACCAAGGCTTACTTTTGATTTTTCGGCCAGCTCGGTTTGGGTCAAGTCCATCCGCATCCGATAATCCTTTATGCGTAGACCAAACTTTTTCAGTATTGCAGGATCACTTAATTCTGTCCACATCATGTTTTTTTCTGCAAAGATACATAAAAAATCAATATATTGCAAATAAAACCTAAAAAAACGACTTAATTTATAATATTATGATTGTAAGAATGGTTTCGATGTCAGACAAACTGGCGTAATCAGTATATGAACAGTAACAAGGATTCCCCAGAACCCTTGAAAACCAAAGGTAAAATATATATTAGTAAAATGTTTGTTACTAAAAATATTTTTATTAACTTTGCACACAAAATTATAAATCAGTATTTAGATGAAAGATAATCCTTTTGTATTTGGGAAGGCCGTAGAAGGCAATTATTTCACAGATAGGACGAAAGATGCAGAGCATCTTGAGGCAAACCTGACGCATGGAATTAATACTATCCTCATTTCGCCGCGTCGATGGGGAAAGACATCTTTGGTAAAGAAAGTGATAGCCGATGTGAACAGATCCGACATCAAGATAATCTACATTGACGTCTTTTCCTGTAAATCGGAAAATGACTTCTATCGACAGTTTGCAGCTGCTATTATTCAACAAACCTCATCAAAGGTAGAGGAATGGATGAAAACAGCCAAGGAGTTCCTTGCAAGGATTATCACAAAAGTATCTTTTAGTCCTGATTCCATCCAAGAATACTCTTTATCTTTCGAGTTCCTTGGAAAGGATGATGCCGAACGTGATATTCTACAACTCCCAGAGAGAATTGCACAGAAAAAAGGAATACGGATTGTGCTCTGCCTTGATGAGTTTCAACAGATAGCAGAGTTCCAAGATTCCATTACCTTCCAAAAGAAACTTCGTTCTGTCTGGCAACATCAGCAAAATGTTTCTTATTGCCTTTTTGGCAGCAAGCGTCACTTGATGACAGAATTGTTTAGCGATAGCAGCAATCCCTTTTATAAGTTTGGGGACATGATGTTCTTAAAGAAAATTCCCACCGAAGAATGGATCCCGTTCATCTGCAGAAAATATAAAGAGACAGGGAAAGTCATCACGGAGCAACAGGTTGAGAAGATATGTCAGGTGACAGAAAACCTATCTTCTTATGTCCAGCATCTTTCCTGGATTGTATGGTATAAGGCCGATCCTGTTGTCACTAACGAAACGATAAGTGCTTCCGTCGATGAACTTTTGGAACAGAACAAGGTGTTTTTCCAAAGAGAGGTTGAAGGTTTGACAGAACTTCAACTTAATCTCCTAAGAGCCGTTGCTAACGGAGTAGATGCAGGTTTTGGGAAAAAAGACATCATAAGGAAATACAGGCTTGAGAGTTCCGCTAACGTGCAAGGTATCAAGAAATCTTTGGTAAAAAAAGATATTATTGATGTTGACGGAACCATCATTAGCTTTAATGATCCCATATTTAAGTTATGGATAAGACGAAATATCCCCAACAACATTTAGTGAAAGAAATGTTATTTCCAACTTGCGAGGTCTGCTTGTCCTTTGATGCGTTCCGCCACCTCTTTATCAAGGTTCGGAAAGAAAGTGTAGCCGGTTATTGTTTCCACTTGATGAATATTGTTAACCTCAAGACCATTCTTTCTGTTATCATCTGAATTTTCGCAGATGAAAGCAATTCCTTTGGGGGAGTTGTCGAGTTTCACAACCACCTTAAAGAAAGCCTCTGGCACCATGACATGATTATCTCCGATGGTTTTATGTTCTCCATCGAGGAATATTGGTCCACAGATGATGTATATGTCACCGTATTTTTTAGCCCAGTATCGGCATTTCATTTCTATCTGATTCCATCGTCCGCTGTTGAGCTGCTGATTCTGCGGACAGATATTGGTCATCAAGAAAGACTCATACATTGCATCCGCATCCCACTTATTGTCGCCAGCCGGGCACATATGTCCCCGGTCGTAGCCGCTTCCTTTGTAGTCTGACAGTTCCGCCCTTGGGGCTGGAACCTCCATATCTTCATGAAAAGCATAGTCTGGTCTTTTGACAGTTCCGTCAGCCTTTTCACGAGTAAGTTTCCACAGCACCCAGTTTGGGCATTTTGTTTGACTGTTATACGAGGCGATATAGCTCTTTCGGTATAGCAGTTGATGTGGTCGATTAAGGTTATCATCATGAAGAAACACTTTTAAGTGTTCAACAGATGCAGGGACATCCAAGGGAGCAACAGGGGTGGAAGAGGGGAGGTGTTCCGTTCCTGTTGTGATGGATGTAGGGATGGATGCTGGAAGGTATTCTATACCTTTCAGTCCAGCCGTCACCAGTCCTGCGAGCAGCAGCAGGATTTTGACGTTTTTTTTCGTTTTCAAGAATATTCGCATTACTTTGTCTTTTCTTTTTGTATCTCTTCAATCATATCTTTGACCTCTTTGTTGATGCGGTAGAAATTCGCATAGAGAATACGTTCCCTTGCATCTTTGGATTTGAATTTATACGGCAGCGGCAGCGGATAGTTTTTATAGTCCTTCTCCTCTGCGTCGATAGCTTTCATATCAAAATCCGTTTTGCAGAAGAACTTCGAGGTCTGGAACTCCTCCGCCTCTTGAATATTCATGCTTTCGTCATATTTCAGTCGTTTCTTCATTCCGAAGAACCGAAGGCCAGCGTTAACCATCTTCACGAAAGTCTTGTGCAGCAAGTTTGCGTTAGTGGCCGTTGGTGAGAAATCCCTTGCCACCTGTCCGCACAGCCATCCCGTTGACATATCCGATATTTTCGATGCTGGCACGAGACTATCCATGTTTTCGTTGATATTAATGGAGGTACGGTCACGGTCGATGGTGACCCCTTTCTTCATCTGTACCACTTTTCCGAAGATGTCGTTGGACAGCCATTCGAGTGTTTCCTTGTTACGTGCCGAGCCGCTGATGACGTTACCGATGATAGACACTATCTTGTCTTTGTTGACCTTGCCGTATCCAGCTTCGAGCTGTGGCAGTTCCTGCAGTCCGAGCAGTACGCACACCTTGTTGCTTCGTGCTGTTGCGATAAGGTTATCGATGCCATAGAAATAGAGAGTCGGCAACTCGTCGACGATGATGCTGACAGGGATATTTTTTCCTTGTCCGCTGTTCACACGTGTCACCAGTCGGTTAAGAATCATAGCATTCAGTGCCGATATAATCTGCTGTTTCTCCGGGTCATTGGCGATAAGCAGGTACGACGGGTTTGCCGGGTCGCTGACTTTTAGGTCGAAGTCATCTCCCGAGAACACCCAGTATGCCTCTTTCGTGGCCAGACGGGAGATTTGTACGCGCAGTGTACCAATCATACCTTCCAGTTGTTCCATCGCCTTGTTGTCGTATGCTGTGATAAAAGGTCCGAGCAGAGGGTACACCTCCGGATCCGTTTTCAGCACCTCGAAAATCTCCGAGTAGTCATGGTTGAGGAACGACAGCACGTGTGGCATATCCGAATATTTCCCGAGCCAGAAGGCTGGTTCTGTCAGTCCTTCTGTGTATATTTCCCCTTTCTTTGCCGCTTTTTCTGCGGCATCCCTATGTTCCTGCGTATCGAACACCCTTCCTGTTGGTTTCCGGTGTTGAGTTTCCGGGTCGGTATAATACTCCGCAAAGAGTTTGTGTGTTTTATCCCGGTAGGGTTCTCTCTTGTAGTTGACGAAGAAATAGATGCAGGATGCGAGGAAGTTCACTGCCGATTTGAAGAAGAAATCGTCCGAACCACCGCTTTCCTTTTTTCCTCCCTGCAACGACTCCACGAGCGTCATTGCCGTTTCCTGTGCAGCTGCCAAATCGTTGATATACTTGTACTGGACAGGGTTGATGCGTCTGGAGTGTTCCACGTTGACGAAGTTGATGACGTTAAAGGAGCATCCATCCGGTGTATTCCCGTTTTTCTTGTTGATGCGGTAGTGGTAGTAGAGTTTCTGTGCGAGTGTCGGGAACTTATAGTCATAGACCACCATGGAGAACCCCTTCTCCGCCTGTTGTCGGATGAATGGTTCTACCACGGAGAATGACTTACCCGAACCCGGTGTACCGATGACAAATGTTCCACGGAACGGGTTGTTGATATTGATCCAGCCTTTCCGGAACTTCCCTTTGTGGTAGTATCGCATGGGAATGTTTACACTATATTTCGTGCTTTTGTACTGTTCGTTCTGTTCAAAAGACTCGTTCTCGAAGTTAAACCGGTCTTTTGTCATTCCGTCCTTTAAGAATTTTGAGATGTTATCCAGAGCCACGTGCACGGCCACCGTGCCTATCACCGATGCTGCGATGTACAGCCAGTAGTTATATGGCAACCCCATGGCGACCTTATGTGTGCCGTCCAGATAGTACAGCCACACCGCTATTCCCACCAGTGCCAGTCCGATGACCAGCGGCCAGAACACCATTCTTCTGGCGTTGAACTCAATATGTTTTTTGTTCTTTGTTCCGATGCACGTGATGGCCACGAGCACCAATGTCGCTATTTTGCTGTATGCCAGGTTTCCCGGTCGGTATATCATCCATTGTCCGATGCGATTATGTATTTCCGTGAGCACCCCTTCAAAGGCATACAACATTTCCGGAGTCACGGCATACTCAAAAAACTCTATCACGAGAGACACATATATAGCGATACGGAACACGCTATATAGTCCCTGCAGTTCTTTTGACTCTTCCATTGAATTGAGAATGGTTTGTTGTTATTTTACAGATTTAGCATTATTGAACCACGTCCTTCTGCATCGTTTTATAACCTCTGTTTTTGTCTGTGGGTCTATGGAAGCCACCCGTCCGGTAATCTCGTCCCACACGGTCATCAGCGAGGTATAGCGCAGTGCGAGCGTGAGTGAGCTTAGGCTTTTGTTTATTTTATGCAGTTTTGGGCGTACCATGGATATGATTTTATCCCGTTCCTGTTCCGTCATCTTCGAGCTTTCCAGCGTCACCTTTCGGATGTCCATGATGATGTCAATGGATTGTAGTACGAGGTTTCTGTACACCTTGTTGCGTTTTGCAGAAAAGGCGACAGCCAGTGCGTTCTCTGGGCTTTCTGCAAGGATATTCGAGATATTTTTGATGTTTTTAGCCGTCTGTGTCACCTCATAGTATATCCCGTATATCTCCGCAGCATACGCCAGTGCATCGTGGAAGGTATTGAGGTACTCATCAAACTGTCTTTGGAAGTTTGCCGTTGCCTCCACTTCTTCCTTAATCCAGATATGCCCCGTGGTATTGAGTCCTTGCACCGCTATCTGTTGTTCCAGCGTCTTTTTCGCCTGTTCCATAGCCAGCGTGTAGGCAGCCGCACGAGCAGGGTCGGGTTTGGCAGCAGCGTTTGCCCATAGAGGCATGAGCAGTGCGACAGCGGTCGCGACCATGAATTTCTTTCTTATCCTCATACATCCATCCTTTCGTTACGTG
>CAVAIX010000127.1:0-6640 GCA_963588695.1 Bacteroidaceae bacterium | reverse complement strand
TAGCAGATTATCTGACAAGACTCAGAAACGCAATCATGGCTCATCACCGTGTTGTAGAGATTCCTGCGTCTAACTTGAAGAAGGAGATTACCAAGATCCTCTTCGAGAAGGGTTACATCTTGAACTACAAGTTCGTGGAAGATGGTCCCCAAGGAAGCATCAAAGTGGCTTTGAAGTATGACCCAGCCACAAAGACCAGTGCCATCAAGTGTCTGAAGCGTGTTTCGACCCCAGGTCTCCGCAAGTACACAGGGTACAAAGAGATGCCGAGAGTTATCAACGGATTAGGTATTGCCATTTTATCTACATCCAAAGGTGTAATGACAGACAAGGAGGCCACCGACTTGAAGATTGGCGGTGAGGTGCTTTGTTTCGTATATTAATTGGAGGAATCGCATATGTCAAGAATAGGTAAATTGCCAATTAGTATTCCGGCTGGTGTTACTGTTTCTCAGAGCCAGGACGGAGTTGTTACCGTGAAAGGTCCCAAGGGCGAACTCTCGCAAAAGGTGGATGCCTCCATCAAGATGACCATTGCCGATGGTCACGTGTCTTTCGAGATTGACGAGAATAGTCCTGTCAATGTGAAGCAGAAGCAGGCTTTCCATGGCCTTTATCGCGCACTTGTCCACAATATGGTTGTGGGTGTCAGCGAGGGTTATAAGAAGGAAATGGAGCTCGTCGGTGTGGGTTACCGCGTGTCAAACCAGGGCAACCTGATAGAGTTCTCTCTCGGCTATACTCACCCCATTTTCATCAAGCTTCCCAGTGAAGTGAAGGTGGAGACAAAGTCTGAACGTAACCAGAATCCCCAGATTGTCCTTGAGTCTTGCGACAAACAGTTGCTCGGTCTCATCTGCGCCAAAATTCGTTCTTTCCGTATGCCTGAACCTTATAAGGGCAAGGGTATCTTGTTCAAGGGCGAGGTTATCCGTCGCAAGTCGGGTAAGTCGGCTTCGGCTAAGTAATAATCATTAATAAAACGAATTGAAGATTATGACAACAAAGAAAGTAGAAAGACGAATTAAGATTAAATACAGGATTCGTAAGAGTGTCTTCGGCACCGCCGAGCGTCCTCGCTTGAGCGTTTTCCGCAGCAACAAGCAGATTTATGCTCAGGTGATTAATGATTTGGAAGGCAAGACGCTTGCATCTGCATCTTCCCTTGGTCTTGAGGCCATGCCGAAGATACAGCAGGCCGAGAAGGTTGGTGAGCAGTTGGCTCAGAAGGCCAAGGAGGCTGGTGTTGAGAGCGTTGTTTTTGACCGCAATGGTTATCTCTATCATGGCCGTGTGAAGTCTTTGGCTGATGCAGCTCGTAAAGGTGGACTTAATTTCTAAACGATTATGGCAATAAATAAAGTTAAAGTAAATAGTGACGTTGAGTTGAAAGACAGACTGGTTGCCATCAACCGTGTTACCAAGGTCACAAAGGGCGGTCGCACCTTTACATTTGCAGCCATCGTAGTTGTCGGAGACGGCAACGGTGTGATTGGCTGGGGACTCGGCAAGGCCGGTGAAGTTACTGCGGCAATCGCTAAGGGCGCAGAGGCAGCCAAGAAGAATTTGGTTAAGGTTCCAGTTCTCAAAGGAACCATTCCTCACGAGATGGAAGCTCGTTTCGGTGGTGCGCAGGTTTTCTTGAAGCCTGCAGCAGCTGGTACTGGTCTTGTGGCTGGTGGTGCAATGCGTGCTGTGCTTGAGAGTGTCGGCATTAAGGATATTCTGGCCAAGTCCAAGGGGTCTTCCAACCCTCACAACTTGGTGAAGGCAACCATCGTTGCTTTGAGCCAGATTCGCGATGCCTATACTATTGCAGGAACGCGTGGTATCAGTATGGACAAAGTATTTAGAGGATAAGAAGGAGGCATTACTATGGCAACAATGAAGATTAAGCAGATTAGAAGCAAAATCGGTTATCCTGTGGATCAGAAGCGTACGCTTCAGGCTCTTGGCCTCAACAAGATCTCTCAGGTCGTTGAAGTGGAGGATACTCCTGTTATCCGCGGTATGGTACGTAAAGTCCATCACTTAGTGACTGTTATCGATTAATAATCAATTTTAAACAGATTTGAATATGAAACTTCATACATTAAAGCCCGCAGAAGGATCGACACACTCGCGCCGCCGCATCGGTCGTGGCCCGGGTTCCGGTCTGGGTGGCACATCTACGCGTGGTCACAAGGGTGCGAAAGCCCGTTCTGGCTACAAGAGGAAGATTGGTTTTGAAGGTGGTCAGATGCCTCTTCAGCGCCGCATTCCGAAGGCTGGTTTCAAGAACATCAACCACAAGGAGTATCTTGCAGTGAACCTTTCCACGCTGCAGAAGCTTGCCGAGAAGCACGGCTACGCCAAGATTGGTGTGGCAGAGCTTGTTTCGGCTGGCCTTACCAACGGCAAGGAACTGGTCAAGATTCTTGGCAACGGTGAATTGAAGGCCAAGGTTGACGTGGAAGCCAACGCATTCTCGAAGACTGCCGAAGAAGCAATCAAGGCAGTCGGTGGTAACGCAACAATTATCTAAGCAAGATGAAGAAGTTTATAGAGACACTGAAGAACATTTGGAAGATAGAGGATTTGCGCCAGCGCATCCTCATCACCTTCCTTTTCGTAGCAATATACCGTTTCGGTTCGTTCGTGGTGCTGCCGGGAATCAATCCCAGTATGCTCGACAAACTGCAGTCGCAAACCCAAGGTGGTCTTATGTCCCTTCTGGATATGTTCTCCGGTGGTGCATTTTCCAACGCATCAATCTTTGCGCTTGGAATCATGCCTTACATCTCTGCTTCTATCGTTATGCAGCTTCTTGCTGTCGCTGTACCTTATTTTCAGAAGATGCAGCGTGAGGGTGAGAGTGGCCGCAAAAAGATAATGACTTATACTCGGTGTCTGACGGTGGGTATTCTTCTGTTTCAGGCACCGAGTTATCTCATTAACTTGAAGTTGCAGGCCGGTCAAGCCTTAGCATCGGGAATCAACTGGACGGTGTTTTCCATCCCCGCCTGTATCATTCTCGCAGCAGGAAGTATGTTCATCCTTTGGTTGGGTGAGCGCATTACAGATAAGGGTATAGGAAACGGAATCTCGCTTATCATCATGATTGGTATTATCGCGCGCCTTCCTCAGGCATTCATCCAGGAGGTTGGTTCCCGTTTTACGGCCATCACCAGTGGTGGTCTCGTGATGTTCTTGGTCGAGATTTTGATTCTCTATGCAGTTGTTTGTGCATCTATCGTCTTGGTACAGGGTGTCCGTAAGATTCCCGTACAATACGCCAAACGTGTAGTAGGAAACAGTCAGGTGGGTGGTGCACGTCAGTACATCCCTTTGAAGTTGTTCGCTGCCAATGTGATGCCTATCATCTTTGCTCAGGCACTGATGTTCATTCCTTTGGCTTTCGTGCAGTACGCAGCTCCTGAAAATGCAAGTTGGTTTGTTCGTTCGCTGCTGAACCATCACAGCTGGACGTACAATATCATCTTTGCTGCTCTGATTATTGCGTTTACCTATTTCTACACGGCTATCACGCTGAATCCTACCCAGATGGCAGAGGACATGAAGCGTAACAACGGGTTCATCCCTGGCATTAAGCCAGGCAAGCCGACGGCAGACTACATCGACACGGTGATGTCGCGTATCACGTTCCCTGGCTCGCTGTTCATTGCTTTCATCGCTATCATGCCAGCGCTGGCAGGATTGCTCAACGTGCAGGATTCCTTCTCGCAGTTCTTTGGTGGCACATCGCTGTTGATTCTCGTTGGTGTGGTCATTGACACCCTCCAGCAGATAGAGAGTCACCTGTTGATGAAGCACTACGACGGACTGCTGAGTTCGGGACGTATTCGCGGTCGCGGCGGCGTAACTGCGTATTGATCTGTATGAAGATATTTCTGAAGACAGAGGACGAAATCGACTTGATGCGCGAGGCCAATCGGCTTGTCGGTCGGACGCTCGGGCATCTTGCGAAACATATCAAGCCTGGCGTAACGACCCTTCAGTTGGATAGCATGGCCGATGAATTCATTCGCGACCATGGGGCTGTTCCGACATTCAAGGGGTTTCCCAATCCATATGGAGGGCCGTTTCCTGCCAGCATCTGTACATCGGTCAACGATGTGGTTGTGCACGGGGTTCCCAACGCACAGACCGTGCTGAAGGACGGAGACATCATCTCCATCGACTGTGGCACATTGTTGAACGGCTTCTGCGGCGACTCCTGCTACACGTTTTGTGTTGGGGAGGTAAGCGATGAGGTAAAAACCTTGCTTCGCACGACTAAGGAGGCGCTGTACAAGGGCATTGGCCATGCAGTGGCAGGCCATCATCTGGGCGACATCAGCAGTGCGGTGCAAGAGCATTGTGAAGCACAAGGCTACGGTGTTGTCCGCGAACTTACTGGACACGGCATTGGCCGCGAGATGCATGAAGAGCCAGCAGTCCCTAACTATGGGCGGCGCGGAAATGGTATCCTGCTGAAGGCCAGTATGTGTATTGCGATAGAACCGATGATAACGATGGGAAAGCGTGACATTTGGCTCGACGCAGATCGGTGGACTGTTCGGACACGTGATGGGAAACCGGCAGCTCATTTCGAGCATACCGTGGCTGTCAGGAGAGGTGAGGCTGAGGTGTTGTCCTCGTTTGAAGAAGTGGAATCAATAGAAGGAAAACTATATTAGAATGGCAAAACAAGGTGCAATAGAGCAGGATGGTACGATTGTGGAGGCATTGTCCAACGCAATGTTCCGGGTGGAGTTGGCGAATGGCGTGCCCATTATCGCGCATATCTCGGGAAAGATGCGTATGCATTACATTAAGATTCTCCCTGGCGACAGGGTGAAGGTAGAGATGAGTCCCTATGATCTGACCAAAGGACGAATTGTGTTTAGATACAAATAAATAAGGAGACAAAATAATGAAGACAAGAACATCGTTGAAGAAGCGCACCCCCGACTGCAAGATTGTGCGTCGCAAGGGTCGCCTGTTCGTTATCAACAAGAAGAACCCGAAGTACAAGATGCGTCAGGGTTAATGTTAAATAAGCATAAAGGCACATGGATTCTCCGAGATTTTGTGTACCTTTGCATGCTTTTTAGCAGAAATTCGAATTTTAATTTTTTATTTTTTAGTAAACAATGGCAATTAGAATTGTTGGAGTAGATTTGCCCCAAGAGAAGCGTGGCGAAATCGCATTGACCTATATCTATGGTATAGGTCGAAGTAGTTCAGCAAAGATTTTGGACAAGGCCGGCGTGAGCCGCGACCTGAAAGTCAGCGAATGGAGTGACGACCAGGCAGCCAAGATCCGTGAAATCATCGGCGCTGAATTCAAGGTAGAAGGTGATCTCCGTAGCGAGATTCAGTTGAACATCAAGCGACTGATGGACATTGGTTGCTATCGTGGCATCCGTCATCGCCACGGTCTTCCTGTTCGTGGTCAGAGCACCAAGAACAACGCACGTACCCGTAAGGGCAAGAAGAAGACCGTTGCAAACAAGAAGAAGGCCACGAAGTAATTCACAATTCACACCAATCATCAACAGTTAAGAATTAGGATTATGGCAAAGAAAACAGTCACTTCAAGGAAGAGAAACGTGAAGGTAAATGCCCTCGGCCAACTTCACGTACACAGTTCTTTCAATAACATTATCGTATCATTGGCCAACGACGAGGGTCAGGTGATTTCATGGTCTTCAGCCGGTAAGATGGGCTTCCGTGGTTCCAAGAAGAACACTCCTTATGCTGCCCAGATGGCTGCCGAGGATTGCGCCAAGGTTGCTTTTGACTTGGGACTGCGCAAGGTGAAAGCCTATGTGAAGGGTCCGGGTAACGGTCGTGAGTCGGCCATCCGTGCCGTGCATGGTGCAGGCATTGAGGTTATCGAGATTATCGACGCTACTCCGCTGCCGCACAACGGTTGTCGTCCTCCGAAGCGCCGTCGTGTGTAATTTTACAGGAACATCATTTTATAATATTAGACATCTATTTAGATTATGGCAAGATATATTGGACCGAAATCAAAAATTGCCCGCCGATTTGGTGAAGCCATCTTCGGTGCGGACAAAGTTTTGTCCCGCAGGAACTTCCCTCCGGGACAGCATGGCAACAACCGTCGACGCAAGCAGTCGGAGTATGCTGTCATGTTGGCAGAGAAGCAGAAGGCCAAGTACACCTATGGTGTTCTTGAGCGCCAGTTCCGTAATTTGTTCGAGAAGTCGGCTAAGGCTGACGGCATCACTGGTGAGGTGTTGCTGCAGCAGTTGGAGAGCCGTCTTGACAACGTAGTGTTCCGTTTGGGCATTGCCCCCACGCGCGCTGCTGCTCGTCAGTTGGTGAGCCACAAGCACATCGTCGTAGACGGTCAGGTTGTGAACATTCCCTCCTACAGCGTGAAGCCGGGTCAGATTGTGGGCGTTCGTGAGAAGTCCAAGTCTCTGGAGGTTATCGATGCTGCGCTTGCAGGTTTCAACCACAGCAAATATCCTTGGATGGAGTGGGACGAGCAGACCAAGAGTGGAAAGTATCTCCACGTGCCTGAGCGTGCCGACATTCCTGAGAATATCAAGGAGCAGTTAATCGTTGAGTTGTACTCTAAATAAATCATTGAATTAATGGCGATATTAGCATTTCAAAAACCTGA
>CAVAIX010000126.1:0-6666 GCA_963588695.1 Bacteroidaceae bacterium | reverse complement strand
TTTAAAAGGTGTTGCAACCGAGGCTTTAGCTGGTGGTAACACCAGATCCAACCCAAGGGGATGCCGACACCGGCAATGGTGTAGAGTATCCAGAAGAGGTCATCCTTGGCCTTGTAGTGGATGACCATGTGGCAACCGATTTGAGCGAAGTCCAGGTTGTAGTAGGCAATCTTCACCAGACTGACCACCTTGAAACTGATGATGTGGAAGATGAAGATGGGCAGGGTGTGGTCGCCGCAGTAAACTAAAAAACGGTGGATGCGTCCCGGATGACGGTCGAGCCACCGGGCGATGTTGTAGGTCATCAGAAAGCCGCATAGTGCCGGGATGGGCAACGACAGAAACTGGGTGAAGGTGGAGCGCCAGTTCATGTTGGCGGTGAGATAGTGCGAGAACAGTCCTACCACGACGGCAAACAGGAGTGTCGTCCACCATGTGTCCTTGTAATGGCTCTCCCATTGGCGGAACAGGAAACCGCAACCGAAGAAGAACAGTCCCATCAGGTCGCGATAGCCACCCTGCACGAGGTTGATGACGCGCAAGCCTTCATAGGTCTTCCATCCAGCCAGTAGCAGTGCAGTCAGACACACGGCGACAGCAATGGTCGTTGTATGAGGACGCAGTCCAGCTCGTCCAGCCAGCTTGTCAAGCAACTTATAGAACACTAAGAAGCCGATGCTCGCCACGAGGAGGGCACGGAAGAACCAAAAGGCACCGCAGAGGAACTCATCGTAGCCACCCATGGCGGTGACGATGTTCCAGAGGTTCTGTTGGATGCGGTGAGGCGTATAGGGATGTGTCACGCCACCCGTCCAGTTGCCGTACAGTTCGTTGAGGATGCCGAGGTCGAACATCCAGTTGTGGATGATGAGAAAGAACACGGACCAGGTGACAAAGGGCACGTAGAGTCCCTTGAAACGCTTCTTGACGAAGGTCGCCTCGTCATCGAGGTAACGCAGCGAGAAGAAATAGCCTGCCGTAATGAAGAACAGCGGCATGTGAAACTCATAGAGGAACGCCGATAGTGCGTCGGGGCAGTCGGCGTGTCCTGCCACCATCAGGATGATGGCCAGTGCCTTGCAGATGGAGATAACGGTGTTGCGGGACATAGTGAGGTCAGAGGAATGGGGACAGAAGGTGGGCAAACTTACCACGGAAGCGTTGCCATGGTGTGCGGAACTTCTTCCAGGAGACGGGGGTGAGCTTGAAACTCTTCCGCGTGTCGCGCTGGAACATGGTGTCCAGTTCGTGGGTGGTGCAGGAGTCGATGATGACCGCATTGGACTCGAAGTCGCATTTCAGACTGCGTGCATCTAGGTTGGCACTGCCCACGGTGCAGTAGCGTCCGTCCACCATCATGATTTTCGAATGGTGAAATCCAGACTCGTACATCCAGATGGTTGCACCGCGCTTCATGAGCTTGTGGGCCTGATAGTAGGCACAGTCGGGCGTCAGGGGGATGTCGCTCCTGGCCGACAGGAGTATCTCCACCTTCACACCGCGTCGGATGGCGCGCGTTAGGGCACGGGTCACCTTGGGGATGAGGGTGAAATAGGGGTTGATAATCTTGATGGAGTCGCGGGCCTGGTTGATGGCGTTGACGTAGAAGGTGCGCATGATGGCTGGCGTGCGGTGCGGTTCGCGATTGACGATGCCCACGGTCTTGTGGCCAGCCGTTTCTGTGGTGTCGGGTTTCAGCTCAGTGAAATGCGTGTCGGTGCCGTCCCGATAGTATTTCTCTCCTTGCACGTGTTCACCCGTGGTGCGCTCCCAGATTCTTACAAAGATGTCCTGCAACTCGTTGACGGCCTCGCCTTCTATTCGGCAGTGCATATCGCGCCACTCACCGACCTGTTCTGTTCCTTTGATGTAATAGTCGGCCACGTTCATGCCGCCCGTGTAGGCCACGGTGCCATCGATGACCACGATTTTTCGGTGGTCGCGCCCGAAGATGTGATTGACCCAAGGGAAACGGATGGGGGAGTATTCCACGATGTCGATGCTGTCGGCACGTAGCTGCTTGAGGTGGTGTTTGCGCAACGGTTGGTTGTTGGAGTCGTTGCCGAAGCCGTCGAACATCGCTCTCACCTCAACCCCTTCGCGGCGTTTCTCCTTGAGCAGGTCGAAGAGCAGTGAGGCGATGCTGTCGTTGCGAAAGTTGAAATACTCCAGGTGGATGCTACTCTTAGCTTGCCGGATGGCACGAAACATATCGTCGAACTTCTCCTGTCCCGACATCAGCAGGGTCACGCTGTTGTCGTGGGAGAAGTGTACACCGTTGTCTTGCAGTGTGCGGACGATGAGCGAGTCGCTGGTCTGTGCCCTTGCCGTAAGGGACAGGAGTATTAGGAGCGTCAGTATCTTGTGTCTTAGCATGGTGGTTCTTGGCAGCTTCAGTCACTTTACGGCAACACGCAGGCGTAGCGATCCACGACGCCGAGCAGCCTGTTCTGGCTGTCTGTCACGAGTACGTTGTGTATCTTGTTCTTGTTCATGATCTTCTGTATCTCGGAGATCTTGGTCTGCGGCGACACTTTCTTCGGCGTGCGCGTCATGATGTCGGCCACGGTGCGATCAAAGAACTCGGCCTGCCAGCGTTCCATGGCGCGGCGGATGTCACCATCGGTGATGAGTCCTGTGATCTGTCCGTCGACGACGGCAATGCCGAGGCCGAGCTTGCCCTTGCTGACCAGTATGACGGCTTCGCCCAAGTGCATCTCGGGCGAGAGGATGGGCAGGTTCTCGGTGATCATCACGTCCTGAGCCGTGGTGAGCAGTCGCTTGCCGAGTTCACCGCCAGGGTGGAACTGGGCGAAGTCCTGCGGACGGAAGTGGCGTTTCTCCATCAGTGCCACGGCCAGCGCGTCGCCCATGACGAGTGTGGCCGTCGTACTGCTGGTAGGTGCGAGGTTGAGGGGACAGGCTTCTTTCTCTACCGAGACGTTGAGGTGGCAGGTGGAGTATTTGGCCAACAGCGACTTGGGGTTGCCGCTCATGCCGATGATGGGAATCTCCATGTGGAGCACCATGGGGATGAAGCGCAGCAACTCGTCGGTCTGTCCAGAGTTGGAGATGGCCAGCACCACGTCGCCCTTCGACATGACGCCAAGGTCGCCGTGGTAGACATCGAGCGGATTGATGAAGAATGACGGTGTGCCTGTCGAAGCCAGTGTGGCTGCTATCTTCGCACCGATGTGGCCGCTCTTTCCCACGCCTGTGACAATCACCTTGCCGTGGCAGGCGTAGATGAGTTCCACGGCGCGGTCGAAGTTCTCGTCCAGTTGCGGGATGAGGTCGAGCACGGCCTGTGCCTCGTCTCGGATACATTGTATGGCGTATTCTCTTGTTGTCATGGGTCTCTTTCGTTATTGTTCCTTTCCTATCAACTGGGCTACGAGGGTTTCCAACTTGTCCAGTTCCAACATATTGGCAGCGTCGCTCAGTCCCTTGTCGGGGTCGGGGTGTACCTCAAAGAACCAGCCGGTGGCTCCGAAAGCCTTGGCGGCCAGTGCCATCTGTGGCACGAAGCGGCGGTCGCCTCCCGTCTTGCCGTCCGCTCCACCAGGACGCTGCACGCTGTGTGTGCAGTCCATGATGACGTTGGGCACAATCTCTAACATATCGGGGATGTTGCGGAAGTCCACCACGAGGTTGTTGTAGCCCATCATGTTTCCGCGTTCGGTGAGCCACACGTCCGTGGCACCAGCCTCGCGGGCTTTCTCCACAGGGTAGCGCATATCCTGTCCACTGAGGAACTGTGCCTTCTTGATGTTGACGGTGCGCCCCGTCTGGGCTGCTGCCACGAGTAGGTCGGTCTGTCGACAGAGGAAGGCCGGAATCTGTATCACGTCGACCACCTCGCCCACTGGCTTGGCCTGCCACGCCTCGTGGATGTCGGTCAGCAGGCGCAGCCCGTATTTCGTCTTCACGTCTGCTAATAGCTGCAGTCCGCGCTCCAGTCCTGGTCCACGGAAGGAGTGGATGGAGGTGCGGTTGGCCTTGTCGAACGAAGCCTTGAAGATGATGTCGGTGTTCAGTCGGCGGTTGATGTCCACCAGTTTCTGTGCTACGGTGTCGAGCAGTTCCGCCGATTCGATGACGCAGGGTCCTGCGATGAATGTTGCTTTCATAAATGGTCTTGTCAGTTTTTCTGGTTGTTTGCCGCACAGGCTGTCTGTTCACTGTGCAGATGGACATCCTGTTGCGGGAACGGTATCTCGATGCCGTTGGCGTTGAGGGTGTCGTAGATGGTTTTGAGCACGTCGCTCGTCACATAGGAGCGTTTGGTGGCTTCTGCCCACACGAACATCTTGAGGTTGACACTGGAGTCGCCCAGCTCGCCCACCACCGACTTGACGGTCTTGGAGTCGTCAATCCACTGGTGATGTAGGTCGTTGACGGCCGCGTCCACCAATTGCATGACCTGCTGCAGGTTGCTGCCGTAGGCCACCCCGTAGTGAATGGTGGTCAGGATATATCCGTGGTTGCGTGTCAGATTCTTGTAGTTCTTGGTGAAGAGTTGCGAGTTTTGGAAGGTGATGACTTCGCCGTAGATGGACTCTACGATGGTTGATGTGTAGTTGATGGCCGTCACCTTGCCCATGGTGCCGTCCACTTCGATCCAGTCGCCCATCTTGATGCGTCCAGCCATGAGCGAGATGCCGTAGTAGATGTTCTCGATGATGTCTTTCGAGGCAAAACCGATACCCGTCGACAGGCCACCGCTCACCACTAACAACCACTCCAGGGAGACACCTAAGATGTTCATGGTGATGAGGAACCACGCGCCCCACACGATGACCTGTGTCACGTTCTTTCCCATCACTTCGCGGCTGGCTGCCGTTGAGGGGTCGGCGGTGCGGTAGTGCATCCGGAGGAACTGCAGGATGGTGTTGCTGATGTAGGCAAACAGAAACCACATACTGACAACGCTGGCCAGTGAGAGGATACTGATCTGCAGGTTGCTGAGGTTGACAAACCGCGCGTTGAAGATTTTCCAACATAGCTCGGTCAGGTTGAACACGTCGGCTGCCCAGTAGAGGCTAACCATGACGGAGACCACACCTGTCACGGGCAGTAACACTTGATAGAGCAGGTCGTAGGCCCATGTCTTGGTGACGGGTTTCTCAGCGTAGCGGCGCTTGGTACCGTAGAGTTTGAGGTATTGTAGGGCGCAGGTGATGGTGAGGATGCAGGTGAGCTGCATGGTCCACCAGATGAGCAGTTGCACGGCAAACAGCGTGTATCCCGTCCAGGAACAGACCACTGAGACGATGAAAACGGCCTGTGTGACATAGGCGTAGAAGATGTCTGACTTGGGGATGTTCCGGTTGTGGCGCGCCATCACGCTCCACTGCCATAGGGCGCAGAGCACGAGGATGGGCGGGAAGATGAGGTTGACCAGCTCGTTGGGGATGAGGATGATGCGGAAGACGATGACCAAGAAACTCATCACCAACAGTGGTGTGTAGATGCGGAAGGCACTCTGAATCTGACTGCCTTTGACGCGCAGCAGCAGTGAGATGAGGATGGCACCCATCAGCCATGCGAAGTTGACTAACAGGTTGCAGGCCATGATGAAGAAGTGCTGTTGCGAGACAGTCAGCGTGACGGCCAGGATGATACCGAAGGTCACGGTGGTGGTGGCCATCGTGATGCAGGTCTGCTTCTTCCTAAACTCAGCCGTGCGGAAGCGTTTCGGCACGATGTAGCGGATGGTCACGAAGTTGAGCAGAGTGGCGATGATGGCATAGACGAGAATGGACACCAACAGTCCGACGATCCAGCGACTGTCCCACTGTGAGTTGGCGTTGGGCTGGTATTTCCTCGCCACCGTCTGCACGGTGGTGCGCCACTGGTGCGGCCAGTCTGCAAGGATGCTCGTATAGCTGTCGCCCCCATTGCGGAAGATGCTGGTCTGTATGTCGTTGTATCGCTTTTGGGCATAGTCGTTGAGGGAAGCCAACCGCTTCTCTGTCATGTTGTAGAAGGTGAGGTAGTCCTGCATCGTGCTCCGACTCTCCTCCAAATTGTTTCGGATGCTGGTGGCAAGGGTGAGGCAGACGCTACGGTCGGTCTTGGCGCGCTCGTCAAGCATCATGGTGGGCATGGAGCGGAGCGACGTGACGAGGGAGTCGTAGCGCGCAATATTGCCGTTGAGCTTATCCATCCAGGTGTTGAAGGGCAGTTGTTGCTGCTTGAACTGGTGGTACTGCTCGGTGGCCTCGTGACAGGCATAGGTCAAGTCGAACACGTAGTCCTGCTTCTGCGAATAGAGCATTAGCGCGTTTTGATTTGCTCGCTCCATGGTGGCGAAGAGCGCGTCGCGCACCCTTTTGCTCTGCTCCTTACCCATATCCAATTGCCCAGTCAACTCACGGTGAGCGGCCGTCAGTTCCGTCCGCAGGATGTGTAGGGTCTGTGGCAAGTCTTTCTCTTTCAGCACAGCGTGGCCGGCGAGTGCGACGGTCAGAGTGAAAAGCAGGGTAAGTATTCTTTTCGTGTTCATCAGACAGGTCTGTGAGGAAATACGACCGCAAAGTTACGAAGAAATCTGGATATAGCAAAGCGAATAGGGAAGTTTAACGCAACGGACAACTCTTCGCATAGTGTAGGCAAGCATTTGGCAAGCATTTGGCAAGGTGTTGGCAAGGTGTTGGCAAGCTC
>CAVAIX010000125.1:0-6743 GCA_963588695.1 Bacteroidaceae bacterium | reverse complement strand
CGCCATAGGGGTTCACCATCGCGCGGAACTTGTTGTCGACGAACCGCTGTCCGATATGGTCGGCAAAGCAGGAACCCACGCACAGTATCCGTTCCAAGGGTGCTATCTGGAAGGACGGGGTGGCGATGTCTACAGGTGTTCTGAATTCCATACGGCGGTTGAAGGGTCAGCAGGATGGTGAATGGTCTGTGGCGGACGGGCGTCTCTTGCGGAGGCGTCCAGTAACCAGTGCTACGGCCAGTAACAGCAGAACACCCATGGCGCAGTAGGCGATGGTCTCGGTTCGTGCGATGCTCTTCGGCTTGAAGGTGAGCACCACCTGATGACGGCCAGGAGCTACCTTTAGGGCGCGTAGCACGTAATTGACGCGGCCTAACTCCTGTTCCTGACCATCTACTGTAGCTGTCCATCCAGGGTAATAGATCTCGGAGAACACCACCACGCCACCTTTTCCCGACCGCACCTCGTAGGTCAACTCATTAGGTTGGTAGGTCTTTAGCGTCACGATGCTGACTGTATCCTGAGGCGTGCTGTTCCCGAGGATGGTTTCAAACTGGCTGTCGGCCACGGCCTGATGGCGCAGGTTGATGCGGTGTAGGGCATCGATCTCGTCATTGGCATTGTCGACATAGCCCACCTTGTCCACGAACCAAGCGTTGCCGTAGCGATAGGGATTCTCCACAGGTACGGTTTGGTTGGCCTGCAGCGGCAGGATGAAGTATTTCGTGTTGAGCATATTCAGTACGGGATAGACGGAGTCGCCATTGACCTTGGTCATATCGCCCCGTGCCTCGTTGAAAGCGGTGGACAGTTCCATAATCTCCTTCTTGATATGCTCGTCGATGAGTTCCTGATAGCGGCGCAACTTAGCGGCATGGTAGCCGCCGATGCTCTTCAGGTAGAAGCTCGTCTCGTTCTCGTTGAATGTGTCGCCAGCTAAGTTGAGCACCCGGAAGTCGAGTGTCTTATCCTGTAGGATATGGTCGATGGCCACTGATTTCTGCACAGGCTCTTCGCGTACGGTCTTCGACACGAACATCTCGTCGTTGAGATAGCGTTTGTTCACTTGCCACATATCCAGCAGGCACAGCACGGTCAGGGCGGCGACCAGCCATTCCTTGCGAATGAGGTGTCGGCGGAACAGCAACAGCAGCACCATGCCAATGGCGATGATGACGAAAGAGCGCAGACAGTCGGCCGTGAACACCGCTTTGTGCATGGCGGCAAGGCTGGGCATGATGCGCGGCAGGATGTTCTGCTGGTAGTCGGACAGCAGGTCGGGATAGCCAGCCAGAATGCTGCTGAGTTGCGCGTTGAGACTGTTCACGGTGTCTGCGTCGTGGATGGAATTGAAATCGAAGAAAAGGTCTGGCAGCAAGGCAAAGAGTAGTGCTACACCGCCCGTCAGTCCGAAGGAGAGGTAGAGCCAACGCTTCTTGGTTGTCAAAATCTCGGGTTCGTCCACTATCTTCTTCAGTGCTAACATGGCCAACAGTGGAATGGTGAATTCCGCAATGACGAGGATGGAGGCTACCGTCCGGAACTTGGCATACATCGGCACGTAGTCGAGGAAGAAATCGGTGAACGGCATGAAGTTCCTGCCCCAGGACAGGAGGATGGAAAGGATGGTGACGGCCAGCAAGGCCCACTTCATGGGGCCTTTGACGATGAACAGGCCGAGGATGAACAGCATCAGGACGAAGGCTCCCACATAGACTGGGCCGGCCGTCATAGGCTGTGTGCCCCAATACTCCTGGAAGTTGCCGTAGATGTCCATATGGAAGGTGTCTTGGAAGAAATCACTCACCGTCGCATCGGCCTTCTTCATGGCGGTAGGGTCGGAGGAGATGCTGACACTGGCACCGCCTTTGGTGTTGGGTATCAGCAGTGTCCAGGTCTCGTCGATGCCGTAGCTCCACTGGGTGATATAGTCGCGATTCAGTCCGCTGGAGGTCTGGTTGGCCGTGTTCTTCTTGACCAGCTCACTCTGTCCGCGCATGGTCTCCTTGCCGTACTGCCAGGTGTGGTAGAGGTTCGACATGTTGATGCAGATGCCGACGGCGGCACCTGCGATGCACACACCCGTGGCTTTCGCGAGGTGTTGCCAGTCCCTGCGCATGGCTCCTTCAATGAGGAAGGCGATGACCATTGCCGCCACGACAAACAGGAAGTAGTAGGTCATCTGCACATGGTTGGCCAGTACCTCCAGCGCGGAGAACAGCGCGGTGATAAGGAATCCTGCCGCGTATCTGCGTCGGTAGGCTAACACCACGCCCGCTATCATCGGTGGTAGATAGGCCAGTGCGATGACCTTCCAGATATGGCCTGCGGCAATGATGATGAAGAAGTAGCTGGAGAACGCCCAGACGACGGCACCCAGTGTGGCCATATACCAACGGAAGTCGAAAGCGCGTAGCAGGAGATAGAATCCCAAGAGGTAGACGAAGACGTACCACACGTTTTCTGGCATCCACAGGTGGTAGGCGTTGCCCACCTGCGAGAGGAGGTCTGTGCTGTGGTAGGACGGTGAGGTCTGGTAGGTGGGCATTCCGCCGAAGAGGGAATTGGTCCACCGCGTGCGCTCTCCCGTGCGCTGGTAGTATTCCGATGCTTCCTGTCCTGCACCGCGTCCTGCCGAGGAGTCGTGGCGGTAGAGGATGCGCCCTTCGATATCTGCGGGGAAGAAATAGGCAAACGAGATTGCCGCAAACAAAATCACTGCCAGGATGTCCGGCAACCACTGCTTCAAACTTTTCATAACCGTTTTGTTTTTGTTTCCGCGTGCAAAGATAACTATTTTACGCAAATTTTAGTACCTTTGCACGCAGAAATCAACGGAAACGAAACATGAAAATAGGAATTATCGTGGCAATGGACAAGGAAATGCAGCAGTTGCAGCACTTGTTCGGTGACGACCGCGTAGTGGTAGAGAAGTGTGGTATCGGTAAGGTGAACGCAGCCTTGGGAACCGCCGAGATGATCCGCAGACACCATCCCGATGTCATCGTGTCCAGCGGTTGTGCTGGTGGTAATGGCGACGACATCCGTGTCCGCGATGTGGTGGTGGGCGCTGAGGTGCGCTTCCATGATGTGTACTGCGGCAGTGCCGTGGAATACGGACAGATGCAGGATATGCCAGCCTACTACAAACCCGATGCCCGTCTGTTGGAGAAAGCCTGTCAGGTGAAGGGTGAGGACTTTACCGTCCATCCCGGACTGATTGTGACGGGCGACTGGTTCGTGGATTCCAAGGAAAAGATGCGCGACATCATCAGCCACTTCCCCGATGCGAAGGCCGTAGACATGGAGTCTGCAGCCATCGCACAGGCGTGTTTCAGATATGGTGTGCCCTTTATCTCCTATCGTGTGGTGAGTGATATCCCGCTGCGCGATACCGATGCCTCGATGTACCACGATTTTTGGAACACCATCGCCGACAACTCGTTCCACGTCACCAAGACGTTCGTGGAATCGCTGTTCGAATAGAAAACAATAAGGTTACGACTTATTGGCCTTCTTGCGCTGGTCGTGGTCAAGGATGATTTTGCGCATACGCATGGACTTCGGGGTAACCTCCACGAGTTCGTCCTCCTTGATATACTCCAGGCACTCCTCAAGCGACATGACCGTCTTCGGGATGATGCGCGCCTTGTCGTCTGAACCCGATGCGCGCACATTGGTGAGCTGCTTGGCCTTGGTCACGTTGACCACGAGGTCGTTGTCGTGGACGTGTTCGCCGACCACCTCACCATAGTAGACCTCTTCGCCTGGATCGATGAAGAACTTTCCGCGATCCTGCAACTTATCGATGGAGTAGGCGAAAGCTGTTCCCGTCTCCATGGCAATCATCGAGCCGTTGATGCGGCGCTCAATGTCGCCCTTGTAGGGTTGGTATTCCTTGAAGCGGTGAGCCATGATGGCTTCACCCTGCGATGCAGTCAGCACGTTGGTGCGCAGTCCGATGATGCCGCGTGAGGGAATGTCGAACTCGATATCTACGCGTTCACCGAGGTTGACCATGGAGGTCATATCGCCCTTGCGACGCGTCACCATGTCAATCATCTTGGAGGCAAATTCTTCGGGCACGTTGATGGTGAGTTCCTCGATGGGTTCACATTTCACACCGTCAATCTCCTTATAGATAACCTGTGGCTGTCCCACCTGCAACTCATAGCCCTCGCGGCGCATGGTCTCGATGAGCACGGAGAGGTGCAGCACGCCGCGTCCGCTGACAATCCAGCGGTCGTTGGCATCCTCCATCTGACGGACACGCAGTGCCAAGTTCTTCTCCAGTTCCTTTTCCAGACGCTCGTTGATATGGCGTGAGGTGACGAATTTGCCTTCCTTACCGAAGAAAGGAGAGTCGTTGATGGTGAAGAGCATGGACATGGTGGGTTCGTCGATGGCAATAGGAGGCAGCGGTTCGGGATGCTCCACATCGCAGATGGTGTCGCCAATCTCGAATTTCTCCAGTCCTATCACGGCACAGATGTCACCGCAGTCCACCTGCTCGGTGCGCTGGTGTCCCATGCCGTCGAACACGTGCAACTCCTTAATCTTCGTTTTCTCCTGTGAACCGTCGCGGTGGCTGATGACCACCTGCTGGCCGTCCTTCAGCTGTCCGCGGTGGACACGACCCACGGCGATGCGACCCGTATAGCTACTATAGTCTAAGCTGGTAATCAGCATCTGTGGCGTTCCCTCAATCTGTTTGGGGGCAGGAATCACTTCGATAATCTTGTCGAGCAGATAAGTGATGTCGGTGGTGGGCTTGTTGTAGTCTTCGCCCATCCATCCGTTCTTGGCAGAACCGTACACCACGGGGAAGTCCAACTGGTCTTCGGTGGCGTTGAGTGAGAACATCAAGTCGAACACCATTTCGTAAACCTCTTCTGGACGGCAGTTGGGCTTGTCCACCTTGTTGACCACAACGATGGGCTTCAACCCAATCTCCAATGCCTTCTGCAAGACGAAGCGAGTCTGGGGCATAGGGCCTTCAAAGGCATCAACCAACAGCAGACAGCCGTCGGCCATGTTCAGTACGCGTTCCACCTCGCCTCCGAAGTCGGAGTGTCCTGGAGTGTCTATGATGTTTATCTTTGTACCTTTCCAGTTAATACTCACATTTTTGGAAAGAATCGTGATGCCCCGTTCGCGCTCCAAGTCGTTGGAGTCCAATACCTGGCTGCTCAGGTCCTGTCCCTCACGGAACAGGTTTCCTGCAAGCATCATCTTGTCCACGAGTGTCGTCTTACCGTGGTCTACGTGTGCGATAATCGCAATGTTACGGATATCCTGCATTCTCTTTATGTTAAAATCGGCTGCAAAGTTAGTGTAAATCGGGCGAAATACAAAGAAAACCCCGTTTTTTTTAATAATTTGTCTTACCTTTGCAGCGCGTAACCAAGATGCAAACATGAAACAAGTAAAGCCAAAGAAAAACCTCGGTCAACATTTCCTTACCGACCTCGGCATTGCTAAACGTATTGCCGATACCGTTGACGCGTGTCCCAGACTGCCCGTACTGGAAGTAGGGCCGGGCATGGGCGTGATGACGCAATACCTGACAGAAAAGCCCCGGCCACTGAAGGTGGTGGAGATTGACCGCGAGAGTGTGGCCTACCTCAACGAGCATTTCCCCCGACTGCGCGAGAACATCCTCGGTGAAGACTTCCTGCGCATGGATCTCACTAAGGTGTTCGACGGACAGCCGTTCGTGCTGACGGGCAACTATCCCTATGACATCTCGTCGCAGATCTTTTTCAAGATGCTGGACAATCGCGACTTGATACCTTGCTGTACGGGCATGATACAGCGTGAGGTGGCACTGCGTATGGCCAGTGCACCGGGCAACAAAGCCTATGGCATCCTGTCGGTGCTGACGCAGGCTTGGTACGATGTGGACTATCTCTTCACCGTCGACGAGACCGTGTTCAATCCGCCGCCCAAGGTGAAGAGTGCCGTCATCCGCATGACGCGCAACAAGGTGGAGCATCTCGGCTGCGACGAACGACTCTTCAAGCGCGTCGTCAAGACCGTGTTCAATCAGCGCCGCAAGATGTTGCGTGTCTCGCTGCGCCAACTCCTGCCTGACCTTCCGACGCTTGACTCGCCCCTGACACGACACGAGATGATGACGCAGCGACCCGAACAACTCACCATTGCAAAGTTTGTCGAGTTGACCAATTTGGTGGAAACGGAACTGTGTGCGCGGGCACAAAATATTGATTAAGGTCAAGATTATAATCAATTTCGATGATTTTTGAGCGGATTTCATGGCAGGTTCATGAAATCCGCTTACCTTTGCAGCGTGATTTAGAGAGACACAGTTCAATAGGAATTGAAAGATGAAAGATTGTAAGTAAGCAGATTGTAAGTAGTAAATAGGTAGATAAGGTAGGAAGACAGGATAACAGAAAGGATAACAAGGGATTATTGGACAACGGAGATTGTAGAAAGGATAACAAAGGTATTTAGTTAGAGAAAGGTAGAAAGACACACGACGCAAGATGAATACCCTGTATGCAGCTTATGCTGCAACAGGTTTGGGGGTGAGGGACGAGAGTCCCCTTTTTTGTGTGTAGCTTCTGCAATCAAATGACAGTTATTTCAAGATTGGCTTATGCGGCTTTCACCTTAGAGGTCTTTTTGCTATTAATTTTTCAGCCAGCCACCTCGGCAGAGGCGTGTGAGGAACATCAAGCCGCGGAACGTCAGTTCGATGGCCATGGCGGTCCATACAC
>CAVAIX010000124.1:0-6897 GCA_963588695.1 Bacteroidaceae bacterium | reverse complement strand
TGCCCTCGTTCTGGATGGTGGCCTTGGTCATGGGGTAGAAGTAGGTCTTGTTGGCCGAGCCGCCGCCCTTGGCCACCATCACGAAGCGGTATTCCGCCCCTTCGGTGGCCTCGATGTCAATCTGTGCGGGCAGGTTGCAGCGCGTGTTCACCTCGTCGTACATATTGAGTGGCGCGTTCTGCGAGTAGCGCAGGTTGTCCTGCGTGAAGGTGTTGTAGACACCCCGGCTGAGGGCTTCTTCGTCCTCAAAGCCCGTCCACACCTGCTGGCCTTTCTCGCCGTGGATGATGGCCGTGCCGGTGTCTTGGCAGAAGGGCAGGATGCCCTTGACGGCGGTTTCCGCGTTGCGCAGGAACTGCAGTGCTACATACTTGTCGTTCTCCGACGATTCGGGGTCGCTTAGGATGGCGGCCACCTGCTCGTTGTGGGAGCGACGCAGCATGAACTCCACGTCGTGGAAAGCCTGCTGTGCCAACAGCGTCAGTGCCTCTTTCGATACTTTGACGATTTCCTTCCCCTCAAACTCGGCTGTGCTGATGCCCTCCTTCGAGAGCAGCCGGTATTCGGTGTCGTCCTTGCCCGTCTGGAACATCGGGGCGTATTTGAATTCTGGAGTCATTCTCTTTCGTGATTTGTAGGTTCAACATAGACTGGTCTTAGAATCCGAAGATTTCCTCCTGCGAGAGTCGTTTCACGGGAGCAATCTTCTCAAGTGCCTCCATATCGAGGTTCTTCTCGTCGCCGAGGATAATCAGGCGGTAGGGCTTGCCCACGATGTTCTGCTTCTCGAAGTTGGTGATGTCCTGCAGGGTGATGGCGGGCAGTGTCTCGTACAACTTCTTGTTGGGGTCGTAGTCCAGTCCCTTGTCCTTGGCACTGATGTAGGCCCAGAGGACGTTAGCCTTGGTGGTGCGCTGGCTCTGCAGACTCTTGGTGAGTCCCTGCTTAGCCAGGTTGAAGGCGGCCTCGTTCTGCGGCAGGTTGTTGATGATGTCGTCGAACACGTTGACGCAGTCCATCATCTTGTCGTTCTGTGAGATGATGTGGGTGAAGAAGTATTCCGTGCCGTCTTTGCGTCCCGGGCGTGCATAGAGTGCACCAGCGTTGTAGGCCAGTCCGCGGGTCTCGCGAAGCTCCTGGAAGACGATGGCGTTCATGCTGCCACCGAAGTACTCGTTGAAGAGTCCCACGAGTGCGACGTTCTCCGCGTTGAAGGTCTTGCCTTCGTTCTGGTATTTGCGCAAATAAATGTTCTTGGCCTCGTAGGGAGCGATGAGGATCTCGTTGCTCTTCGGCTCAATCATCTTGTACTCCTTGCCCTCGGGCACGGCAGCCAGTTTCTTGGCGGTCTTGTGCTCCTTGGCCAGCAGTGCGCTGAGTTCCTTCTCGCTGTAGGGACCGTAGTACAGCACGGTGTGCTCCATGTCGTTCAGTCCACCCAACAGGTTGACGATCTCCTGCGGGTCGGTCTTACGCAACTCGTCCGGCTTGATGCTGTTGCGGTTGGGGTTGTAGGGACCGTAGGTGCCGTAGGCCCACAGGTAGCTGAAGTTGGAACGCTGATTGGTCTTGGCATCTGCGCCGCTCTTTTCCAGCAGATCCACGTACTGATTCCAGGTGGTTTGGTCGGCTTTGGCGTTATGCAACAGGTCTTCTAATAGCTGGAGGGCAGCGGGCAGATTCTCGTTCAGTCCGTTGAGGCTGATCTGCATGGTCTTGCTACCCTGCGACACACTATAGTTGCAGGCGAGTTTGTAAAAGGCCTGCTTGATTTCCGACACGCTCTTGCTGGCCGTGCCGATGTAGTCTAGATAGCTGGCAGCGTAGCTGTAACGGATGTCGTCCTCGTCGCCGAAGTCGTAGCGGAACACGAGGTTGAAGAGTCCGTCGTCGGTGTTCTTCTTATAGATGAGCGGCAACTTCTTACTTGTCTTGGTCACGGTGAGGTCCTTCTTGAAGTCGAGGAACTGCGGCTGGATGGGAGCCACCTCCGTGTTCTTGATTTCCTTGACGAAGTCACTCTCATACTCGCGGTTGGCGGGGATGGGTGTGATGATGGGCTTCTCAATTTTCTTCAGTGTGGAATCCACACCAGTGCGCTTGTAGACGCAGACGAAGTTGTCTGCGCGGAGGTATTTGTTGGCGAAGTCAACGATGTCCTGCTTGGTCAGCTTGCTCTGGCGGTCGAGCTGTCCAGCCACGTCGGCCCAGTTCTGATCGTTGACGAAGGCATCTACCATGAGGCTGGCGCGGTTTTGGTTGTTGTCCAGTTTCTTGTAGTAGTTGAGCTTCTTGTTGGCAATGACGGAGGGAAGCAGGTCGTCAGAGAAGTTGCCGCGTCGGAGGTTCTCCATCTCTCCCAACAGGAGTGCCCGAGCCTCTTCCAACTGCTGTCCCTTGTTGGGGCGTCCTTCCACGAGGAATGCAGTGTAGTCGTGCAGGGCATAGGGGAAGGCAGCGCCTGCGGCGAGCTTCATCTTCTGCTCCAGGTTCACCTCGAAGAGTCCGGCCTTTCCGTTGGCCAGCATCTCGGAAATCACGTCGATGGTATCGTTCTGCAGGTCGTTGGCACCCTTGAAGCGCCAGGCCAGTAAGACGTTCTCTGCCTCTTTGCCCACCACGGTGGAGTCCTTCACAGCAGTGATTTCAGGTTGCAGTCCGAACTCGGGGCGCGACAGGTTGTCGTTACGCTTCCAGCTGCCGAAGTACTTGTCGATGAGTGCAATCGTTGTATCTGGGTCGAAGTCGCCAGCCATGACGATGGCCACGTTGTTGGGCACATAGTAGCGGCGGAAGTAGTTCTGGATGTTGACGATGCTGGGGTTCTTCAAGTGATCCTGCTCACCAATGGTGGTCTGTGTACCGTAGGGGTGGGTAGGGGTGAGGAGCTTCCAGAGGGCGGCAAACTCCTTCGTTCCGTCGCTGGCCATGGAGATGTTCTTCTCTTCATAGACGGCTTCCAACTCGGTGTGGAAACCACGGATGACCATGTTCTGGAAACGGTCGCTCTGTACCTTAGCCCAGTTCTCAATTTCGTTGCAGGGGATGTTCTCCACATAGCAGGTTACATCGTTCGAGGTGTAGGCATTGGTGCCCTCGCTGCCGATGCTCGACATGAGTTTATCGTATTCGTTCGGGATGTTGTACTTAGCGGCCAGCTGCGAGATGGAGTCAATCTCGTGGTAGGCCTGCTTGCGCTGCTCGGGATCGGTGAGCTTGCGGTAGCTCTCGTATCTCTTGGTGATCTCGTCGAGATAGGGCTTCTCCTTGGCAGCGTCGGTCGTGCCGAACTTCTGGCTGCCCTTGAACATGAGGTGTTCCAGGTAGTGAGCCAGTCCAGTGGTCTCAGCAGGGTCGTTGCGTGAGCCTGTTTTCACCACCACGTTGGCCTGCAAGCGTGGCTTTTCTTTGTTCACTGACATGTACACCTTCAAACCGTTGTCGAGTGTGTAGATGCGCGTTTTCATCGCATCGCCGGGCACGGTCTCGTACTTGTAATCCTTGGCTGCTGCGGTGGTGGCCACGGCGAGTGCCAGGAGGGAGATGATGTGTTTTGCTTTCATTTGTTTGATGATTATAAATAATGTATGTTTCAGTCTTCGAAATCAATCTCGTGGTCGAGTTTCGTGATGAAGTCGTCGAACACGCCCTGTTCTACATCGCCCATGGCAAACTCCTTCTCGGCATCTTTGCGGATTTCTGCCACCCAGGCGCGCCGGGCGCGGATGTAGTCTTCGCGGATGCGCGACTGGTCGGCGGCGGTCAACTCTTCCAGTCCATAGTAGTCCAGGATGAGACGGTAGGTCCATGCCCACTGGTATTGACGGTAGTGCGCATCGATGTCGTTGAAGCGGTCGAGGATGTCCGTCACACTCTCGATGTTGTCGTTCTTGATATCGTCGATGAGTCGCTGTTCCTCGCTCACGGGCAGCAGTAGTCCAGAGAGATCCGTCCAGTGTCCCAGTCCTGTGTCGGAGGTTGGTTTGCCGAGCCAGCCGCCCTTGATGGCGCGCTTCAGCACGGCTCCCATATAGATGCGCAGCGCAATGTCGTAGTATTTGATGCCCTTGCGCAGTGAGCTGGCGTTGATGATGTATTCGTGGTAGTTGTACGACGACACGTTGTCGCCGCCAGCTTGGCGGAGTGCTTCCAGGATTCGCTTGCCCTCCACAATCTCGCCCACGGTGAAGGGCGACAGCCAGTCGAAGTTGATGATGCTCTTGCGGCAGGAGGCGGCACGCTTGTCGCGCTTGGGCCATTTCTTGATGTCGCGGTAGAGTCCCACGGTGGTGATGTTGCGTCCGGGTACGATGTACATGGTGTCGCCGTAGGCCATCAGATAGGCGAAGGGCAGGCAGCGCATGTCTGGATGGTTCATCAGTTTGCCGAAGCAGACGGAGAACGCTCCTATCTTGGCGGGCATCAGCACGTAGGCGCCGCTGGCGGTCTTCGTGCCGCGCTCCAGTGTGCCGTAGTGCAGTGGCCCCATTTTGTAAGCATGGTTGGAGAAATTGGTGTTCGACCCAGCGTTGTAGAACGAGAACTCCCCACCGATGAGCAGGCTCGACTTGTGGTGGGAGGCCGAGAAAGGACCGCAGAAGGCGGCACAAGCCTCACCGTTGGCCATGTAGGAGTTGGCGAAGAACACGCTGGCCTCTGCGGTGAACCCGTTGGTAATCTGACAGGCCTCGCCTACGAAGCAGTCCTGCATCTTCACCGAGTTGGTGATGCTGCAACCATTGGAGATGATGGAGTTTTCGCAGATAACCCCTGTGCCGATGTACACCGAAGCGTCTTTCGAACTGAGGATGGTGCAGTCGCTCAGTCGTGATGCACCGTTGATTTCGCAGTCGTCCCTCACCACGGTGTTGGTGATTTCCTTGGTGTTGATGATCTTCACGCCGTTGCCGAGTGTGCCGCGTTCGGGCAGCGTGATGCGGACCTCCTCGCGGATGAGTCGTGTGATTTTCTCCTTCAGTACTTTGTCGCTGAAGTGTTTCACCATGAAAGCGGCAAGCTGCGAGTTGAGGTCGTGGAACAGCACGAGGTTGCCGTCGCCCATCTCGTTGAGCACCGAAATCATGTGGTCTTCGCCGTAGGTGGCTCCCTCGGTGGTTTCCATGGTCGACACGTTGGAGATGTAGCAGTTGTCGCCGATGGTGTAGTTGTTGATGAAGTTGCCTATCTTCTCTATCAGACAGTTGTCACCGATGGTGACATTGCGCAGCGTAGCATCGTTGATGCCAGCGTGTTTGCAGAAGCCCTTGGTCACCTCAACTTGGCGGTCGAACACGCCCAGTCGGATTTCACCGTAGAACACGACACGGTGGAAGCCGTAGGGCGAGAAGTCTTCTGCCACCTGCACGTCTTCCCAGTGTTCTGCCCAGCAGTTGTTGCGTTCGAGGATGTCAATCTCTTCGGGGGTCAAAGGTCTGTATGTTCTCATCGTTGCGATTTTTTTTGTTTTATTCGTAGTCTTCCACGGGGTACAGGAAATCGTTGTACGGGTATTTCTGCACGTGGAGTTGGCGCACTTTCTGGTAGAGCACCTCGCGTAGTGTGTCAATGTTCTGTCGCTCGCGTGCCGACACGAACAGGCAGTCGCCTGGCATCTTGGCCATCCATGTGGCTCTCAGCTCGTCCAGCGTCACGTTCTCTCGGGTGGGGGGCGTGAGGTCATCGGCCTCCTTCTCCACCCAGCGGTAGGCATCAATCTTGTTGAACACCATCATCGAGGGTTTGTCGGCGCAGCCTAGGTCGGCCAGTGTCTTCTCCACCACCTGAATCTGCTCCTCAAAGTCGGGATGCGAGATGTCCACCACATGTACCATCATGTCGGCTTCGCGCACCTCATCGAGGGTTGACTTGAAGGAGTCCACGAGGTCGGTGGGCAGTTTGCGGATGAAGCCCACCGTGTCAGCCAAGAGGAAGGGAAGGTTGTCGATCACCATCTTACGCACCGTGGTGTCAAGGGTGGCGAAGAGTTTGTTCTCGGCAAACACGTCACTCTTGGATAAGAGGTTCATCAGGGTTGATTTTCCAACGTTCGTGTATCCGACCAGTGCCACACGGATCAGTCGTCCTCGATTCTTACGCTGTGTGGACTTCTGTTTGTCGATGTCCGCCAGTCGCTGTTTCAGCAGGGTGATGCGATGCAGAATGATGCGGCGGTCCATCTCTAACTGCGTCTCGCCTGGTCCGCGGAGTCCTACGCTGCCCTTTCCGCCACCGCTTCCCGAACCGCCACCCTGGCGTTCCAGGTGTGTCCACAGCCGTTGCAGTCGTGGCAGCATGTAGCGGTATTGCGCCAATTCCACCTGCGTCTTGGCCTCGGCGGTCTGTGCGCGCATGGCGAAGATGTCGAGTATCAGCGAGGTGCGATCCAGAATCTTCACTTTCAGTTCGGCTTCGATGTTGCGCATTTGTTTGGCTGACAGCTCGTCGTCGAAGATGACCATGCCCACGGGTTGTGTCTCGCCAGTGGGGTCATCATTGGCGGCTTCCTCCTGCATCTTGACGTATTGCTTGATTTCCTCTAACTTTCCCTTGCCCACATAGGTCACTTGACTGGGACCCTGCACCTTCTGTGTGAAGCGTTTTACGGTGACAGCCCCTGCCGTGTCGGCAAGAAATTCCAGTTCGTCGAGGTATTCCTTCGTCTTGGCTTCGTCCTGTTCCTGGGTAATCAGTCCCACGAGCACGGCGGTCTCGGCTTTGACTTCGGAAATGACAAATTCTCTCATTCAGTATACTAAATCTATATAATATGGTGCAAAGGTACGATTAAGCGAGGGAAATGCAAAAGAAAAACGTGTTTTTCTTTTCATTTCAGAGCGAAAGTACCTTCGACGCGCAGCGTCAGGGGTAGTGCAAACCGAGAGAAATACAAAATAAAAC
>CAVAIX010000123.1:5397-6908 GCA_963588695.1 Bacteroidaceae bacterium | reverse complement strand
GGAAAGGTGTATGTGGAGGTGAACGGCAAGCGAATGATTCAAAAGGGAATGTTCGACGATGACGAGAACACCGGCTACAAGAACGGAGCCATCGTACTGAGCGAGCAAGACCTCCTCGACAACATCCACCACACACAGACCGACAACAACATCCACCTCAGCAGTGAAGTGGTGAAGAAGCTCGGAGCCTGTCAACTTGACATTGAGATGGAGACAGGTACGGGTAAGACATACGTCTATATCAAGACCATGTTTGAGATGAACAAACGTTACGGTTGGACCAAGTTCATCGTGGTGGTGCCAAGCATTGCCATCCGTGAAGGCGTGAAGAAGAGTTTCGACATCACGCAAGACCACTTCATGGAACTCTATGGCAAGAAGGCTCGCTATTTCATCTACAATAGCGACAACCTCAACCAGATAGACACCTTCTCGCAGAGTGCCGACATCAACGTGATGATCATAAACACCCAGGCGTTCAATACCTCGCTGAAGGAAGGTGCGAATAACAAGGCGGCACGCATCATCTACGACAAGCGTGACGAGTTCGGCTCACGCCGCCCCATCGACGTGATAGCCGCCAACAATCCCATCATCATCCTCGACGAACCACAGAAGATGGGAGGCGCAGCCACACAGACCGCATTGGCACGCTTCAATCCGCTCTTCACGCTCAACTATTCCGCCACGCACAAGGAAAGTCACAATCCGGTGTATGTGCTTGATGCACTGGATGCCTACAACCAGAAATTGGTGAAGAAGATAGAGGTGGTGGGCTTCGAGCTGAAGAACCTGAAAGGTACGGATAGCTACATCTATCTTGCAGACATTATCCTTTCCAAGGACAAGGCGCCACAGGCACGGTTGGAGATAGAGGTGCAAAACAAGACAGGTAACATCAAGCGTGACTACAAGAACGTAAATGAAGGAGATGACCTCTACTTCCTTTCAGGTGAGATGGAGCAATACCGTGGATATGTGGTGACAGAAATCCGTGTCGATTCCGTGAACGGGCAGCGCAGTCATGTGGTATTCGGCAACGGCACTACGCTCTATGTGAAGGACGTGCAGGGCAACATCACCGCCGACCACAAGGCACGCATACAGATACGGGAGACCATCAAAGCACACTTCCGCAAGGAGGCGATGCTATTCAAGCGTGGCATCAAGTGCCTCTCGCTCTTTTTCATCGACGAGGTGGCAAACTACCGAAAGTATGATGAGGACGGCAACCAGTTGTTGGGACGCTACGGAGAGATATTCGAGCAGGAATACATGGCGGAGTTGAACGATAACCAAAATATCTTCAACCCAGACTATATGGCGTACCTCGGCTCTATCTCCGCCCATGCCACCCATGCCGGCTATTTCTCGATCGACAAGAAGGGGCGTGCCGTGAACAGTGAGGTGAAACGTGGTTCTGACCAGAGCGATGACACCTCTGCTTACGACCTTATCCTGAAGAACAAGGAGCGGTTGCTGAGTCTCGACGAACCTGTGCGCTTCATCTT
>CAVAIX010000123.1:0-5102 GCA_963588695.1 Bacteroidaceae bacterium | reverse complement strand
GTTGGCAAGATATTCAAGATGGAAGACGGTACTCGTCATACCGTGAGCAAGGACGAGGCGCAAGACATCTACTTCCAGCTCCGAATGAATGGCTACATCACCAAGAGCGGTGAGGTAACAGATATATTCCGCAAAGACCTTGCGTCAGATGCACTGAAACCTTTGTCCGATGACTTGAAACCTTACACCGCTCAGGTGTATAAGCGAGTACAGAGTATCTTCGACCCGAAGGCTCTCGATGACATGATAGAGGACGGAAGCAAGACAAGAGCTCCAGAAAACAAGCTGAACGACAATTTCGCCAAGAAGGAGTTTCAGGAGCTATGGAAGCGTATCAATCATAAGTACGCCTACACCGTGGACTTCGATAGCGAGGAACTCATAGAGAAAGCCGTAGCGGCCATCAATAGGGAATTGTCTGTGACACAACTCAGTTACGTCGTAACTCGTGGCGAACAGAAGGACAATACTACGCTCGACGACATGAAGGGCGGCTCCATGATGCAGCAACAAGAGACCACCACCGACCGACTGCGCACCGATATGGTGAGCGGAGTGAAGTATGACTTGTTGGGCAAGATAGGTTCAGCAACAAAGCTGACCCGTAAGACCGTGGCAACCATTCTCTCGAAAATCATGCCCTCGAAATTCGATATGTACAAGGCTAATCCCGAGGAATTCATCCGCAAGGTGAGCCGTCTCATCATGGAGCAGAAAGCCACCATCATCGTGGAGCATATCAGCTACAACCAAGTGGAGGGTTCGTTTGACAGCGACATCTTCACACAGGAGAAGCACGCCACCATCGACCATGCCTTTGAGGGTAAGAAGAGCATCGTGGACTATGTGTTCACTGATAGCGATGGAGAGAAAGACTTTGTCGGCAACATTGACACGGCGAAGGAAGTGGCAGTATATGCCAAACTCCCCAAGGGCTTCCACATCCCGACTCCTGTGGGCAACTACTCACCAGACTGGGCTATCGCATTCCAAGAAGGAACGGTGAAGCACATCTACTTCGTGGCAGAGACCAAGGGAAGCATGTCGAGCATGGACTTGCGCGACATTGAGAAAGGTAAGATAGCCTGTGCCGAGAAACTCTTCGAGCAACTCTCTACTGCTAATGTAAAGTATGGCAAGGTGGATAGTTTCGATAAGCTGATGAATATAGTGAAATAAGAAAGATTTGTCTAAGTGCCTTTTTTTCTCTCGTGTTGCAAAACTGGGGGTTATTTTCTTGATCAGACTCAAGCAATCAATCGATCCAGATCAAACGATCAATCGATCTGGATCATTTGATCAATCGATCTGGATCATTTGATACATTGAGTTAACTCATTTTTTTGATCGAGTTTGGTGGCTTTTTTTCTTCCCGTGTTGAAATGTAAAATCCGCTTGTAGCATCACTATGCCACAAGCGGATTTCGGTTGTTGAAGAATGCGCTTTTCCTTTATTTCACTCCGAGCACCTGCTTGGCAATCTCGTTCTCGGGGTCGATAGCCAACAGCTTGTTGGCATATTCCGTTGACTTGGCCTTGTCTTCCTTTACAACGAAGTAGTAGGAAAGCATGTAGCGGTAAGCCTCTGTCAAGCGGGCGTTGTCTGCCTTGTCCTTGGTCTCTTTTGGTGCAATCAGCTCCTCTAACTTCTGATAGAAGGGCAGTGCCAGTCCTAACTTCTGGTCGGGGTCTTGGTAGGAGTTGACGCGAGCACGCATGAACGTGGTGTACTCCACGGCGTTCTCATAGCGGTTCTCGAGATCCTGATACACCTTATCAGCGTTCTGCAACTCCTCTTTCTGTGCAGCGCCTTCCATACCACTGGCCTTCTGGGTGTGGAGTTGGCCGAGCTTAGCCAAGTCGTTGGCTGTCGGCTTCTCGATGTTGGCCAGATATTCCTTGTGGTATTTGATGGCGTTGTCGTAGTCGTCCTTGTCGAGGTAGGCCTGGGTGATCTGCTCGATGACACCAGCGCGCTTGGCCTTGTTGTCCATGTCGGGCTGAGAAAGTGCTAACTGATACATCTCGATGGCCTTGTCGCTCTGCTTGGCACCATTGTAGGCGTTGCCGTAGTAGGTGTAGTCGAAGTAGGAGAACTTGGCGGAGTCCGACTGATGGAAGAGGGCATCAGCATATTTCAGTGCCTGATCGTACTGCTTCAGGTCGGTGCTGTTGAAGAAGGCCAGACGGTTGAAGGCAGCACTGCGTGGCTTGCGTGTCAGACCATATAGTGCGATGTCCAGGCTCTTCTGGTTCTCCTGCTTGAAGAAGGCAGACATGGCATAGTCGCTCAAGTCGCTGTCCTCCATCTTGGTCATATCGGCCTTGTCGTAGTATTCGAGCGCCTTCTCAAAGTCGTTGGCGAGATAGTAGATACGTCCAGCAATAGCATCAACGGCCACATCAGGACGCTGGATGCGGAGTTGCTCCAACACGTTGATGGCCTCTGACGGACTGATCTTGCGGTAGACGTTGGCATACTTGAAGTAAGCTTCGGGGTTCTTTGGGTCTGCATAGCGAGCCTGGGTGTAAAAAGCTGCAGCCTCACCACCATTGTCGGCTAAGGCCTGCAGGTCACCTAACAGGATGAAGGCCTCGGCGCTTTTGTTCTTGCTGGCCACCAAGGCATAGCTGGCAAAGTCGTGGGCGTTAGCCGTGTCTTTAGCGGCATAGAAAGCCTTGGCGAATGCCAACAGGTTGGCGGTGTTCTTCTTGTTCTTCTTGTAGTAGTTCTTCAACTGCTTGTCGAAGTCGGCAGGTTTGCTACTAATCATCTGCTTGACAGCGGCCACGTCGGCCTCTGTGCCGTCTTGGGCGTTGGCTTGGGCACTGAATCCTATCATCAGCGCACCCATCATTAAGTATTTTATTGTCTTCATAGTCTTTTAATTTAGGTGAATGTTAGACCTCTATGTTTTCTCTCTTGTTATTTCACTATTACGTTGCGCGTCGTCAGATTGCCGTAGGCTGGCAGCAGGGACGAGTGGAAGATGATGAGTTGACCCTTGGGCGAGGCGATATAGTTGCTGAAGCCAAACGGCAGTCCGCGGTAGGAGTCGTTCAGCAGGCAGTATATGGTGCGGATCAAAGGGTAGCTGTCATCGTAGATGTAATACTGGTAGGGCTTGTAACTATTTTCGGGCGTTGCTGTCTCCATGCGGCTGACAGACATCACGCGGATATTCTTCTTGAAGGTGACGTTGGTTGTGTCACGTTTGTCGTTCAACCAGTTGGAACCGATGATGCCGATGGCATTCTGGGTCTTCTCCACGTAGTTGATGACTTCGGCAGATTGTTCCACAGCCTGGATATTGGGGCTGTTGATGGGCTTGCCGCCCAAGATGGAGTCTTGACAATAGCGCACGGTGCTCGATTTCGGATGGTCGAAGACCACCTCGATGTCGCCCTGCTTAGAGTTAGGATAGATGTCGCTCCATTTCTTGGCTTCTCCGCGCAGGATGCGAGCGATGTCCTTGACCGTGATGCAGGTGTCGGGATTGTTTCTGTTGACGATGAGTGCCAAGCCGTCGTAGGCGATGGGGGCAGACTTCATCGACTTGTATCCTTTGTTCTTGAGTGTGTTAAACTCGTTTTTGGTGTATTTGCGGGATGTGATGACTAAGAACACCTTCTCATCCATCAGCATCTTTACGGCCTCTGCCTCGTTGGTATAGATGGCCGTGAGTTTGGCTTTTGGATGGTCGATGTTGAACATCTCCACCTCCTCGTCGATGATGGGTGCGAAACTATTATCAGAGGCGAAACTGATCGCCCCTGATGAAATAGTATCTGCACGGAAATTTTTCGGCTTGCTGTCTTTGCAGGCAGCAAGTCCGAAAAATAGGAGTGTCAATCCAACAATGGTGTTGAATCTTGTTTTTGTCATATTCAATTACTGAAGTCTGAAGGTTACAGGAAGGGTGTACTTCACACGTACAGCCGAACCGTTCTGCTTACCAGGAATCCAGTTGGGCATACTCTGTACCACGCGCTTGGCTTCCTTGTCGAGAGAAGAGTCTACCGACTTCACAACCTTCACGTCCGTGATGGAACCGTCGCGCTCAACGATGAACGAAACGATAACACGTCCTTGAATGCCGTTCTCTTCAGCCACAACCGGATACTTGATGCTCTTGTTGAGATACTCGAACAGGGCAGACTGGCCACCAGGGAAGGACGGCATCTGTTCAACCACGTCGAACACCTTCGTCACTTCTTCCTTCGGGGGCTCGGGCTGTGCGATTACCTCTTTGGCTTTCAGCACCTCACCAGCAGCGTCGTCGTTACCTTTCACGTCGAAAGAACCGATGGCCGTCTTCGTCTTGTTGAGGTCATCCTGTGACTTCAACTCCTCGTCGGGCTTTACTTCGGAGTCCTTCTTGATGACAGGAGGTACGAACTTGACCGAACTCTTCACCTTCTCAACAGGCTTGGCTTCTTCAATCTTCACAGGAGCCTTCTTCTCGACCTTCACCTCTTTCTTGGCGATCTGCGAGAGCTCGACATCTGCGGAAATCTCTTCCTTGCTGTTGGCTTCAATGATGGCGTTGACACCTACAATCAGACCGATGGCAGCAGCCAGGATCACCATGATGATGATGGAGTACACGTTACGTGATCCTGTTGTCTTGCGTAGCTGGTAAGCACCGTAGGCCTTGTTTCTTCCTTCGAAGACAAGGTCAACCCATCCATTGTCAATCAAATCTATCTTAGACATAGTTTCTTGCTTTTAGATGTTGTTAATCAATGTCATTTACTTGATCCCCTTAGCTTTGAGAAGCTTCATGTCGTCGGGGGTAATCTCGTCAATGACGTACTTACCGATACTGCAAATCTGCATCTCATCCAGAGCGGTGACCATATTCTCGTAGCTCGACGCGTCGGTCGGCTTGATGATGATGGTCAGCGTAGGAACTTTCTCACCGTTAATCTCACCGTTACGTATCTTGGCTAACTCGTTGTTGTAAGTGGAATCCGGCATGTCTTCTTCCTTCTTCTTCTTGTCCAACTCGAGTTTGGCCAAACGAATCTTCGCTACGGGGATGATGCCTTCCTCGGTGCGGTGTTCGGTGAGCACCTTACGGATGCCCTCCTTGCCCCAT
>CAVAIX010000122.1:0-6909 GCA_963588695.1 Bacteroidaceae bacterium | reverse complement strand
GATAAGGACACCCCAGACCAGTACGCAGCCATGGATGCACGTGTGCGGCTGGGCGCATACAAGATTATTGGAGTGGACCGTGAAGTCAAGGCGCGAGCTGGCGACAATCTCAGACGCATTGCCAAACGCGAATTTGGAAGCGAAGAGATGGTGTGCTATCTTGAAGTGTTCAACGGGCTTGATGCCCATGCAGAACTGCAGCAAGGACAGAGCATCAAGATTCCAGCTTTGAAGTGGAAGAAAAAGAAACGTCAAAAACAGTAGAAAGGACGATCCGATGGAAGAGAAATTCGTTTTTACCGATCAAGAGAAAGAGGCTATACAGCATATCCGCATGTTGTTGCGGAAAGAGATTGCCTCGTCGCTCATGGAAGGCGATGAGGAGAAGATGCAGTGCCGAATCAGACTGTTGACGGAGTCGGAGAATTTCCGCCGCGACGTGTTCAGACTGAACCCCGTCTTGCAGGCCTTCCAGACAGCGATGCTTATCGTGGAGGAAACGGGACTCAAACGCGATGCGGTGCTGGCAGTGCTTCTCAACCCGTGTGTCGAGTGTGGCATCATCACACTGGAAGAAACGAAGAAAGAGTTTGGTGCAGCCGTGTACCGTATCCTTCACGGCTTGCAACGCATCAAGGAACTCTATCAGAAAAACCCCGTAATTAAGTCGGAGAACTTCCGAAACCTCCTGCTCTCTTTCGCAGAAGATATGCGAGTCATCCTTATCATGATTGCTGACAGGGTCAACCTCATGCGGCAAATACGCGACGCGGAGGACAAGGAGTTGCAGCATCAGGTCAGTGTAGAGGCCATCAACCTCTATGCGCCCCTTGCACACAAGTTGGGACTTTATAAGCTGAAGAGTGAACTGGAAGACCTCTCGCTGAAATACTTGGAGCACGATGCCTATTACCATATCAAGAACAAACTGAACGAGACCAAAGCCAAGCGTGATGCTTATATTGCTGACTTTATCAAACCCGTCAGTGAGAAACTCAAGGAGGCGGACTTGGACTTTCACATCAAAGGACGCACCAAGTCCATACATTCCATCTGGCAAAAAATGAAGAAGCAGCAATGTGACTTCGAGGGTGTCTACGACCTTTTTGCCATACGCATCATTCTTGAATCGCCGCCCGAGATAGAGAAAAAACTTTGCTGGCAAGCCTATTCCATTGTGACGGATATGTATCAGCCTAATCCGAAGCGGTTGCGCGACTGGTTGAGTGTGCCGAAATCGAACGGATATGAAAGTCTTCACATCACGGTGCTTGGACCGGAGCAGAAATGGGTGGAGGTACAGATACGCACCAGTCGTATGGACGAGGTGGCGGAACGCGGTGTGGCTGCCCACTGGCGCTACAAGGGCGTGAAGGGGGAAAGTGGTCTCGACGAATGGCTGACCAGTGTCAGGAGAATGTTGGAGACCAGTGATGGCGTAGAGGCTATGGATCAGTTTAAGATGGACCTCTATGAAGACGAAGTATTTGTCTTTACGCCGAAGGGCGACCTCTATAAATTCCCAAGGGGAGCAACTGTGCTTGACTTTGCCTACCATATCCACTCCAAAATAGGTAATACCTGTACTGGGGCGCGCGTTAACAACCGAGCGGTGACGATTCGTCAACCGTTGCACAATGGTGACCAGATAGAGATTATCACCTCGTCCAACCAAAAGCCTCGGCAGGAGTGGTTGAATATCGTAAAGACCTCCAGGGCAAAGTCGAAGATTAAACTGGCACTGAAGGAGACACAGGCCAAAGAGGGTCTCTTCGCCAAAGAAATGCTGGAGCGCAAGTTCAAGAACCGCAAGCTGGAGATGGAAGACGCTACCATGCAGCACCTCATCAAGAAAATGGGTTTCAAGGAGGTTAGCGATTTCTACCGACAGATAGCGGAAGGACAGGTGGATGTCAATGCCGTGATAGATAAGTATGTGGAGATACAGCACGGAGAACAGCCAGTGACGGGAAATAATATGGCGCAGACGGCGGCCAATTTCGTGCTGGACAACACTCGTACGGGGAACGATACGGCAAAGACTGATGTCCTTATCATCGACAACAACGTGAAAGGTGTGGACTATCAGTTGGCGCGCTGCTGTCAACCGATCTATGGCGACAAGATTTTCGGCTTTGTGACCGTGTCAGGAGGTATTAAAATTCACAGGGAAGACTGTCCCAATTCCCCCGAGCTACACCGACGTTTTGGCTACCGAATCATTGATGCGGAATGGAGCGGAAAGGGTGCGTCGCAATACTGCATTACACTGCGAGTCATTGGCAATGACGACATTGGCATTGTAAACAATCTGACAAATATTATTTCGCGTGAAGAGAAACTGGTGTTGCGCGGCATTAATATTGATTCACACGACGGCCTGTTTAGTGGTAACCTTACCGTGATGATTGACGATACGACACGTCTGGAGACACTGATGAAAAAACTGAGTAATGTGAAGGGCGTGAAACAGGTGGAACGTATCTGATACAGAAATCCCCTGCTCCCCGTGTAGTAGTCTTTACGAAAAGGACAGCCAACGGGAAGCAGGGGATTTACTGACAGGATTATTTGGAGGGGATGTTCTTTAAAATGTCAAGCAAATGATCCCAAACCATCTGTACGGTGGGAATGTGCAACCGCTCGTCGGGGGTGTGGACGAAGCGTAGGGTAGGACCGAAGCTAATCATGTCGAGGTTGGGGTAACGCTCGGAGAAGAGACCACACTCCAAACCAGCATGGATGCCACGCACCACTGGCTTCTTTCCGAAGAGCTTCTCGTAAGAGGCTACGACGATTTTCTGCAGGTCGCTGTCTGAACGCATCTTCCAGGCAGGGTAGCCGTCGCTGGTGTGTACTTCTGCACCTGCCAGCATAAAGGCCGCACTCACGGTACTGCACATGTTGTCAAGGTTTGACATCACATTAGAACGCTGGGAGGTTACGATGTTGATTTCAGACGCTGAGGTCACGACGCAGGCCAGATTGCTCGACGTTTCCACCATACCGCCAAGGGCTTCATCCTGACAGATGGCATAGATGCCGTTGTCCACCGCTTGTATGGCATAGATGAAATGGCGAGCCACCTGTGACTCAATGACAGGTTCAGCGTCGGCAGACTCCATCAGCCATTCCATTGTGGTGTCTGTTACGTGGAACTCGTCTGCCACATCGCTGGCAAAAACATTCCAGTCTGCACGGACGTTTTCTTTTATCGCGTTGGGTACGGCAATGACAAACGAGCCGTCACGTGGAATGGCATTGTGCAGTTTGCCAGAATCGAACCGAGCCAGGCGAATGCCTTCATATTTTGCCATCTCGGCGAAAAGGAAGCGTCCCAGTAGTTTGACGGCATTGGCGCGCTTCTTGTTGATGTCGTCACCAGAATGGCCACCCACCAAACCCTTTAACTGGGCACGGAGAAAGAAACTGCCCACAGGAGCTTCTTCCCTGTTGAACGTGAACTTGGCTGTGGTGTTGCGACCGCCAGCACAGGACACAAAGAATTCACCCTCGTCTTCTGAGTCGAGATTGATGAGATAGTCACCTGTCATGAAGCCAGATTTCATGCCGTGGGCACCTGTTAGTCCTGTTTCCTCGTCACGAGTGAATACACACTCTATCGGACCATGTTCAATGTCGTCACTCTCAAGGACGGCCAATTCTATGGCGCAGCCGATACCGTCGTCAGCACCAAGTGTCGTCCCCTCAGCGGTCAGCCATTCGCCCTCGATGCGGGTCTTGATGGAGTCCTTGTCGAAATCGAAGTCTACGTCTACTAACTTGTCACAAACCATGTCCATGTGACTTTGCAGGATAACTGTCTTACGGTTCTCGTAGCCAGGAGTAGCCCCCTTGCGAATGATGACGTTTCCCGTTTCGTCGACATGAGTCTCAAGACCGTGGCTTTTGCCCCATCCAGTCAAGTACTCTATCATTTTTTCTTCACGCTTTGAAGGACGTGGAATCTCGTTAATCTTTGCGAATTGGCGAAAGACAACTGCTGGTTTTAACTCACTTTTATTCATTATTAATGTTTATTATTGTGTATTTCAGAATTATTTGTTTAACTTTGCAAGCGCAAAAGTAAGAAAAATGATTGAGATTCTGCTATTGACAGCGTTAATAATTGCAATCAGCGTCACTTTTTTATGTGTGAAGCTGGTATTTCGGAAGAACGGAAGCTTTGGGTCGCAGCATATTCACGACAGCAAGGCCATGAGAGCACGTGGCATACATTGCGTCATGGATCAAGATCGGGAACTGCGCCGCCGGAGTCGTTATGCAGTATCAGAACACTTGAAAAAATAACAAATATAACAAATAAAAACAATGAAAAAGTACATTTTCAGCACTATGGCCGTAGCCGCCATCGTTGCACTCGCTTCTTGCAACAACGCCGCCCCCAAGATGGATGAGCAGCCTGCAAACGAAGCAGCAGGTAATGAGTCGGGCATCAAGATCGCTTATGTTGAGGTTGATTCTCTGATGACTCAGTATGATTTCTGCAAAGACTTTACACTCGTGCTTCAGAGAAAGAGCACTAATGCTCGGAATACCCTCAACCAGAAGGGACAGCAGTTGCAGAGTGCCATGAACAATTTCCAGCAGAAACTCAACAATAACGGATTTGCCAGTAGAGAGCAGGCTGAAAGCCAGCAATTGGCCATCCAGCGTCAGCAGAATGACTTGCAGCAGTTGCAGGCTCGTTTGGAGAATGAACTGGCCAACGAAACGCAAACTTACAACAATGGTCTGCGCGACAGTCTGCAGCATTTCCTCGCTGCCTACAATAAAGATAAGAAGTATGACATCATTCTGACGAAGCAAGGCGACAATATCCTGTATGCTGCCAAACGTTTCGATATTACGAAAGATGTGATAAACGGACTGAACAAACACTATAAGTCGACGTTCAAGAAGGCCGATAAAAAGGACGAGAAGAAATAACTAAGTATAATAGGAATGAGCGTGTCCTCTTGCGACACGCTCGTTTTTGTTTCGGGCATGATAGACATACAGAGTATATTTCAGCGGTTGCATATAGAATCGCCAAACGAGATGCAGAAACGGGTGGGGGAAACTCTCCTTCACGGTCAGACGGATTTGGTGGTGTTGTCACCCACTGGTTCTGGTAAGACTTTAGCCTATCTCTTGCCTTTGGTGCAGTTGCTCAATGCCGAATCTGACGAAGTACAGGCTCTGGTGGTTGTCCCAGGACGTGAGCTGGCGTTGCAGTCAGATCAAGTGCTGCGAAGCATGAGGTGTGGCATCCGTTCTGCCAGCTGCTACGGCGGTCGTGCTGCAATGGATGAACACCGTATGTTGAAAGAGGTACGCCCACATGTGATTTTCGGAACTCCAGGTCGACTGAACGATCATCTTGACAAAGGAAATATTTCCCGTTTTGGCGTGCGTTGGCTCATTATCGATGAGTTTGATAAGTGTTTGCAGATGGGTTTCTTGGACGAGATGAGACATCTGCTTGCCGCATTGCCTGGGCTGCGTCGTCGCGTGCTGCTCTCAGCTACCGAAGCGGAAGAAATACCGCATTTTGTGTCTTCGACGAAAAGTCAAACGCTGGCCTTCCTTGACCATCCCACTTCAGACCGCGTGTCACTCTATGAGGTGAAAAGTCCCGAAAAAGACAAACTGGAGACGCTACGCCAACTACTGCTTAACCTTGGAAATAGCAGCAGTATCGTATTCCTCAACTATCGCAATAGTGTGGAACGTGTGGATGACTATCTGAAGCATTCGGGATTTGTGACGAGCCTTTTCCATGGAGGACTGGAACAGAAAGAACGTGAAGCAGCTCTTTACCGTTTCTCCAACGGTTCTGCTAACGTGCTTGTCAGTACCGATCTGGCCTCCCGTGGACTTGATATTCCAGATATTGCCAATATCATTCACTACCATATGCCCGAAAGTGCCGATGGTTATGTCCATCGTGTGGGGCGAACAGCGCGTTGGAATGCAAGTGGGAGCGCCTTCTTCATTACAGGCCCAGAGGAATCCATTCCCGAGTTTGTAGACGGCGACGTAGAACCATTCGTGTTGGACGCAAAGCATTGTGATGTGCCCGTACCAAGGATGGCAACGATATATATCGGTAAAGGAAAAAAAGACAAGGTCAGTCGTGGCGACATCGTTGGCTTCCTCTGCAAGAAAGGGGAACTGATGGCTTCGGAAATCGGAAGAATAGACGTGAACGACCGATACACCTACGTGGCTATCAACCGTGAAAAGTTGCACCAGGTACTGCAACGGACGCAGGGAGAGAAAATCAAAGGTATCAGAACTGTGATAGAACCCGTACGGTAGAAAGGCTGGTTTGTAGATGACATAATGTGAGAAAATAGCGAAAAAAGCTTTATTTTTGCATAAAAGCTTGCTTAACTCAAAGAAAAAGTGTAACTTCGCACAGTCTAAGAACAATGTGACAAAATAAAAAATAAATACTAACACTCAAATTCACAATCAAAATGAAGAAGTACAACTTTAACGCCGGGCCTTCGATGCTTCCGCGCGAAGTGATTGAAAAGACTGCCCAACAGTGTTTAGACTTCAATGGTTCTGGTCTCTCTCTGATGGAGATCAGCCATCGTGCTAAAGATTTCCAGCCCGTGGTAGATGAGGCTGTAGCCCTTGTCAAGGAGTTGCTGCAGATTCCTGAGGGCTATTCCGTGATTTTCCTCGGTGGTGGTGCTTCGCTGGAGTTCTGCATGATACCCTTCAATTTCCTGCACAAGAAAGCCGCTTATCTGAATACTGGTGTGTGGGCAAAGAAGGCCATGAAAGAGGCTAAGTTGTTTGGCGAGGTGGTGGAAGTGGCTTCTTCGGCAGATGCAAACTATACGTTTATCCCTAAGGGATGGGCTGTTCCTGCTGACGTAGACTACCTGCACA
>CAVAIX010000121.1:0-6933 GCA_963588695.1 Bacteroidaceae bacterium | reverse complement strand
GCACGTCGCTCACTGGCTTTGCCGTGGCCTGGGGCATCTTCATGCTCATCTTCCTCTTAGGTGCAGGCAACGGACTCATCAATGCACTGACGCAACAGTCCGACCGCCACATCGCCAACTCCATCATGATCTACGGTGGCTCTACCTCCAAGGCTTACAAAGGACTGGAGGAAGGGCGCGACATTACGCTCAACGAGCGCGACAAAGCACTCACCAAACTGCTGCACGGTGACCACGTGGGCGAGGTAGAATCCGCCCTCAGCCAGTATTCTGTGGACATCAGCCACGGCAAGGACTACGTGGCCTCACAGACGGTGACGGGTGTCTATCCCACCCACACACACATCGAGAAGATAGAAATCGTGGAAGGCCGCTTCATCAATAACATCGACATGAAAGAGCGGCGCAAAGTGGCCGTGCTCAGTCAGTCGCAGGCCAAGGAGTTGCAGCCGCACGACTACCGCTCGTTGGCTGGACAGACGGTGAAGATGCAGGGCATGGTCTTCCGCGTGGTCGGCATCTATAAGGACGATGCGACGAGCCTTAACAGCGACGTGTTCATTCCCTACACCACCCTGCAAACCATCTATGCCACGGGCGACAAGGCTGGTGACATCCTCTTCACCATCAAGAACCTAAAGACCGAAGCCGAGAACGAGGATTTCGAAACCGCCTACCGCACCACCATCAACAACAACCACCAGGCTGCGCCCGACGACGACCAGACCATCTGGATTTGGAACCGCTACACGAACAACATCCAGATGCACAAAGGCATCAGCATCATCCACACCGCCCTGTGGATTGTAGGACTCTTCACCCTGCTCAGCGGCATCGTGGGCGTGAGCAACATCATGCTCATCACAGTGAAGGAGCGCACGCGCGAGTTCGGCATCCGCAAGGCCATCGGTGCTAAGCCCTTCGCCATTCTGAAACTCATCATCACCGAGAGCATCATCATCACCGCTGTGTTCGGCTACATCGGTATGGTGTGCGGCGTGGTGGCCAACGAAATCATGGACGCGACACTCGGCCGTGCCGTCATGGACACGGGGATGTCTAAGATGACGCTGTTCGTCAACCCCACCGTGGGACTGGACGTCTGCATCGGAGCTACTGCCGTCCTCATCATCGCTGGCACAGTGGCTGGACTCATCCCTGCCATCAAGGCCGCACGCATACGTCCCATTGAAGCCCTGCGAGCGGAGTGAATGAAGAATTAATAATTAATAATTAAGAATTAAGAATTATTCCATGAGACTGGATATAGACACCTACCGAGAAATCCTCGACACCATCACGCGGAACAAGAGCCGCAGCTTCCTTACGGGCTTCGGCGTGTTCTGGGGTGTGTTCATGCTCGTTGCCCTCATCGGTGGCGGACAGGGACTGCAGGAAATCTTGGAAAACAACTTCGCCGGCTTTGCCAGCAACACGGCACTCATCTGGAGCCGCCACACCTCGAAGCCCTACAAGGGTTTCAATAAAGGACGCGCGTGGAACATGACACTGAAGGACGTGGAGCGCATCCGCCAGCAAGTGCCCGAGCTGGACGTAGTGACACCACTGATCAGCAGCAACAGGAAGAAGGCCGTCCACGGCGACAAGTCCTTCAGCAGTTCCGTAGATGGTGTAACACCAGACTATGCGAAGGTCATGGTTCCGCAGATATATTACGGCCGCTTCATCAACAGTGTCGACGTGCAACAGCGACGGAAGGTGTGCGTGCTCGGCAAGCGCGTCTACAAGAACCTCTTCCCTAACGGCGGCGACCCCTGCGGCCAGACCGTGCGTGTGGACTCCACCTATTACCGCGTGGTGGGCGTGGACTACCGTTCGGGCGACGGCATCAACATCAACGGGCCGCGCGACGAGACCATCACCCTGCCGCAGTCCGTGTTACAGGCTGCCTACAACCGAGGCGAGGAGGTGGACTTAATAGCCGTGACGGCGAAGCCTGGCGTGGTGATGAGTAGTCTCACAGACCACATCCGCACGGTGATTGCCCGTACACACACCATAGACCCCTCGGACGAGCGCGCCGTGATGGTGTTCAACACCGAGTTGACCTTCGCCATCGTGAACAACCTCTTCAAGGGTGTCCGCCTGCTCATCTGGATGGTGGGCATTGGAACGCTGTTGGCTGGAGCCATCGGTGTGTCGAACATCATGATGGTGACGGTGAAGGAGCGCACCACCGAGATAGGCATCCGACGCGCCATTGGAGCCACGCCACGCGCCATCCTCTCGCAGATTATTGCGGAGAGCATCGTGCTGACCCTTGTGGCTGGGATGAGTGGCATTCTGCTCGGTGTCGTCTTGCTACAGATGTTGGAGTTGGCGAACACCACCGACGGCATCCTCACCGCCCATTTCCAAGTCAACTTCTGGACGGCACTGCTCGCCGCTGCCATGGTCTGTCTGTTAGGCGGACTGGCTGGACTGGCTCCTGCTTGGCGCGCCATGAGCATCAAGCCCGTCGACGCGATGAGAGACGAATAGTGATTAAGTGTTAGTGATTAAGTGTTAGTGATTAAGTGTTAGTGATTAAGTGTTAGTGATTAAGTTTGATAAGCAATATGAAGAAGTATTCCAAATTGATTGTTGCGGCCATCGTCGCCCTGGTGTTCATCGGGACGTTCGTGTTCCTCTATCGGAAGTCACTGCCGCAGGAGATTCAGTACAGCGAACTGACGCCCGAGGTGAAGGACATCGTGCAGTCCACCATCATCACCGGCAAGATTGAGCCGCGCAACGAGGTGAGCATCAAGCCGCAGATCAGTGGCATCATCACCGAGCTGTGCAAGGAGGCTGGCGACCGCGTAGAGGCTGGCGAGGTCATCGCCAAGGTGAAGGTCATTCCCGACATGGGACAACTCAGTTCAGCGGAGAGTCGCGTGCGCCTGGCCACCATCAACCTGCACCAGGCCGAGGTGGACTATGGACGCGAGAAGAACCTCTTCGACCAGAAGCTCGTCTCTGCCGACGAGTTTGACAAGGTGCGGCAACAGATGCGACAGGCCGCTGAGGAGGTGAAGGCGGCACAGGACGCGCTGGAAGTAGTGCGCGACGGTGTGTCGAAGTCCAACGCCAACGCCTCGTCGACGCTGGTGCGCTCCACCGTCAGCGGCATCATCCTCGACATTCCCGTGAAGGTGGGCAACTCCGTCATCCTCAGCAACACGTTCAACGACGGAACGACTATCGCCTCCGTGGCCAATATGAACGATCTCATCTTCCGCGGCAACATCGACGAGACAGAGGTGGGTCGCCTCGTGGCTGGAATGCCCATGAAAATCACCGTTGGTGCACTGCAGGACTTAAAGTTAGACGCCAGCTTAGAGTACATCTCGCCAAAGGCCACAGAGAACAACGGTGCCAACCAGTTTGAGGTGAAGGCGGCCATCCGTGCCGTAGAGGGCGGCAAGGTGCGCTCGGGCTATAGTGCAAACGCCGAGATTGTGCTGACCAAGGCCGCCAAGGTGATTGCCGTGCCAGAGAGCGCCATCGAGTTCAAGGGTGACTCGGCCTTCGTCTATCTCATTGAGGGCAGCGGCGAGGAGAAGAGCTACCACCGACAGGCCGTCACGACAGGACTGAGCGACGGTGTGAACATCGAAGTGAAGAAGGGACTGAGCGTGAAGGACAAGGTGCGCGGCCCACAGATTATTGCAGACAACAACGATAATGAGGACTAAGCGTATGAGACACCATCACACCCTGCACACAGGACTGGCCGTGGCCGTCCTGCTGCTCACCGCAGTCCCGTCAGCAGCACAGTCCCCGTCCAGCCGACAGTGGACACTCCGCGAATGTACGGAATACGCCGTCAGCCACAACATCGGCGTCCGCCAGCGAGACCTCCAGCGCCAACAGCAGGAGGTGCAGCTCAGCACAGCGCGCAACAGTCGCCTGCCCGACCTCAACGCCTCCGCCAGCGAGTCGTTCTCGTTCGGTCGCGGACTGACCATGGAGAACACCTATGCTGACCGCAACACCACCAGTACCTCGTTTGGCCTCAGCACCTCCGTGCCCCTGTTCACGGGCTTCGAGATTCCTAACACCGTGCGCCTGCGCCAACTCAACTTAGAGGCGGCCACACAGGACTTGGAGAAGGCGCGCAACGACGTGCGCATGCAGGTGGCACAGGCCTATGTGCAGATTCTCTACGACAAGGAGATAGCCGCTGTGGCCCACCGTCAAGTCAGCATCGACTCCCTGCAAGTGGAGCGACTCAAGGCCTTCGTGGCTGGCGGCAAGGCCAGTCCTGCCGAACTATCACAGCAGCAGGCCACCCTCGGCCAGTCGCGTCTGACGGCCACACAGGCCGACAACAACACACGGTTGGCTCTGCTCGACCTCTCGCAACTACTGGAACTCGACACCCCCGAGGGCTTCGACATCGTGAGTCCCGAGACAGGAGCAGCCCTGCAGGGCGTGCCCACCCATCCCGACGCGGTGTTCGCCGAGGCACTGACCCTCAAGCCCGAGGTGCAGGCCGAGCAACTGCGCCTCGCAGCCTCCGAGAGCAGCATCCGCGTGGCCGAAGCTGGCTACTACCCCACCCTGTCGCTCAGCGGTGGTCTACAGAGCAACTACTACCACACCAGCGGCATTGCCGCCGAAGGCTTCGGCAAACAGCTGAAGAACAACTTCGCACAGTACATCGGCATCAACCTCAACATTCCCCTCTTCAACCGCTTCAGCACGCGCAACAGTGTGCGCTCAGCACAGTTGGAGCGCGACAACCAGCGGCTGCAACTGGAAAGCACGAAGAAGCAACTCTACAAGGAAATCCAGCAGGTGTACTACAACGCCGTGGCGGCGCAAGCTAAATACGAGAGCAGCCAGCAAGCCTGCACCTCCAGTCGCGATGCCTTCACGCTGACGCAAGCCAAATACGAGAACGGCAAGGCCACCATCACCGAGTTCAACGAGTCGAAGAACCAGTGTCTCAAAGCCGAGAGCGACCTGGTACAGGCGCGCTATGAGCATCTGTACCAGGTCACCCTGCTCAACTTCTATCGGGGCAAGCCCCTGCAGTGGGTCAATCCTTAGAAACGGAGAATGTCAGGTTCTCCACGTGGTCGTTGACGTAGATATTCGCCATATCTGTTGTCTTGTACCACGCTGGTTTCTCCTTCATGTCATCCGAGATGATTTTTCCGTTCATGGTAAAGTTCTCAAAGCGGATGTTCTTCACTTTCCTCGTGTCGTCATATCCGCAAATGATACCCATGTTCGGCTCGCAACCTGTGTAGGCAATGTTGCGCAGGGTGATGTCCTCAATGCCGCGCCCCGGAGCGGTGCAGTACTTTTTGTTAAAGCACACCCGGATGTTCAGCAGCATGCCCCGACGGATGCTCTCGATGTGGAAGTTCTCGAAGGTCACACCCTTCACCAAGATGTTGTCACCGTTGTTGATGCCAATGCAGCCCTGATAGTCCACTTGGTTTTCTGCGTGCTCCAAGATGTCGATGTCCTTATAAAGCACGTTGCGAATCTCCTCCAAGTCGGGCGTCTCGCTATGCAGTCCAATCATGATGGGGTGCGCCACGTCAGCCCAGTACACGCAATCCCTAATAGTGATATTGCGGCAACCACCACGGAACTCCTTGCGGGTGCAGTAGATGGTGGAACAGTCGTCGCTGGTACGGGCGAAGAGGTGCTCTTGCAGGACGTTGTTGCAGGCAAAGATGTTAAAGCCATCGCCCCAACCATACCAGCTCATCACCTTAGCGTTCCTCACCGTCACGGAGTCGCTACCCCCAACGGGCATCTGCGTGGTGAGCGGTCCATCAATACACACATTCTGCGAGTAGCGTGTCAAGATGCCCCCGTGGTGGCCAGGCATCACGATGCCGTGCCCCATGATGCGAACATCCTTAGCCTTGTAGATGGAGAACCAACCCTTGATATAGGCTCCTTGGTCGATGAACACCGTCTTGCCCGAAGGCACGGCGATGGAGTCGCCCCCGAAGTCGTGCACACCTGGGCCGAAGTACATCAGATCCCGCTTCCGCACCTTGGGTTTCTCTATGATGCTGTCCGCAAAGAGTTGTAGATTCTGGTAGATGTTACCATTCACCTCCACGGAGAGGTAGCGCGGACGGTCGAGGGAGAATGTCAGCGTGTTGCCCTCCTGTCGCGCCTCGATGCCGTAAGAGGTGGGGCGAATCCTATATCTTTTAATATCTTGAGAAATACTCTTTACCTGAATTTCAACCTTTCCTTCAAATTCGAACTTAGCCACCGATGTGACCTCTACGTTATGTTTGGCATTGGCCACTCGATCCACGCGAAACGCATAGGTGTCTATTTGCTGCCATGCACCGTCCGCAGTGCGCACCCGCACCTCGAAGTCGTGTTTCAGTTCGATGCCAGCTGAAGCCTTGGCCGTCACCAGTCGGCTCTTGGCCGACATGGTGACTGTTGCAAGGCTTACAACCAAAACTAATATTACTCTGTTCATGCTATAAGTGTGTTTTCTTCTGTTATTTTTTAATCCCATTCAGGATTTTGTGTCAAGATATTCTGCGAACTCGTCACACGATTCTGTGGCAACGGGAAACGACAATGTTTCGCATAGTTAAAGTTGGTACGTCCAAGCGTGTTGCGTAAATAGTTGGTGGTGTAACCAGACTCTACCATCTCATATCTTACAAGGTCAAACCAGCGATGCCCCTCAAATGCAAGCTCTACGCGACGCTCGTGCCAAATCTGATGGCGAAGCTCAATCTTATCAGTTGTTGTAATTTCTGGCAAGACGCCTGCTTCGGCATACGACTTATTGCCACGTGCCCGATAACGTACTTCCTCTAAATATTTCAATGCATCGGCAGTAGCCCCTGTCTCATTTGCTGCCTCAGCCGCAACCAGCAGAATCTCAGCATAACGCATAAAAGGCAGATTACACTCACAACTAAAGAAGTC
>CAVAIX010000120.1:0-6968 GCA_963588695.1 Bacteroidaceae bacterium | reverse complement strand
GGGTGCTATGCTCGTGCTCGAACTGCTGAAGCACATGACCGATGCGCAATATCACCAACTGATTGCCGCCTACACCTTGGGCTACCGCATCGCGGGGGAAGACGAACGGTGTAGCCATATCATTCCAGCCACAGACGAGAGCACACCTGGTGTCACCGTCTCCTTCAACTCGGTGCTCAGCAGGGAAGGCCAGTGGCCACTCGTGACCAAGGATGCCACCAGTGCCATCAACCCCGTGAACTGGAAAACAGACAGCACCGCTGCCACCTTCACCTACAACGGCCAGCCACACACCGTTCGTCTCGACCCTGACACACACCTCCTCATCGTGGAGACCCGCAAGGCCGACACCTACCGGCGATGGAATGGCAACCCTGTCTTCCGCAGCGCTGGTGTCCACCCCGACTGCCTACACCACTGGGACTTGCTGTTCTACACATCGTTCATTCACGACAACATCCTACTGCGTGCAAAAAAAAATGCAAGATAAAGTCTCCTGTGTTGGTCAAGCGTCAGAGTACTAATAAGCATCAGAACGGATAGCCGACAGCAAAATGGAGGGTTTGATTTTTACCGAAACCGTCAACGTTGTAGAGGCCGTTCTTCCCCGTGTCATAGGGCACGTGGAGGCCGATGCCCCAGTCAAGGCGTAACACTAAGAAATCGAGGTCGTAGCGCAGGCCAAGCCCCGTGCCTACAGCTGTCTCCCGAAGCAAGTGGTGGAGTTTGAACTTCGTGGTGGCATAGGGTACGGAAGTACCATAGTTGTCGCGGAAATTCCAAACGTTGCCAGCATCGAGGAACAACGCGCCGTAAAGGCTGCCGAAGAGGCAGCGACGGTACTCTAAATTGCAGACTAACTTAATGTCGCCGTTCTGCATGAGGTAGGACATAGCCTTGTCGCTGATACCGGGGAAGCTGCCAGGACCGATGCCACGCACGGAGAAGGCGCGGATACTGTTGGCACCGCCCACATAGAACAGCTCACTGTTGGGTGCCCAGTCGCTGTTGCCGAAGCAGTAGAGCAGGCCAGCATTGACGTGAGCTAACAGTTGCGAGGAGGTGCTGAGTGTCCAGGTCTTGGTAAAATCCGTCTCCACCTTGACAAACTGCGAATAGGGGTTCTTGAAGAGTTTCTTGCCACTGTCGTTCCATTTCCTGCCGCAGGCCATGAGAAACAGCGAGGTGAGGTTGCCCGACTCGGACATGGTAGTGGTCCAGCGCACGGGATGTAGCAGCGTAGACGGACTGGTGTAGGTATAGGTGTAGCGCATCTCGGGCACGAAATAATCCTGCATGGTAGCACGGAGGTAGGGGTTCTCCTCCATCACACTGTCAAAGTCGACGGTATGGCTGTTCATAAACTGGTATTTCACCACCAGCGGTGTAAACTCGTGGCGCGAGGTGGCGGAGGTCTGCCAGCTGTACGCCCACTTGCCACTCACGATGTGCATCTTATAGTATCCAGGGCGACGAATCGTGTTCGACGACACCTTGGCCACGGTGGACGGCGCGGCATAGAAGCGGCGTGGGAGACGCACGGTACGGCCGTCGGGCAAACGCTGCCGTCTGCTACTGTTGCCACCGAAATAGGGGGCGATGAGTCGTGGAAACTCGATGGCCGCATCGAAGCCATACTCGTAGTTGCTCATGTTAGCACTGCTATTCGTGGCCCATTCGTACGAGCCGTGTACCGACACGTCAATCTTCTCACCGCCACGGAAGGCATTGCGACGCACCAGTCCTAACCTAACCTCCGGGCCAACACGTCCGACAGCACTGCCGTTGAAGTCGGTTTCGATATACGAGTCCCAAGGCTTATCGAAGGTGCAGTTGAGTGTCAGATCGAGCGTGTCACAGTCGGGTGAGCTGTTGCGCGGCGTGAACTGGAACTCTGTGGAGGAGAACAGTCCCATGGCATTGATTTTCTGTGCACTCTGTTGGTAGTCATCATAGCTGTAGAGCTGGCGCGGCCGTATCTTCATGTCGGCCATGATGACGCGCGGACGAATGGGGGGCCGTTTCCCAGCGAAGCGCACAGTGAAAAAGCGGTGGCGGATGGAATCGGTAAAGGTCTCGCCGAAGGTCTTACGCATATTGATATTCACACGCCCGACATACCACTTGTGGCGCGCCTGCGGCGGGGTTTCCTCGGCCAACTGAAAGCGCAACTGCACCTTGCCGTCCACGGCAAAGGTGTCAGCCAAATAGGAGGCGTAGCCTGGCTGGTAATAGTAGTAACCGCCGTTGCGCAACAGAGTGCTGATACGACTGCGCTCCGCGTCGAGGTTGCTCACCACGAAGGGATCTCCTTTGCGCACGAGGGCAGCCGCTGAGTCGGCACGAACCAAGCTGTCGGCCTCAGCATCGAAGCCGACATAGCGGACGCTGTCCAGGGTGAAGAGGTGGCCTGGCGACACCTTATAGCCTATCTTTGCTGTCCTCGGATTGGACTGCGGCACCACCTCTGCCTCCACCTCACCGTGAAAATAGCCGTGGTTGCGCAGCACATTCCGCGCCACCTGTGCGCGTAACTGGGGGTTGACCCACGACATCAGCACGGGTTGTTTTCCGAACGTCTTGTTCATCCAGCGACCGAAGGCGGAGCTGTCGGCCGAGAAGGCGTTCCATACCGACACACCGAGCGAGAACGGCAGACGGTGGTAGCTGCTGCCCAACAGCGCACCGTTGGGAGCCGTAGCAAGGGCAGCCTCTATCTCCTCCCGTGTGGTATCGAAATTATCGTTCTGTTCATAGTCCGCATAAGCAATCTTTGTCAGTCCGACGAAGAGTTGATCGTCGTCGGGCACGGTCTTCGTCATGCTGCACCCACCGAGTATCAGTACGAAGGCAGACAGGAAAAGGTATCGTTGCATCTTAGAATATATCATGGCTTGGGAAGGTTTAAGGTGTCACGGCCACTGCGGAAGCGGATCAAGTCGCCGAAGTTCTGCAGCGTGCGCCGCCAAACGAAGCCCGCCCCGTATTTCTGCGTATAGCCATCCAGCCAGTCGTAGGCGTTGTTGTTGTAGTAGAACGTCAGGTACTTATTCGCCGTGTCGTCAAGGCGATATTCCAACGTCACGTTGTCAAACACGGATTCTGCCGCACTCTGATAGTCACTGCCCGACGATACCTTTCCGCCAACCGACACCTTGAGGCGGTTATTCCAAAACCGCTTAGCAAACTTGAACGAGTAGTCGGTGTGCATATTGCCCGAAGCATCGGTCGCGTTGTCGAGACCGAAGGAGAGGTCGAGAGTGCGCAGGGCATTGCCCGTAATCTGGTTAATCTCGGCGTTGAGGAACGAGCTGAGGGCAGCGTTCATGGAGAAGGCTCCAGTGTTGCCCTCGGAGAGGTACATACCCGTGGTCAGCATCGACACGGCAAGTTTGCCGCGGCGCTCCACACTCATGGCCTGCAACTCGCTGTGGAGCTGCATATCTTCGGGCGCATCAAGGGTGAACTCCAGTCCCATGTCGTTCAGCGTACGCGTGATAATTACACCACAGTTGAACGCCACACTGCGCCCCACCCCGTTGCTGCCCGTCACGGTGGCCTTGGTCTGCTCGGTGGCCGTGATGTTGAGCGTGGGGTTCATCATATCGCCTGTAAACTCAATGTACGAGCCGTCCTGGATGACAAACGTCTTGAGCGGAATGACAGGCAACGAGTATTTCATCTCTCCATTGCTCAGCGTGTATTTTCCCGTGAGCTGAAGGTTGTCGGCCGGATTGTAGGTCATACGCAGCGTTCCACCGCCCGTCAGGTCTACGTAGTTGGAGTGATTCGCATTGAGGTAGGCGATGAGGTGTGCGCCCTTCGAGACCTCCATCGTCAGATTCATGTTGAAGCCCGTGAGGTCGGGACGGCTCACCACGGTCTGTGTAGTGTCGCTGAAGTCGGTGAACTTCACCAACTCGTCCAGCTGGTTGTCGGTAGACAGTGGCGAGTCGCGCAGGATGTAGCGCACGTCGGTAGTGCCCAACACGTCGAGTTTGCCGCGCATGGTGAGGTTGTCGAGGTCACCGTTCATGCGCCCCATGAAATTGACGAAGGCCTTGCCGTAGGCTTCGCTTCGGGCGTTCTCTTTGGCGTTGATAATTTGGCAGTTGGCGGCTCGCATCCGCATGTCTACCGTGACGTGGGACGGGTCAGCAAAATTTACGTTGCCCATAATGGTAAGCGGATTGTCGTTGTAGGCATAGACGTTGAAGTTCTCAAGTAGCAGTTGGGAGTTCACAATGCGCACGGGGTCATCATCGAAGCGCAATCGAAGACCGTACGGCACACTGACCAGACAGGAGTTCTCTAATAGAAGTTCACCATTGACCTGCGGACTGGCGAGTGCGCCCTTCATCGTCAGCTGTCCGTCGGCAGAGCCTTCTAAACCTGCAAGCTGGTTGGGTACGAAGCCGTTGATTAGGTTGAGCGGCAGGTGCTGCAACTGGAGCACCGCATCGATGGAGCCTTCGCCAGCGTTATAGTAAGTACCAGAGAGCACGCCCACCTCCTCGTCGTCCTTCATCAGATGGGCTTCCACAGCGTGAGCCTCGTCTTCCTTCTGCAGATAGATCAGTTCCGTGCCGACATTGCCCCAACGGCAACCCTCGTAGGTCATGTCGTTGACGGCCATATTGCCCACTATAGAGAAATGGCCTGAAGGATGCTGCACCACATGGCAGTCACCCTCCATCAGTCCGCCTAATCGTGGGGCATAGGGCAGCACAGCGGTGAGTCCAGCTAAGTTGAAGCGGTTCATGCTGACTGTGATGTCTTGCAAGGCATCGGGGTCGCTGTCGGTCGAATAGACCTTCACACCCGTGCCGTCGTCGGCCACAAGGTTGACATGAGCCTTCACCCTGTTGTCAGCGCCGAGGAAGATGTAGTTGTCCGCATTGAGGGAAAACTCCTTATAGCCCAGCGTGGGGCGGTCGGGCAAGAGGTGGATGCTGATACCGCTGTCCACCATCTCGGCCTTAGCACCGAGGCGCACACCCAGGCGTTCCTTGTCGTCATAGTAGCGCAGCCCGATGGAGGCTCCGCGCTCCTGCACCACACCATTGAACACGGTGTTGAAGACAAACTGTGGATTGCGCCTGTTGTTGCGTATCTGACCGTGGAAGGCTAACTGCTCCTTGTATTGCAGGAGTTTTAGGCTGACGGTGTCGAGGCGTACGCCGTCGTAGACTAACGAATGGATGTAGCCGTCGCCATTGATGCCCACGCTGGGGGCGGTCTCCACGTCGAAATGAAGGTCTTTATAGCTGATGTCCATGCCTATCCTAAGCAGATTGGCGATGGGGTTGTCGCTTTGGCTAGCCACATGGAGTCGCATCGTGGGCAACAGTCGACGGATGGCCGACTGATTGATGACCTTATGCGCCATTTGTGCCTGGACGGAGTCGGAGACCTGCGTCAACGACTGCGCCAACTGTTCGTAACTGCCAGCAGCGTTGAGTCTTACCTGGAAGTCGCCACACTCCAGACGGGCTTCGGTGGTGTCGGGGTTTAGATTGGCAAAGAGGATAATGTCTCGCGGACGGTAGACGTGAGCCGAGTCGCGAATGGTTAGGTCATTGAATGTACCATTGATATAATAGGTGGTCCGCAGGTTGCTATTGACATCAATATGGCCACAGAGACCTACGGTCAGTGGTTTTTCGGTCAAGTGCAACCGATAGAGGTCAAGGTGCTGAAGGTCGGTGGACAGCGTGGCCTGCAACCGCTTCTTGGCCATCAGCGCATCGAGTGTGACGAGTCCCGTGGCCAATGGACTTCGACTGTTCACTGCAGCATGGAGCACACCCTTACGCAAGTCGAGGGTGGCGTGCGCACCGCTGATGGTCTGCGCCTCATAGTTCAAACTATCCAACTGCACGTCGGCCTGTGCAACAGTGTGCGGTGAGAAAGGGTCTGTACCACTGCCCTTCACATGGGCTTTAGCCGACAAGTCACGGAGGGGATTGCCGGGCATGAAACGGCTGAGGTTCAATCGTTTTACCTGTACATCGGCAGTGTAAGCCATACGACGAGCATCCAACGCGCCTTTGGCCTTTACCGTCCCGCGTCCCTCACGCAGAGTTACGTCAGCCGCATAGCGCGCACCGTCTGCCGACACCTGTCCGCGAGCTGTAATGCCGTGCGACAGGCGGAAATTCCTTTGAACGTCTTTGGGCAGCAGGCCGGTGATGAACGACAGGTTGCCTGTCTCCACCCGAAAGTCGAATTTGGTGCGCAACAGTTCTGGATGGCTGACGTTCGCCACAAAACCCTCAGCTGCAGCATAGAAGGCCGTGGGCAGTGAGAGGTGGAGGTTTGCCACGTTCATATAGGTCAGATTACCTGACAGCGAGCCACTGACGGAGAGTGGATAGTAGGGCCACTGCTGTCGGAAGTTCTGCGGCATCGCCCTCATGAAATGCATCAGGTCTTGCCGTCCTAACTGCGCATCCAGTCGAAGCTGCATTTGCTCGTTCGAACCTTCGTCCGCTAACGTAAGGGGCAGTTTCAGGTTCATACGAACATCGGAAGAGGGGGTCTGCAACTGCAATGACGGCAAGCGCATCAGGCCGTCTGCCATCAGAAGTCGTCCTGTCAGTCCAACAACAGCAAATCCACTCTTCTCCTTCAACCGTAACTGTCGAAACGACACGCGCATGGTGGTGTCGTGGAAGAACAAGCTATCGAGTCCGAGACGGACACCGTCCAGCGACAGGTGGTTGACATCAAATCCATCGGTCATGGGTTCAAAACGGTTGTCGTAACGCAGTGTGCCCTGTGCCCAGTCAACCGCATCCACCTGGTAGGTCTGTGTGCCGAGGTCAAGGTCTGCTTGTCGCACGCAGAGGCGGCCGAGTCCAGCACGCAGCTGCATCGTGTCACCGGGCGTATGAAGCGTCAATGCCGTCCGCTGCACCACGATACTGTCTGCTATGATGCGCCAACGGGTTTCCGTGGTGGTGGTG
>CAVAIX010000119.1:0-7077 GCA_963588695.1 Bacteroidaceae bacterium | reverse complement strand
GGTGAGGAGCATAAGGCTATCATCAAGGAGCTGCAGTTCCACCCCACGACGGATGCCCTGCTTCATGCAGACTTCTACGAGGTGAACGACAGCAAGAGCATCACCGTGGGTATTCCCGTTAAGCTCAATGGTCTGGCTCAGGGTGTGCGCGATGGTGGTAAACTCCAGCTGCAGATCCGTAAGATCAACGTTACGGCTCCCTATCAGCAGATTCCTGAGGTGCTGAACATCGATGTCACCAACCTTGAACTCGGCAAGAGCATTAAGGTGGCCTCCCTGAACTTTGAAGGCTTGGAGATTGCCACTCCGAAAGAGGTTATCGTATGCTCCGTACGCGCTACCCGTGCCTCGCGCTCGGCTGCCGCTGCCGCCACCGCCGAGGAGTAATCTGACAGCAAGTGTATGGACAAATATCTGATTGTCGGTCTGGGCAATGTCGGTAGTGAGTACGACATGACCCGCCACAATACGGGCTTTATGGTATTGGACGCTTTCGCAAAGGCGTCCAATATCGTTTTTGATGACAGACGTTACGGCTATGTGGCTGAGACCTCACTCAAAGGACGCAAGGTGTTCCTGCTGAAGCCCACCACCTATATGAATCTCAGTGGCAATGCGGTGCGCTATTGGCTCAACAAGGAGAACATTGATCAAAGTCGTCTGCTGGTTGTCAGCGACGATGTAGCACTGCCGCTCGGACACTTCCGCCTGAAGGCCAACGGCTCGAACGGTGGGCATAATGGATTGGGACACATCCAGCAACTCATAGGTCAGCAGTATGCTCGTCTGCGCATGGGCATCGGCAACGACTATCCGCAGGGCGCGCAGATAGACTATGTGTTAGGACGGTTCAGTGAAGAGGACTTGAAAGTGCTCCAGCCTGCCATCGAATTGGGGGCAGACATCATACGGAGCTTTGTGCTGGCAGGCATCGATGTCACCATGAACCAGTATAACAAGTTAGGGAAAGGAGTGGCGCAGCATGGCTGACTTAGCTCGTATAGACAAGTGGCTTTGGGCTGCACGCATCTTCAAGACGCGCAGCATCGCTGCTGATGCCATTAAGAACGGGCGCGTCACCATCGGGGGCATCAACGTGAAACCCTCGCGAATGGTCAAGGCAGGCGAGACGGTGAGCGTGCGCAAACCGCCAGTCACCTATTCCTTTAAGGTGCTGAAAACAATCGAACAGCGTGTCGGGGCGAAACTCCTACCCGAAATCTATGAGAATGTGACCACCGCCGACCAGTATGAGTTGTTGGAGATGAACCGCATCAGTGGCTTCGTGGATCGTGCCCGCGGTACAGGTCGCCCCACAAAGAAAGAACGTCGCGCACTGGATGACTTCATCGGTCCGTCGCTCGAAGGCGCTGGCGACTTTGACTGGGACGACGACGAATAGGGGACTATTATTATTCCCCGTAGATTTCTTTCAACTTCTGCCCTACTTCGTCGCCACGCAAATCCATGGCCACGATAGTTCCGTCGGGAGCAACTAAGATATTGGACGGGATGCTGGATACACCGTACACCTCGGCAGCGGCACACTTCCAACCCTTGAGGTCGCTGATTTGCGGCCATTTCATACCGAGCTTCTGAATGCTGTTCACCCACGCTTCCTTCTTTTGGTCGAAGGATACGCCCACAATCTCAAAGCCCTTGCTGTGGTATTTCTCATAGTTTGCCACCAAGTTGGGCATTTCCTGCCGACAGGGACCGCACCATGACGCCCAGAAATCCACCAACACATACTGTCCTTTGCCCACCCACTGACTGAGGTAAGCGAGACGATCGTCGGTGTCGTTCATCTGCAGGTCGGTAAACTTTTTGCCAGGAGCTCTTCTTTCCATGCCAGCCAACAACTTCTTCGGGCGGTCCAGTTCGGGACTATTGTAATAGGGAGCAGCAGGGTCAAGCAAGGTTTTCAACTCATCAAAGCTGAGGCTGTACATGACATCGGCAATGAACTTGGCCGGAATCATATTACTCTTATTGTCGCGAACGAGGGAACGCACCAAACTGAGCTGCACCTCATAGATCGAGTCCATCTTCTCCGACAGCTGTGCAAAGCGTGCCTTCGTCTCGGGTTGTTCGCGTTTCGGATCTTTCTCGCGCAACACCTTGACTTCCTTCATCACTTGGTCTACTTGTGCGTTGATACTGTCTATCTGTGCTTTGCGTCCGTCTTCTTGAGTTTGCGCACATAGCGACATCGTTCCCAATACCATGGCGGCCATCAGAGCCAGCGTCATAATTTTCTTCATTGTCTTTCCGTTTTTTGTTTTCGGCACAAAATTACAAATAAATTCCGAATATTCCAATACGGAGGACTGCAATAATGTTTTCTAAGGTTTAATTTTGTGTCAAAAGCATAAAAACCATCAGAGATATTTGGAGATTTCTCAGTGAATATGTACCTTTGCGCACAGAAACTTAAAAGACAGAACCTATTATGGCAAATCGCAGAGAAGAAGTATGGGCTTCCATGTACAAACAGGCTGTAGCCTACGTGAAGGAACACCGTCAGATGCCTCCCAAGAGCAGTCAAGAGTTCGGACACATCCTCAACTGGTGGAAATACAACCGGAAGATGTACAAGAAGGGATTGCTCGACAAGAAAAAGGCTGAAAAACTGATGTTGCTCAGCAACATGCGTGACTACCACGTCTTTACTTGGCCGAAGCCCTAAAAACCAACTAAACTTTATCAACTATGACTCAAAACCTAAGAAATCTCGTTGCTTTAGTAGCGATGAGTGCAGGGGTGGTGTACCCCTTTGTAGCCTTTGGACAAGGCAAGCACCAGCCGCTCGTTTATGACAAGGAGAACCGGGAAGTGCAACGCACCCTAAAGGCCTTCAACAGCACCACCGAGTTGCAGTTGCAACCCCTATTACCCAACCCCTTCCTAATGGACAACGGTAAGACGGAAGTCAAACGTATGAGTCAATGGGGGCAGCGGCGCGCAGAACTGCTGGCCAGCATACAAAAATACGAGATAGGGCTGAAGCCTTCGGTAGATATGAATGACATCGATGCCCGCATGAGCGGCGACACCCTTATCGTCGATGTTCATGTGGGCGGACAGACGCTCACCCTCTCTTCCGTCATTACCTATCCAAAAGGCGGACAGGCACCATGGCCACTCATCATCGGAGCCAGCCATAATGCCATTCCAGCTCACCTCTTCACGGAGCGGAACATCGCCCTGATGACCTTTTCGGAGCGACAGGTGAACGACTACACCCAATGGGGCAAACACGGCACTCGGGGACAGTTTGCCTTCGATCGCCTCTATCCATCGCTCACGGCCAACGGTGCCTATAGCGAGTGGGCTTGGGGCTTCAGCCGATTGCTGGACGGACTGCAGAAGTTGGGAGCAGAGGTGACGCGCATTGACATGAAGCACATCGGTGTAACGGGATGCTCGTATGCAGGAAAGATGGCACTCTTCTGCGGTGCAATGGACGAGCGCGTGGCACTGACCATCGCCCAAGAACCGGGAGGCGGTGGCGCTGCCGCTTGGCGTGTGTCGCGTACACTGGGTAAGGTGGAGACACTCGACCGCACCGACTACAACTGGTTCTTGGAGTCCATGAAAACCACGTTTGCCGAGGAGCGCGTAGCACTACTGCCACACGACCGCCACGAGCTCATCGCCCTGTGCTGTCCACGTGCCGTCCTTCTGCTGGGCAATCCAGACTACGAATGGCTGGCAGATCCTTCCATGTATGTTTCTGCCGAGGCTGCCATCAAGGTGTGGCAACGTTTCGGCATTGCCGACCGTATCGGCTATTCCATTGTGCCAGGGCACGGTCACTGCCAACTGCCCGCATCGCAATTCCCAGAAGTCATCGCCTTCATCGACCGTTTCCTGTTGGGCAAGACGGACGTTCCTACCACCGTGCGCATTGCACCAACAGACTATCAACAGAAGTACGATATCAAACAATGGATCAATTGGTAGCAAGAATAATAGAGCAACAAAAAAAGATAAAAAAAATGAGAGTTATTATCGTATCAGACTATCAAAAGATGTCGCAATGGGCTGCAGAGCACGTCATCGAGCGCATCAACAGTGCGAAACCTACCAAGGAACACCCCTTCGTCTTGGGACTGCCGACAGGCTCTTCGCCCGAGGGTATGTACGCCTGTTTGGTCAAAGCCTGTCAGGAGGGACGCGTGTCGTTCAAGAATGTGGTGACCTTCAATATGGATGAGTACGTCGGGCTGCCAGAGACGCACCCACAGAGCTACCACTCGTTCATGGCTCACCACCTCTTCGATCATATCGACTGTCCGAAGGAGAATATTCATATCCTAAATGGCAACGCAGCGGATATAGAAGCGGAGTGTGCTCACTATGAAGAGATGATTGTCAAGGCTGGTGGCATTGACCTTTTCATCGGTGGTATTGGACCAGACGGCCATATTGCCTTCAACGAGCCTTATTCTTCATTGACGTCGCGCACGCGCGTCAAGACACTGACGACAGACACCATTATTGCTAACTCGCGTTTCTTTGACAACGATGTCAACAAGGTGCCTAAACTGGCGCTGACAGTGGGCGTGGGCACGGTGATGGACGCACGAGAGGTGATGATTCTCGCCAATGGCCATCACAAGGCGCGTGCCTTGAAAGCTGCGGTGGAGGGCGCAGTTACACAGGAGTGGACCATCTCTGCCTTGCAGTTGCACCGCCACGGCATCATCGTGGCTGACGAGCCTGCCACGGACGAGTTGAAAGTCGCCACCTATAAATACTTTAAGGATATTGAAAAGAAAAATCTGCTGTAATCCAGCAGATTTTCTTTTTTCTTCAGTGTTGCGTTATAAGGGTGTCCTACTGCTTCAATTTGAAGGAATCTTCTATCTCAGTTACTTCTTCCACGAAGGCCTTGTCAATCTGCAGGCGCTGTGCAATCGTGTTGCAACTATGAATAACAGTAGAGTGGTCGCGGTTGCCTACCAGCAAACCGATACGCGAGGCCGGCATCTTGGTGTATTTTTGGGCGAAATACATGGCTAGTTGTCGTGCTGCCACAAATTCGCGTTTACGGGAACGACTCATAACACCAGCTTGCGTGACATTGTAGTGGGCACAGACCTTCTCTAAAATGTCGTCGACGGTCAGCGGACGATTGTCCACCTTGACAGCGCGCTTGATAACCCGTTCGGCAAGGCGCATATCAATATTGCTATTGTAGACGATGGAGTAGGCCATCAGCGAGTTGACCACGCCCTCTAATTCACGTACGGAGTCGTTGGCCGTCTCCGCTATAAACTGTATGACATTGGCTGGGAACTGCAGGCCGTCGCGCTTGCATTTTGCGTGGAGGATATCAACACACAACTGCACATTGGGCTTCTGCAGTTCGGCAATCATGCCGCAGGAGAAGCGCGTCAGCAGGCGATCTTTCACGCCGACAAGGTCAACGGGCGGCCGGTCAGCAGCCAGAATGATCTGTTTGCCGCAACGGAACAGGTGGTCAAACACGTGGAAGAACGTGTCCAAGGTCTTGGTAGCGGCAGCCCACTCCTGAATATCATCCACGATGAGTACATCGATGGTCTGGTAGAAATGGATGAAGTCATTGACGGTGTTCTGTCGAACCGCATCGGTGTACTGCACTTGAAACAGTCTGGCGGAGACGTACAGTACGCGCTTCTGCGGATAGATTTCCTTGCAGCGCACACCGATAGCGTTGATAAGATGTGTCTTACCGCTGCCCGAGGGACCGAATACGAAGAAGGGATTGAAAGTGGTGCGTCCTGGGTGTTCCGCGATGGACAGGCCGATGGTGCGCGGCAACTTATTGCTGTCGCCCTCAATGTATCGCTGGAAGGTCTTGTGTGGATCCAGTTGCGGATTCAAGTCCTGTCGTGCGGCCGCGTCGAGTGCTGTAGGAGCCTTATTACCTCGGGTAGTGGCCTGCGGTGCTTCAATGGCGACCGCCTCGCTACCCTCTTCGTCGAGGGTCAGTCCGTGCGTCTGATCCACTACTACCCGATATTTCAGTGCGATATTTTCACCAAAGCAACGATGCAACACTTTGCTCAGCAGCTCCACATAGTATTGCTCCAGCACCTCGTAGATATAGCGGCTCGGTATTTGCACGAGCAGCGTCCTGTCGCCTTCGTCGAAATTGCTGAAGGCAATAGGTTCAAACCACGTTTTGTACTGTTGCTCTGAAACATTCTCTCTGATGAGTGTGAGACAGTCGTTCCAAAGCATCTTTGGAGATTTTTCCATGCTGGAATTGCTTTGTTTTATGAGGCAAAGTATGCCGTTGTTTTTCAATTAGCGGGTACAAAGGTCGCACTTTTTTTTGGATTGACCAAATCCGCTTTTCAGGCCGTTTTCAGATATTGCTGTCTAACTTCCTATTCTTGTGCCAATTAAAGGGCGGTGTATGTCACGTATTATTGTGAAACACTTTTGCAATAGTATAAGGTGTTTTTTTACAATCGTTTAACGTTGGTATTTTGTCAGCCTCAGGGCGGTTTCTCAGTTCTTTATCGTGCTAAAAAGGTATTATTCTTATTTAGACGAAATAAAAACACACCAATTTTATCACTTGTCTTTCTTCCCGAAAATCGAGAAATGAACGTAGCGTTTAGGATGCGCTTTCAAGTCGATGAGCAGGGAGTCCGCGCTGGCTGCCGTAGCACTGAGGCGATAGTACAGCTGTGGGTCGTTCATCAACAGTCCGAGTGTGCCTTCCGTACTATTGAGTCGTTGGGTCATCTGCTCCACGTTCTCCAGTGTGCGGTTGACCTGTGCCGTCATGGTGGCAATGTCCACAGCACTGAGATGGGCCGTGAGCTGGCGCGTGTTGTCGAGCACACCATCAGCCTTCTCCACGATGGAGGGCACGTTGCGGTTCAGATTGGCAGAAAGTGACTGCAGCTCTGCACTGGTCTGATTGAGTCGGTCGGTCATTCTCTCTACGTTGTGCAGGGTGTTGTGCAGGGCTGGGGCAGCCAATAGCGTGTTGAGGCTCGCCATGATGGAGTCGAGCTTGGGCAGCATCCGTTCCACGACGGGCATCATCTGTCCTACCTTGCTCATCATGCC
>CAVAIX010000118.1:0-7082 GCA_963588695.1 Bacteroidaceae bacterium | reverse complement strand
AAAAGTGCATGGGGCTGTTGACTGCGATCAAAGGGTCCATGTAAAAGTGCATGGGGCTGTTGACTGCGATCAAAGGGTCCATGTAAAAGTGCATGGGCCTGTTGATCGCGATCAAGAGGTCTATGTAAAAGTGCATGGGGCTGTTGACTGCGATCAAGAGGTCCATGTAAAAGTGCATGAACCTTTCGACTGCGATCAACGCCTATTTCCAAAACAGAATGATCCTTTTTGACGGCATTTTTGCTATTTTTCTCTGTCTTTTCAATTTTTTTTATGTTAATCCGTAAAAAAGTTGCAAAAAAATTTTGATATATTAATTTTTATGCATAAATTTGCGGTGTAGAACAGGAAGTGTCCTGGGCTACAGCGAGAATAATATATTTATTTTATTAACAACAAAATTTAAATTTTATGGTTAAAATTATTTTTTTTAGTTTCGTTTTTAATCTTTTAAATCTTAACGCAGGATGACAAAGACTATTAATTCAATTAATTTGCCGCGCGCGAACAACGGCGCGCACTACGAATTCGTAAGTACTATACTTGCAAGTATTCAATCTCTGCCAGAGACCGAGCCGCTGCTTATCGAGCGCATCGCTGAACTCGGCTTGGCTGTCAATGTCGAAGATGAGGCGCTGAAGATTTCAACTAAGAGTCTCATTACGGACGACATCGCACAGGCCGACAACGATCGTGGTGTGCTCTACATCGGCTATAAGAAGGCGGTGAGGGGCTTCCGTACTATGACGGATGCTAACATGGCTGAGGCCGCGAAGGTGCTGATCCAGCACATCAAGGACTACAGGATATCGCCCCGAGCGCAGATTGACCAAAAGACGGGTCTTTTGGCCAACTTCATTGCCGACTTGGAGGGTAAGTATGCCAGCTATGTGGCCACGCTCGGTCTCACCGTCTTCGTCACTCGTCTGAAGGAGGTCAACGAGCGCATCCGCACACTCATCCGGCAGCGTAACAACGAGCGGATGGGCATTGTCACGGGGGCACTGAAGAAGGCACGTACGGCTACCGACGCGGCCTACCACGAGTTGGTAGACATGGTGAATGCGCTTGCCCTTGTCAATGGTGACGCGGACTATGCGGCCTTCATCGACTACGTGAACACGGAGATCACGCGCTACAAGCGCGAGGTGCTGAACCAGAAGGCCTCGGCCACTGACACCTCCGCCGACAGCTCGCAGACCACGGACACGGATGCTTCAGACTCTTCTGACGCTTCCGACTCCAGCTCCAGCGATAGTAGCGACAGTGGAAGTGGTGGTGGAAGCGACAGTGGGACGCAGTCGGGCGACTCGGGTTCGGGCACAGGCGGTAGTACGTTGCCGAGTGGCGACTCGGGCACGGGTGAGGACTAATGACCCGACCCTCTCTCTATCGATGCCGCTCCTGTAAAGGGGCGGCATTTTCTTTAGTATTTCATACTACTTCCCCCCGAAACTGAGAAACTTTAGTGGGTTTTCATGGAAATTGCACAAAATTTTTTGGAATGTGCAGAAAAAGCAGTACCTTTGCACAAAATTTTTGTATTTGTGCAATGAACAACACAATAAGTTTCAATGCCTGTATCGAGAAAACCATCAAAGACAACTGGTTGCTCGACGCGCTGACAGACTATAAGGGAGCCACGCTGCAATACAACGACGTGGCACGCAAGATAGAGAAGCTGCACATACTCATGGAGGCAGCTGGAGTAGAGAAAGGAGACCGCATCGCCGTGTGCGGCAGAAATTCAGCCCACTGGGCAGTGGCCTACTTGGCCACACTGACCTACGGAGCTGTCATCGTGCCCATACTCCACGAATTCAATGGTGAACAAATCCATAACATTGTGAACCACTCGGAGGCCAAGTTGCTCTTCGTGGGCGACTACGTGGTGAAGACCATCGAGGCGAAGGCCATGCCGAAGTTGGAGGGCATACTGAACTTGCCCGACTTCTCGCTGCACACCTGTCGCAACGCGGCTCTTGACGACGCGCGTAGCCACCTAAACGAACGCTTCGGACAGCGGCATCCTATGGCCTTCGGCAAGGATGATATCCACTGGCATGTGGACACGCCCGACGAGCTATGTATGCTCAACTACACCAGTGGCACTACGGGACACTCCAAGGGTGTGATGATACCCTACCGCGGCCTTTGGGGCAACGTCAGCTTCTGTCTGCGCGCCTTAGCTCCGAAGTTGCCGAAATACAGTCGGATTATCTCCATCCTGCCCATGGCACACATGTACGGGCAGGCCATCGAGTTTCTGTTCCCCTTCTGCGCCGGCTACCACCTCTACTACTTGACGCGACTGCCCTCGCCGGCCGTCATCGCCGAGGCATATAAAGAGGTGAAGCCGAGCTTAGTGGTGGCCGTGCCCCTCGTCGTGGAGAAAATCATGCGCAAGCGCGTGTTCCCAAGAATACAGAACAACGTGGTGAAGTTGTTGTGGCAGATGCCCATGGTGTCGAAGAAGGTGAAGACGCACATCTGTCGTGAGGTGATAAACGCCTTCGGAGGGGAAGCCTACGAGGTCATCGTGGGTGGCGCACCGCTGAACCAAGAGATAGAGAAGTTCCTGACCGACATCGAGTTCCCCATCACCGTGGGCTACGGCACGACGGAGTGTGCACCGCTCATTGCCTACAGCGACTGGCACGACTTTGAGCGAGGCTCGTGTGGCACGGTGGTTGACGGTATGGAAGTGAAAATCGACTCGCCAGACCCACAACACGTGGCTGGAGAGATATTGACGCGTGGCACCAATGTCATGCTTGGCTACTACAAAGACCCGCAAGCCACGCGCGCGGTGCTCGAAGCCGACGGCTGGTACCACACGGGCGACCTGGCCACTATGGACGAGGGCGGCCACCTCTTCATCAAGGGACGCTCCAAGAATATGCTGCTCGGAGCCAACGGACAGAACGTCTACCCGGAAGAGATTGAAGACAAGCTCAACTCCATGGCCGTGGTCAGCGAGTGCGTCGTCGTGCAGCGCGGCGACCAGCTCGTAGCACTCGTCTACCCCGACGCTGACGAAGTGCAGGAAATGGGATTCACCGAGGACGAACTGCAAGACATCATGGAGCAGAACCGCCGCCAACTCAACGACCTGCTGCCAGCATACAGCCGTATACAGGCCATAGAGATACGCGCGGAGGAGTTTGCCAAAACCCCGAAGAAGAGCATCAAACGCTACTTGTATAATTAAAAATCCTACACAGCAAATACTAAAACGATCGTAGAAGATGGAAAACGTAAATAGTTTCATTCAGCTCATCGAACAAAGCATCAAGGCAAACTGGGACCTCGACGCACTGACCGACTACAAGGGAGCCACACTGCAGTATCACGACGTGGCACGGAAGATAGAGAAACTCCATATCCTCTTTGAGAACTGCGGAGTGGAAAAGGGCGACAAGGTGGCGCTCTGCGGACGCAACTCCAGCCAGTGGGCTGTGGCCTTTCTGGCCACACTGACCTATGGTGCAGTGGCTGTGCCCATACTGCACGAGTTCATGCCAGAGCAGATACACAATATCGTGAACCACTCCGACGCCAAGCTCCTCTTCGTCGGCGACCACGTGGCCACACAGATAGACCCGATGCAGATGCCGCACCTTGAGGGCATCGTCAACAACCCCGACTACACGCTGATGCTCTCGCGCACGGACAAGTTGACCTACGCCCGCGAACATCTCAACGAGCTATACGGCAAGAAATATCCGAAGAACTTCCGCAAGGAGCACGTCCAGTATCAGTATGAGGCTGACGGCGAACAGTTGGCCCTCATCAACTACACCAGTGGTACGACGGGCTTCTCCAAGGGTGTGATGATACCCTACCGCGCCCTTTGGTCCAACTACGACTTTGCCGTCAACGTGCTCGGCAACACCCTCCATACCGGCGACCGCGTCATCTCCATCCTACCTATGGCTCACATGTACGGCATGGCCTTCGAGTTCATCTTCGAGTTCCTGCACGGCTGCCATGTCTACTATCTCAACCGCGTGCCCTCACCGGCCATCATCGCCCAGGCTTTTGCCGACGTCAAGCCGCGCATCGTCATTGCAGTGCCTCTGGTTATCGAGAAAATCATTCGAAAGAAGGTGTTCCCGAAGATACAGAACAACCGCATGCGCCTGCTCTTGGCCATGCCCGTCATCTCGAAGAAGGTGCGTCAGATTATCTGTCAGGAAGTAATCAAGGCTTTCGGAGGCGAGGTCTACGAGGTGATTATCGGTGGAGCAGCCTTCAACCAAGAGATTGAGGCATTCCTGCGCAAGATAGAGTTCCCCTACACCGTGGGCTATGGAGCCACCGAGTGCGCGCCCATCATCTGCTACCGCGACTGGCACACGTTCCGGCAAGGCTCCTGTGGACAGTCGGTGCTTCACATGGAGGTGAAGATAAACTCCGATGACCCCAGCGGCAAACCAGGCGAGATACTGGCGCGCGGACTCAACGTCATGTTAGGCTACTACAAGAACGATGAGGCCACCAGTGAGACCATCGACAAGGACGGCTGGTACCATACTGGCGACCTTGGCACGATGGACGAAGACGGCAACGTGTTCATCAACGGCCGGTCGAAAAACATGTTGCTCGGCCCGAGCGGTCAGAACATCTATCCAGAAGAGATAGAGGATAAGTTTAACTCCATGCCGATGGTCATCGAGACCGTCGTCGTGCAGCGCGACAATAAACTGGTGGGTTTGGTATTCCCCGACTACGAAGAGGCCAAGACCATGAACTTCAACGAGCAGGACATCCACAACGTGATGGAGCAGAACCGCCAGCAGCTCAACGAAATGCTGCCCGCCTACGAGAAGATTGCCGAGGTGGAGATACGCAAGACAGAATTTGCCAAGACGCCGAAGCACAGCATCAAGCGATTCCTCTATAAATAAAGCGATGCTCCACCGATTAAGGTGGCTAAGGGAAAAGAAAAACGGCTGGCGATTACTCGTCAGCCGCTTGTTTTTTCAGTTGTTCCAGTGCTCGGCAGAGCTGGTCGGGACAACTGGTGTTTTTCGTGCCGCAGCGTATGCCGTTGAGCCGGTGTATGACATCGTCAATCTTCTGCCCCTTCACCAGCTGGCCGATGCCTTGGAGATTGCCGTTGCAGCCTCCAAGGAAGAAGACCTGCTGGATGACGTCGTTCTCGTCGCACGTCACGTCGATTATTCTGGAACACGTGCCCTGCGTCTCGTAACAGATGTGCTTTGTTGCCATAGTTGCTGGTGGAATACGGTTTACTCTGCAGGAATCTCGGGTTTCATATTGGTGTAGACCGTCTGCACGTCGTCGAAGTCCTCCAACTTCTCCACCATCTTGTCGATGGTCTCGCGCTCCTCGGGAGTCACGTCCTTTAGGTCGTTGGGGATGCGCGTGAATTCAGCGCCAGTCACCTCGAAGCCATTCTCTTCCAAGTGCTTCTGAATAGCACCGAAAGCCTGTGGGTCGCCGTAGATGGTGATGCTGTTCTCCTCCTCGTCCTCGTCAAACTCGTCGTCCACACCGTAGTCGATGAGATCGAGAATCATCTCGTCCATGTCCAGTCCGTCCTTCTTCTTGAACGTGAACACGGCTTTGTGGTCGAAGAGGAACGAGAGCGAACCCTGTGTGCCGAGGTTGCCGTTGAACTTGTTGAACACCGAGCGTACATCGCCCACGGTGCGCGTGGTGTTGTCGGTCAGCGTGTCCACGAAGATGGCAATGCCGTGGGGACCATATCCCTCGTAGGTCACTTCCTTGTAGTCGCTTTGGTCTTTGCCCATTGCGTTCTTGATAGCGCGCTCGATGTTATCCTTCGGCATATTCTCGCGCTTGGCGTTGGCGATGATGGCACGCAAGGTGGGGTTCATGTCGGGGTCAGGACCACCAGACTTGACGGCAATGGCAATCTGCTTGCCAATCTTCGTAAACGTCTTGGCCATGTGGCCCCATCTCTTCAGCTTTGCAGCTTTACGGTATTCAAATGCTCTTCCCATTTTGTTGTATTCTGTTTTTTTGTTTGATTCTGTTTTGTCGTTGTCTGTGGTCTCCTTAGCGGAGTTCGGCTCCTAACTTCTGTTTGAGGCTACCGATGAGTTTCTGCATGACGGCGTCAATCTGCTTGTCGCCCATGGTCTTCTCCGTGTCTTGGAGGATGAAGTTGACGGCATAGCTCTTCTTGCCCTCGGGCAGGTTCTTTCCTTCGTACACGTCGAAAAGTTCCACCTTCTTCAGCAGTTTCTTTTCGGTCTGCCGTGCCACTTCCTCAATCTGTGCGAACTCCACCTGTCGGTCAAGGAGCAGGGCTAAGTCGCGGCTGACAGCCGGATATTTGGAAAGCTCGGTGTAAAGCACCTTCTGCTTGCGCACGGCCTTCATCAGTGCCGTCCAGTCTAACTCAGCGTAGTAGACCGTCGTGTCAATGCCAGCAGTCTTCTGCACCTTCTTCGACAGGATGCCCATCTCCAACAATGCCTTGCCACCACGATTTTCATAGGTCAGTCCAGTGGCGAATATATCGTTGGAGGATTTCTTTCTAACCACCATACCCGTCTGCAGACCGATGCGCACTAAGATGTTCTCCACGTAGGCACGCAGTTCAGCAAACGAGGTGTCCTCGTCGGGATGTGCCCACGAGCCGCTGACGCGCTTGCCTGTGAGCCAGATGCCGAGGTGATAGCGCTCGGAGTATGCCTGCATGGGATTCTCGCTGTCTGCCTTTTCGGGCGCATAGTGATAGATGTTGCCAAACTCAAAGAAGCGGCAGTTGCCGTTGCGGCGGTTGGCATTATGTTCGATGCTCTCCAAACCACCGTACAGCAGGGTTTGTCGCATGACGTTGAGGTCGGACGACAGCGGGTTCATGATTTTCACGAGCGTGTCCTGCTCTTCACCATAGTAGGCGGCCTTGGTCAGCGAGTTGTTGAGAATCTCGTTGAAGCCCATGCCTACTAACTGCTCGCTGACTAGGTTGGCCATCTTGTGCTTGTGGTCCTCTTCTCCTTTGATGACGAGCGAGCTTTTCAACTGCGTGGGGATTTCCACGTTGTTGTATCCGTAGATGCGGAGGATGTCCTCCACCACGT
>CAVAIX010000117.1:0-7097 GCA_963588695.1 Bacteroidaceae bacterium | reverse complement strand
ATGGTGCTGCTACCATGGACTGGATGGTGCAGGAACAGGAACGTGGTATCACCATTACCTCTGCAGCCACTACTTGTAACTGGACATGGCAGGGTAAAACTTATAAAATCAACTTGATTGATACTCCAGGACACGTGGACTTTACCGCCGAGGTGGAGCGTTCATTGCGTGTACTCGATGGTGCTGTGGCAACATATAGTGCAGCAGACGGTGTGCAGCCCCAGTCTGAAACCGTTTGGCGCCAGGCTGATAAATACAACGTGCCTCGTATCGGTTATGTGAACAAGATGGATCGTTCTGGTGCAGATTTCTTTGAGACCGTGCAGCAGATGAAGGACATTTTGGGAGCGAATCCTGTGGTTATTCAGGTGCCTATCGGTGCTGAAGAGAACTTCAAAGGTGTGGTAGACCTCATCAAGATGAAAGCTATCCTTTGGCATGATGAGACGATGGGAGCCGAGTATGATGTCGAAGACATCCCTGCTAACCTGCAGGATGAGTGCGACGAGTGGCGTAACAAGCTGCTTGAAGCCGCTGCTGAGTATGACGAGGCTCTGATGGAGAAATATTTCGACGACCCCAACTCTATCACGGAGGATGAGATTATCGCAGCTATCCGTAAAGGCTGTGTGAGCATGGCTTGCACGCCGATGATTTGCGGATCTTCCTATAAGAACAAGGGTGTACAGCCGTTGCTCGACTACGTTTGCGCGTTCCTTCCTGCTCCTATCGATGTTGATGTCGTGATGGGTACCAACCCCGATACCGACGAGGAAGAGGGACGTAAACCCAGTGAGGATGACCCCACTGCTGCACTCGCCTTCAAGATTGCCACCGATCCTTATATGGGACGTCTGGTGTTCTTCCGTGTTTATTCGGGTAGTGTGAAGGCTGGTTCTTATGTCTTCAATCCCCGTTCGGGAAAGAAGGAACGTATCAGTCGTCTGTTCCAGATGAATTCCAACAAGGAGATTCCTATGGAGTCTATTGATGCTGGTGATATCGGTGCTGGAGTGGGCTTCAAGGACATACGTACAGGTGATACGCTCTGTGATGAAGAACATCCTATCGTGCTGGAATCCATGACTTTCCCAGATACGGTGATTTCGATTGCCGTTGAGCCGAAGTCTCAGGCTGATGTTGCTAAGTTGGACAACGGTCTTGCAAAACTGGCAGAGGAAGATCCGACATTTACTGTACGTACCGACGAGCAGAGCGGTCAGACGATTATTTCTGGTATGGGTGAGCTTCATCTTGACATTATCATCGACCGCTTGAAGCGTGAATTTAAGGTTGAGTGTAATCAGGGTAAGCCTCAGGTTAACTATAAGGAGGCTATTACGAAGACCGTCAACCTCCGTGAAGTGTACAAGAAGCAGTCTGGTGGACGTGGTAAGTTCGCAGATATCATCGTCAATGTAGGCCCTGTGGATGACGATTGGGATATCAAGGAAAATGGTGGCCTGCAGTTTGTTAACGAGGTTAAGGGTGGTAACATCCCTAAGGAGTTCATTCCCTCTATTCAGAAAGGTTTCGAGACAGCTATGAAGAATGGTATCCTTGGTGGATATCCCGTTGACTCACTTAAGGTAGTGGTTGTCGATGGTTCGTTCCACCCAGTTGACTCTGACCAGCTTTCGTTCGAAATCGCAGCTCAGATGGCCTACAAGGAGGCTTGCGCACAGGCTAAGCCCGTTCTGATGGAGCCAATCATGAAACTGGAGGTTGTTACTCCTGAAGAGAATATGGGTGATGTGATTGGTGACTTGAACAAGCGTCGTGGACAAGTGGAGGGCATGGAAGATGCTCGTAGTGGTGCCCGTGTTGTTAAGGCTAAGGTGCCCCTGTCAGAGATGTTCGGTTATGTGACGGCACTTCGTACCATCACTTCTGGTCGCGCAACAAGTTCTATGGAGTATGATCACCACGCTCCGCTGTCCAGTGCTTTGGCAAAGGCAGTGCTCGAGGAGGTCAAAGGACGTGCCGATCTCGTATAATTGTAAGTTTTGGAGTGCCGCTGAGTAAATGACTCTTTAGCGGCCTCCTTTCAATAAATTCATTTATTAAATTCAAATTAAAGACATGAGTCAGAAAATTCGTATCAAACTGAAGTCTTACGACCACAAATTGGTTGACAAGTCTGCAGAGAAAATTGTCAAGGCGGTCAAAGCAACGGGAGCCATCGTTAGTGGCCCGATTCCCCTGCCTACTCACAAGCGTATCTACACCGTCAACCGCTCAACCTTCGTTAACAAGAAGTCCCGTGAGCAGTTCCAACTCTCGGACTACAAGCGTCTGATTGACATCTACAGCTCCACGGCAAAGACCGTTGACGCGCTGATGAAACTGGAACTCCCCAGCGGTGTTGAGGTTGAAATCAAGGTCTAATGACACTTTAGATACAAAAAGATTTATTTTATCATTGAAAAAAAGTAATTGAAATGCCAGGATTAATTGGAAGAAAAATCGGAATGACATCCGTTTTCAGTGCCGACGGTAAGAACATACCGTGCACTGTTATCGAAGCAGGTCCTTGTGTTGTTACTCAAGTGAAGACCGTCGAGAAGGACGGTTACGCTGCCCTTCAGCTGGCCTTTGGTGACAAGAAAGAAAAGAACACTACAAAGGCTATGCAAGGTGTATTCAAAAAAGCAGGTACAACACCTAAGGCTCACTTGGCCGAGTTCAAATTCGACGAGGAACACAACCTTGGAGACGTGATTACTGTGGAACTCTTTAGCGACAACGATTTTGTTGATGTTGTCGGAACCTCTAAGGGTAAGGGTTTCCAGGGTGTCATGAAACGCCACGGATTCGGTGGTGTAGGACAATCTACCCATGGTCAGGATGACCGCGCACGCAAGCCAGGTTCTATCGGTGCCTGTTCTTACCCTGCAAAGGTGTTCAAGGGAATGCGTATGGGCGGCCATATGGGTAGTGAGCGCGTCACGACGCAAAACCTTAAAGTATTGAAAGTAATACCGGAGCACAACGTCCTCCTCGTAAAGGGTAGCGTGGCCGGTTGTAATGGTTCAACCGTTTTAATTCAGAAGTAAACAATGGAAATTAACGTATTAAATATCAATGGTCAGGAGACCGGAAGAAAGGTTACGTTAAACGAATCTATCTTTGGAATTGAACCGAATGACCACGTTCTTTATTTGGACGTAAAGCAGTATCTCGCTAACCAGCGTCAGGGTACACATAAGGCTAAGGAAAGAAGTGAACATGCAGGTTCAACCCGTAAGCTCGGTCGTCAGAAAGGCGGCGGTGGAGCGCGTCATGGTGACATCAATTCTCCGCTGCTGCGTGGCGGTGGTCGTGTGTTCGGTCCGCGTCCGCGCGACTATCGTTTCAAGCTCAATAAAAAAGTGAAGCTTCTTGCCCGCAAGTCTGCCCTTTCATATAAGGCTCAAGAACAAGCAATCATAGTCATTGAAGATTTCACTTTTGAAGCTCCAAAGACTAAAGATTTTATAAATGTTGCTAAAAATCTTAAAGTTGAGGGCAAAAAAATGCTGATGGTTTTACCAGATGCAAATAAAAACGTATATTTGTCGGCTCGTAATTTGCAGCACTCGGAGGTGGCTATTGCCGCACAACTCAATGCGTACAAAGTGTTGAATGCTGAGGTGATGGTGATTACCGAGAAGTCACTGCAGGCCATCGAGACTGTATTAAACAAGTAAAGGAGACATAGAATATGACATATATCATCAAGCCTCTGATTACAGAGAAAATGAATAATATCACAGAGAAGTCTTCTTCTGACAGGACTTTCAAGGCAAAGACCGGTGCCCACAAGGGTGATATGGTTACCAAGAAGGCACAGGCCAAGTACGGTTTTATCGTTAAGCCCGAAGCCAACAAACTGGAGATCAAGTCGGAAATTGAGGCTCTGTATAATGTTACAGTAGAGAATGTGAACACACTTCGCTACGCAGGGAAACGCTCGCAGCGTTATACCAAGGCAGGACTCGTGAGAGGACAGAAGAATGCGTTCAAGAAAGCAATCGTCACTCTAAAAGAGGGCGACACTATTGATTTTTATAGCAATATTTAATAGAAAATGGCAGTACGTAAATTAAAACCCGTTACACCGGGTCAAAGACACAAGATTATTGGCACGTTCGAGGATATTACTGCATCCGTGCCAGAGAAGTCTCTCGTTTACGGTAAGCGTTCTACTGGTGGTCGAAACAACACCGGTAAGATGACCGTCCGTTATATGGGCGGCGGTCACAAGAGGAAGTATCGCGTAGTCGACTTCAAGCGGGAGAAAGATGGTGTTCCAGCCGTAGTGAAGACAATAGAGTACGATCCGAACCGTTCGGCTCGTATCGCGTTGCTCTTCTACGCTGATGGTGAAAAACGTTATATCATTGCTCCTAATGGACTGCAGGTTGGTGCAACCTTGATGTCTGGGGCTGATGCAGCGCCTGAGGTAGGTAATGCGCTTCCCCTGGCCAACATTCCCGTAGGTACCGTCATCCACAACATTGAGATGCGCCCGGGACAAGGTGCCAAGCTCGTTCGTTCGGCTGGTAATTTCGCTCAGTTGACTTCTCGTGAAGGCAGTTATTGCGTTATAAAACTTCCTTCTGGAGAGACTCGCCAGATTCTTTCTGCTTGTAAGGCAACGGTAGGTAGCGTTGGCAACTCAGACCACGCACTCGAGCAGTCTGGTAAGGCTGGACGCTCTCGCTGGTTGGGACGTCGTCCTCACAACCGTGGTGTTGTCATGAACCCGCACGATCACCCGATGGGTGGTGGTGAAGGACGTCAGTCTGGTGGACATCCACGTTCACGCAAGGGCTTGTACGCTAAGGGTCTCAAGACTCGTGCACCGAAGAAGCTTTCAAACAAGTACATCATTGAAAGAGCTAACAAGAAGTAATCACGAAGTTAATTAGAGTAAATTATGAGTCGTTCATTAAAAAAAGGCCCGTACATCAACGTATCGCTCGAGAAGAAAGTGCTTGCCATGAATGAGAGTGGCAAGAAGAGTGTCGTCAAGACATGGGCCAGAGCTTCAATGATTTCCCCGGATTTCGTGGGACATACCGTTGCAGTTCATAACGGAAACAAGTTTATCCCTGTTTATATTACGGAAAACATGGTGGGTCATAAGCTCGGTGAGTTTGCGCCTACCCGTCGTTTTGGCGGTCATGCTGGTAATAAGAAATAACAGGCAAATCTACCAGAATAAAAAAGAATAAGATAATGGGAGCAAGAAAAAGATTAGTGGCTGAGAAAAGAAAAGCAGCCAATAAGTCGCAGTATTTTGCAAAGCTGAAAGGCGTGCCTTCTTCCCCACGCAAGATGCGCTATGTCGTTGATATGATTCGCGGCATGGAGGTCAATCGCGCACTTGGCGTTCTGAGATTCTCCAAGAAGGCAGCTTCGGCTGACGTTGAGAAACTTTTGCGTTCGGCCATTGCCAACTGGGAAGCCAAGAATGACCGCAAGGCAGAAGATGGCGAACTTTATGTGACACGCGTCTTTGTGGACGAAGGTGTTACGATGAAACGTATGAGACCGGCACCTCAGGGACGTGGATACCGCATTCGTAAGCGTTCAAACCACGTGACTCTGTTTGTTGACGCTAAAACTAATGACAAATAAGAAGTATGGGACAGAAAGTAAATCCAATTAGCAACCGTCTTGGTATTGTCAAGGGTTGGGATTCGAATTGGTTCGGAGGCAAGGACTTCGGAGACAACTTGGTAGAGGACCAGAAAATCCGCAAGTACCTCAATGAGCGTCTGGCCAAGGCTAGCGTATCCAAAATTGTCATTGAACGCACGCTGAAACTCGTCACCATCACAATCTGCACTGCCCGTCCAGGTATTGTCATTGGTAAAGGTGGACAGGATGTCGACAAGTTGAAAGAGGAACTGAAGAAACTCTATGACAAGGAGATTCAAATCAATATCTTCGAAGTGAAGAAACCCGAGCTCGATGCAAACATCGTGGCCAACAACATCGCTCGCCAGATAGAGGGCAAGATTGCTTATCGCCGTGCTATCAAGATGGCTGTTGCCAATACCATGCGTGCAGGGGCAGAGGGTATTAAGGTACAGATTTCTGGACGTCTCAACGGTGCCGAGATTGCGCGCAGCGAGATGATTAAGGAGGGACGTACTCCGTTGCACACTTTCCGTGCTGATATTGACTACTGCCAGACAGAGGCGCTGACTAAGGTCGGCCTGTTGGGACTGAAGGTTTGGATTTGCCGTGGCGAAATCTACGGCAAGGTTGATCTGGCTCCGAACTTCACCCAGGAGAAGGGCTTCGGTCGCTCGAACGGCGGTAATAACAGCGGACGGAAGTTCCGTAATAGAAAAAAGTAATTAACGTTAAAGTAAGAAGCTAACATGTTACAGCCTAAGAGAGTAAGATATAGAAGGCCTCAAGATGGACGTGGTAATAAAGGAAACGCCCACAGAGGTACACAGCTGGCCTTCGGATCTTTCGGCATCAAGACGCTTGACGCCAAATGGATTGACAGCCGCCAGATTGAGGCAGCCCGTGTTGCCATCAATCGTTATATGAACCGTGAAGGTCAGGTTTGGATTCGCATCTTCCCGGATAAACCCATTACCCGCAAGCCAGCAGACGTACGTATGGGTAAGGGTAAGGGTGATCCCGCAGGATGGGTTGCACCGGTGACTCCTGGACGCATCCTCTTCGAGGTGGAAGGTGTTCCCTTTGACACAGCCAAGGAGGCTCTGCGCCTTGGTGCACAGAAACTGCCTGTAAAGACCAAGTTTGTTGTTCGACGTGATTACGATAAAAACGCTTAATTTATGAAGACAAAGGAAATCAAGGAACTCGGAACCAAGGAATTGACCGAGAAGTTGGAGGCTGATGTTGCCAAGTACAACATGATGAAGATTAATCATGCAGTGACTCCTATGGAAAACCCGTCTCAGATTAAGGCAGCACGTCGTGACATTGCCCGTATGAAGACGGAACTCCGTCAAAGAGAACTTAACAAATAATAATGGTTCAAGATGGAAACAAGAAATTTAAGAAAGACAAGACAGGGTGTTGTCATCAGCAACAAAATGGATAAAACCATTGTTATTGCAGCT
>CAVAIX010000116.1:0-7101 GCA_963588695.1 Bacteroidaceae bacterium | reverse complement strand
CTGCAAAGATAGTGCAAACCGAGGGAAATACAAAATAAACGAGCGTTTATTTTTATTTCAGAACTGACGAACGAAGCAAGGGCAGAGCGGAGCTTGCTCCGACTATGCCTTGCGAGGAGGAAGAAAACCGTAGGTTAGCGTGAGTAGCTTCGGCCGAAGGCCAGAGTACGATTAAGCGAGCCTCTCGCCCCTTGCCCAAGCCTTAGCAGTGGGGGTTATTTTCGTGAGCTAGCTCAAACGATCAATCGATCTGGATCAAACGATTAATCGATCTGGATCAAACAATCAATCGATCTAGAACATTTGATAGATTGAGCTTGGTCATTTTTTTGAGCCAATCAGTTCGGTTTTTAACTTGAACTATTACCCCTCTTTATTTTCCCCACAGTCTCGGCATCAGGCATCTCACATGCACCGTGAGATAATGGAAGCAAGCCATAGCCAGTCCACCGTGTCGTCGGTCAAAATAAAACATCTCATGGGGAGGCATGCCGTTGGGACGGTACAACATCTTCCAGCGCTGTCGTAGCGGCACATCGGGGTTGCACCAACCATCGATTGTGGGGTGCTCGTCGCACTCGCCCAGCACCTCGCCCGCTTGATACATCTTGATGCCCACCTCCTTAGCTCTCATGCCATAATCGAAATCGCCCTTGCTGTGGGTGTAGTAGTGGTCGAGATTACCGAGCACGCGGTAAACCGCCCGTGGCACGAGCACGAGGTTGCCGTTAAAGTAATCCACTCCCATCAGCCTGCCGTCGGGCTTCGGTATTCCGTAACCGTGCACCCTACCACCATAGGTGAGAGTCGTATGCTTCGTGTCCTCCACCGCTCCCACGATGATGGCACTCCCTTCCGTCTCGTCTGCCGCACGGGTCAGCACACCCAAAATATTGTCGTGCACAAAGGTATCGTCGTTCAGCCAGAGGTAGTAGTCGTAGTCGCGAGCCTTCGCTGCGGCCTCCCATGCCGTATACATGCCCCTATTCCAGAACAGGTGGCCGTCCCCACGGACGATGTTCACCTCGGGGTACTGTTCCCTAATAGCCTCCACCGTACCGTCCGTACAGCCATCGTCGGTCAGCCATACCTCTATGGCGTAGCCCTCGGGCATCTCCTGTGCGAACAGGTGACCGAGACAGCACAGCGTTGTCGTCCTACGATTGTGTACCGTAAGCAGTACAGCTATTGTCTTCATCTATATTGAGCGGTGAAAGAGGGTTTATTATGGTTTCCGCCTAAGGCTTTTCAGGTGGGTCATCATGTCAGCAAGGAGTGCGCGCTCTTCCTGTCGACAGCAGATGAGGTAGAAGGCGACGGCAAACACTGCCATGGACACCACCACAGCCAACAACAGAACGGGCAGGGCGTCCGTCTCTACGAATAGCCCCAGCAACCCCATGACAGCAAGTGCTACCAAGACGGAGGACGAGACGGGAACGATGACCTTCCGAATAAACCAGCGCGGCGACAGGTTACAACTCTCCTGTGCGCAATACAAGGCGGCTGCATAGGGTATTGCCGTTCCGCATACTAAGTAGACCACATATAGGCAGTACGGTGGACATTCCATGGAAAAAACGGCGTAAATAATCGGCAACTGCATGATGTTGGCCAGACTGTTCATCACCGTAAATTTCCGAATCTGGCCAGACGAGGCGATGGCTCGCGTGACACTGACACACATCATATCCACAAACGTCTTTGTCAGCTGGAAGCGGACGAAGACAACGGTCCACGCTGGTGTATCCTTCAGCCACAACTCTAAAACGGCTGGTGCATAGAGAAACACAGGAATGGCAACAAGCAGGAACAGAGCCGTCGTGAACTTAGAACCGTAGACCACGGATTTCTTGAACAGTTCCCGATTGTGCGCACCTGCACTCTTATCCATCACAGGTGCCAGAGCTTTCGTCATGCCCATTGAGATCATCTGCATCTGCCCGTTGAGCTGCGTGGTGATGCCCTGCGCGGCATTGAGCAGTGTACCAAAGAAGTGGTTCAGCAGCAGGCCATGCCCCTGGATGGTAATCACCAACACAGAGGAACTCATTAGGTTCCACCCTGCAAATCCTGTCATCTCGTGCATCACGGTGCGGTCGAAATGGCGGAGGAGGGATAGCCTACACTCCGCATAGCGCCGATGGCAGTAGATGCGCATCACGGAGAGGGTGATCAGTGGGATGCATGCCATCAGCACACCATACACGATCAACCTGTCTCGCGTGGTATAGACGCAGGCTAGTGCTACCCCTAATTTCAACACCGACTCCAGCACGCCCACGGCGGCATAGTAGCGCATATTCTCATGCGAATTGAGTACGGCATCGTAGGGCACCGTTATCACGGTGAACAGCGTGCTGACCACCAGACTGGCATAGACCACCTTGGCGGCAAAGACCCTGTCGGCTGCGATATTCAGTACACCACCGAAGAAGAAATAGCCAGCCAGCAGCAGTGCCAGTCCAGCCACAATCGCCACAACGAGATGTAGCACGACACTCACGTTGAAGATGACAGTCTTCCGCCCACGGTCGCCAGCACCCTCGGCATACGACATGAACCGCTGCGTAGCTCCTGCCATAGAAGCGTTCAGAAAGCCTAACATGGCGATGGCGCCACCAACGATGTTGAATACACCGAAGTCGGAGGCACCCAACGCCTGCAGGATGAGGCGCGTGGTATAGAGGGAGATGAACATCGTGATGCCCATCTTGGCGTACAGAAATCCGGCGTTCTTCGCTACGCGGGTGGAGGTAGACGGCATGGTCGTTGGTTTTTACAGGGTCACACGACTTATTCTCATGACTTTCTCCACGATGGGAGCCATGTCGTAGTACTTGTATTCAGCAAGGCGACCGCCAAACACAACATTTTTTTCCTGCAGTGCTGCTGTGCGATACAGGTCAGCCAGAGCATTGTTGCGTTCATCGTTCACCGGATAGTAGGGCTCCATACCTTCCTTGTATTCCGTGGAGTATTCCTCGCTCACCACGGTTTTCGGACAGTCATACACCTGCTGGCCAAACATCTCGAAGTGCTTGTGCTCAATTCGCCGGGTGTAAGATACCTCGTGCGAAGTGAAATTGACTACGGCATTACCCTGCAGGTTGGGGGTATCCTCCACCCTGGTCTTGAAGTCCACCGTCCGCCAGTGGAGCTTCCCAAACTTATAGTCGAAATACTGATCAATCTGTCCAGTGTACACCAACAGGTCTGCATAACGCCTCCAGTCGCGGTATTCGCTATGGAAGAAGTCGACATCGGTTCTCGTCTCCACACCTTCCAGCAGTCCCTCCGTCAGTTTGTTATACCCGCCGATGGGTATGCCCTGATAACAATCATTGAAATAATTATTGTCGAACATAAGGCGCACGGGTAGCCGCTTGATGATAAAGGCAGGCAACTCGGTACATTTCCTGCCCCACTGCTTCTCGGTGTATTCCTTGATCAGTTGCTCATAGATATCCTTGCCCACGAGCAGCATCGCCTGTTCCTCCAGGTTGTGAGGCCCGTTGGGCAAGCCCAATTCTTCATTCTTAATTCTCAATTCTTCATTATAATCTCGCTTCTAGCTGTCAATCCGTGCCTTGGCCTCCTCTGGTGTCGTCACGCCCCACATCTGGTAGAAGGTATTCATATTGAACGGGAGATTGTAGAGCTTCCCCTTGTAGTTGGCCAGTGGCGAATTGGTATAGCGGTTAAACGGGACTATCGCATTGACAAAGTCCCACACCTCTTTGTCGGACGTGTGGAAGATGTGCGCCCCATACTTGTGTACGTTGATGCCCGCTATTTTCTCACAATAGATGTTACCACCCAAATGGGGACGCTTGTCAATGACGAGACAGGACTTCCCCTGTAAGTGAGCGAAATGTGCGAAGGTGGCTCCGAAGAGGCCGGAGCCGACGATGAGACAATCATATTTTTTCATACATCCAACATTTTTTCGTAGAGTCTGCCATAGGCATGCACCTTCTTCTTCCATGTCAACGTGTCATACACGTATTTCTGAGCCTTCTTGCCAATCTGCTTCAAGGAATCCCTGTTGCAAAAAGCCCAAGATAACTTGTCCGCAAAACGCCTTAACGTCTCATCATAATCGTTGCCGACAGCTATTTTCAGTAATACTTCATCAGGAAAAGCATCCTGTCCGCCTGCATTGAAACAGATCGTAGGACAAGCAAGGGCAGAGGCTTCTAATACAGACATTGAACCCGAATCTCTAAAAGCGGGATAGACTGACAAGTCACACGTCTGCAGCAACACCAACAAGTCTTTTCTTGGCATAAACGGAATCAGTTCCACATGATGGGTCAACTGGTTCTCTCCCACCCATCTTTTCACCATCTCTTGTTCCTGGTCGTTTCCTATCCCAACGAGTTTGATGCGATAGCTCTGTATTCCCTGTTGCACAAAAGCCCTATTGGCGGCCTTTAAAAAGAACGAGAGTCCCTTCCAGTCCAATGGCCTTCCAGCATAAGTCATCTCGAAGACGTGGGGCTCGTCCGCAGTATGCTCCCTTGTTTCATTTGGCAGCGGAAAATCATCCTCATCAAAACCGATGGCCGGCATTACTGAAGTACTGGAATTTCCGCAGTATGCATGCAGTCTTTCCTCATTTTCCTTTGAGGAGAAAAGCAGATGTTTCTTATTGTCTGACCTGCCATTCAACCATCTGAACAGTCTGAAATCTGCCCCTGCTTGGCGAAACCGTTCTTTTTTCTTTGTCTCGTCGGAAAGGTCTCTATAGAAGATGGGATTCACCGTTTCAGCTCCTCCCACTGGTCCCATGACGAACGGCTTGTCCATGAAAAAACCAGGCGAAGGGCTACGATATTGGTTGTATGTCACATGATGGATGATGTCAAAACCATACTCTCTATCCCATCTCTTGACCAACTTCCGTACAAGCCATTGCCACAAGACATACCCCATCTGTGCATGTCTACCCCATGCCGTCCTCTTCATCCACCTTGGCAGATCATAATACAACGGTGTCAGATTGGCCACAGGATGCGTTTCCAAAAAGGATACTATCTTGTCCTCTTTGCTGGGACAAGTCAAGAGAAACACCTGACTGTCAGGATGTTCCTTGGCGAAGTGGCAAGGTACATTCCACCCCACTCCAGGCTCAGACCCTCTGTTCGGTTCACATGCAGCACTAATGTAAAGTATCTTCATCGTCAGATTGTAAGTCACTTCACCAGCAGACTCCAGAAGAGCGTCTTGATGCGATAGATGAGTTTCCAATAGATAGGTTCATTGAAAGCAGAATTGGAGGTCTGCCGTGGATAGTATCGATGGGCAACGAGCAGGTCTGGGATTACCACTAATTTACGAAGTTTCGTCGCCACGAGTGCCATGTAATAGTCGTGCTGCGGTATCATTGGCATGGGGAAGAGATGCCGCGCCAATGAGGCATCCAGAGCCATGGTACAGCCATAATAAGCGGCACTATGGTTCATGAAGCCCAACAGACCGACGGGTTTTGTGAACGCATGGGTTCCCCCGATTTTACCGTCAGCAGACATCCACTCAAAACCACAAACAACCAGCTTTCCCCCGTTACAATAAGGCAACATCGTCTTAATCTTGTGCGGATACCATACATCATCTTGATCGGAGAGGAAGATGACATCGCCCGAAGCGTGTACGACGGCATTCTCGAAATTCTTACTGGCCGACATCAGCGCATTGTAGTGTCTGTATCGCTGATGTGGCTCGTGCCGAAAAATCTTGATACGCTCGTCACGATACGACTCCAACACGGCTATGGTATTGTCCGTGGAGTTGTCATCCGACACAACGATCTCCAATTCCCATCCTTCCTCCAACTCCTGCGAGAGAATGGAATCCATCTGTTCCTTGAGATAACGACCACCGTTATAGGTGGCCATACATATTGATATTAACATAAAGTTCCGTTCAGTGTTCCTAACCGTTCGTCTTCCACTCTAATGTATTCACCCCGTCCTGCAGACTGAAGTTCATGCTTATCCTAAGAAAAATTTGAAATCGTTCTAAATAGCATACTGGCCTACCGTAGGGATGCTTAGATGCGCTTGCAATCCCATGGCATGAAGCACACGGGAGATAGTGTTGAGCGTGAGATTCTTGCCGCTTTCTATCTTGGAAATTTGTCCCTTCCTAACACCCACGAGATTTCCCAACTGTTCTTGGGTCAGTTTCTTGTTCCTGCGTGCCTCCTTGATGGCTTCACCAATCAAGAAGGTATTAAACTCATCCTCAAATTCATTTCTATGAGGAGTTCCTATCTTGCCAATATGCTTGTCAAGCATTTCCTCCTCGGTATAAAATTTCATCTCTTCCATAGTTATTTTCCTTTTTTCTTAAAATACATTATCCGAATTTCTTCAGCTCGGTTTATTTGGTGCTTGGGAGTTTTTTGGACTTTCTTTACAAATCCATGTGTCGCTACTACCAATGAATTTGTTGTTGTATCCCAAAAAGACAAAAGCCGATATTGGATGCCATCATATTTGGTTCTGAACTCCCATATCTCGGTACCTTCCAATTTCTTGAAAAGCCTTGGGTCTATCACATACTTAGATTTCCTGATGTTAAACAATATCTTGTCTTTCGCCTTCTGAGGAAGAGCATCCAAGAATTCATCAGCCTCATTCGTATATATAACCCTAAACCTTTCTTGCATTGTCTTATGTTTCAAATCCCGCGCAAATTTAGTTAAAAGAATCTATATATGGAAACTTTTTTGCTATTTTTTACTGTTTTAACTATCACAACTCCGCTCATATCATACTGATATTAACATAAAGTCCCGTTCAGTGTTCCTGACCGTTCGTCTTCCACTCCAAGCGGTTCACTCCGTCCTTCAGACTGAAGTTCATGCCGACCTTCACCACAGGCTTGTCCTGTAGCTTGAAGGCATCGGCGTAATGTTTGGTCTCAATCTGGGCGAGGGCTTCCTCCACACTGCCGTTGAGCTTCAGCTCCATCACGTAGATGGTGGTCTTCGTCTCCAGGGTGATGTCAATCCTGCCCTTCGCTGTGTGTTGCTCCACCTGGATGTTATAGCCTGAGAGCAGGGCAAACATGATGTAGAGCGTCTGCTGCCAG
>CAVAIX010000115.1:0-7138 GCA_963588695.1 Bacteroidaceae bacterium | reverse complement strand
TGCCACAAGAAGACCTCAACGTGGCACAGGAATATTGGAACAACATACGGAAAAATGTTTTGGACAATCATATAGCCCCGCAATATTTTTGGAATGCAAAAGCTGACAAGAACTTTCATGTCCGTCCTAAGGCTCGGGTGGCGGACGACATAACGGAAAATCCGCATGGAGGCATGGTCAAGAAATATTGTTATTGGTTTAATCAACAGTACGTAAAGAATATCATAGAAAATGAAATATAAGGTTGACGAGACGGAAATGGCCAGCGATTGGATGCTGTGCGAACCCATTGCAAGTTTTTCGGACACAGCCCATCAGCGTGTTAGAGAACTCGGGTTGTTTGATAATATGCGCCCAGAAGTTGCGGAAAACGACATCAGAGTGGTAGAGCTGTTTGCCGGTGTCGGTGGCTTTAGAATAGGCTTGGAACGTGCTTCCAAGCACTTTCAAACGATATGGAGCAACCAATGGGAACCATCGACAAAACGCCAAGATGCAAGTATCATCTATTGCAAACACTTTGGGGCTGATGGACATTCCAACGAGGATATAGCAACCGTGCCTACGGACGAAATCCCTGACAGTGATTTGCTGTGCGGCGGTTTCCCTTGCCAAGACTACTCTGTGGCAACAACCTTGCAACGGTCTGGTGGCATTGAGGGCAAGAAAGGCGTGCTTTGGTGGCAGATTTACCGCATCTTGAAGGAGAAAGGGGACAAGTGTCCCAAGTTTCTGATGCTGGAAAATGTAGACCGTATCCTCAACTCGCCGGCAAGACAGCGCGGTCGCGACTTTGCCATCATCCTGTCTTCGTTGTCCAGCCTCGGTTACATCGTAGAATGGCGCATCATCAATGCGGCAGATTACGGTATGCCCCAACGCCGTCGCCGCACTTATATGGTTGCTTATCATCAAGGAACACAGCTCGCCTCGCAATTTGAAAAGTTGAGTAACAAGTATGATTGGATACTCCAAGAAGGCATTATGCCACAGGCTTTCAAATGTCAAGAGAAAGACGGCAAGACACGCTCTTTTGACATTAGCGATGACCTTGCAGACGTCTCGGACAATTTCAACAAGGGCAAGAAAGAGAGTCCGTTCAAGAATTCGGGTGTAATGGCAAACGGTAAAGTGTACACCCTTGACACACTTTCTAAGTATGAGGGACCTTATCTTACACTTGGTGATGTCCTTGTGGATGAAAGGACCGTGCCAGAAGCGTTCTTCATTTCTGAAGAGGACTTGCCCAAGTGGGAGTACCAGAAAGGTTCGAAGTCATTGAAGCGCATCAACAAGGCCACTGGTTTTGAGTACAATTACAGTGAGGGCGCAATGGCTTTTCCTGACTGCCTTGACCGTGCTTCAAGAACCATTATCACTGGAGAAGGCGGTGGCAGTCCTTCACGTTTCAAACATGTCATCAAGACGAAGAGCGGTCGCTATCGCCGACTTGTTCCTGTGGAGTTGGAACGCCTGAATATGTTTCCAGACAACCATACCTTGGGGGCGTCCGACTTGCGCCGTGCTTTTCTTATGGGAAATGCGCTCGTGACAGGTATTGTCGAGGACATCGCCTTGGTGCTGAAAGAGAGAATGTAGAAATGAAATGAATATGGACAAGAGTAATTGGATGATATGGATTCTGAAGGTCGTTGTGGCCTACGGGATATACCTTATTGTATATGGACAGACCACTTCGCGCCTGTCGGCATTCTGTATGGCACTCGGCATCATGATCCTGTTGGTGTTTGCGGAATATGCCGTGGAGCAGTGGGTGAAACGCTGTAAAGAACGGAAAGAAAGGAAGGAGGATGACGATGAAGCATAGAGGACTGACACTTGTAGCCTCGTGGCTCTGCCTCGTGGCGACAACAGTGGGACAGGGCTATCGCCCCGAAGGGCGCGCCTTTGTCTGCGAGAATGGCAACAACCGCTATACGCGTGCGCTATATGGAGGACCTACCGACTATCGTATCGAGACCAGCGACCGCCCTGTGTTTGCTGTGGCTAAGAAGGGACACCACCGCCATGTGGCCTTCCGTGTCAACGGGGTGGACTTGGAACAGGTGGCGTGGTGCAAGGCGTGGTATGTGGACGGTATGCGTAGCTACTGCTTGCGCGACAGTAGATTGGGCAAGCAGGACGTGTTGGTGGACGTGGTTGCCCTGCATAACCAGGAAGGTGCCGTGTGGCGCTTCATGGCCAGTGACGAGACACTAAAGGTCACTTGCACGCTGAGCCACGTGAAGCAACCGAAACTCTACCGCAACGGAGACCTCGGCGTGGACCGTCGCGACTGCTTCGATGCAGCGGAGGAGGATGCCGAACGACAGGTGGTGGAGTGTCCGACCGCTTCACCAGTCTATGTCGTCGTGATGCTTGACAAGGTGGTGCAGCTGTCTGCCGACCAGCAGGCGGCACTCTTTGCCGAGGCGGTGTACTATAACAAGAAGATGGCTTCGCGTGTGGAGTTCGACACGCCAGATCCCTACATCAATACCTTAGGTGGTGCTCTTGTGATGGCTGCCGACGGCGACTGGGATGGACAAACGTGGCTGCACGGTTGTGTGGGCTGGCGGATGCCGTTGGCTGGTTGGCGTGCAGGCTATTTAGGTGATGTGTTAGGATGGGATGACCGTGCCCGTTCCCATTTCGATGCGTACGCGCGCAGTCAGGTGGACACCGTTCCAGCCCGGCTGGCGCACCCCACACAGGATGAGCAGCAGCACTTAGCTCGCGCTGAGAAACGGTGGGGGACACCCATGTACAGCAATGGCTATATCTGCCGGAACCCGAACCGTAACGACCAAATGCACCACTATGACATGAACCTCAACTACATCGACGAACTGCTTTGGCATTTCCAATATGATGCCGATACAGCCTATATCCGGAAGATGTGGCCTGTGGTGGAGCGGCACCTGGCATGGGAGAAGCGGAACTTCGACCCCGACGGCGACCACCTCTACGATGCCTATTGTTGCATCTGGGCTTCCGATGCCCTGTACTACAACGGCGGTGCAGTTACCCATTCGTCGGCCTACAACTATCGCGCCAACCTTTTAGCGGCACGTATGGCAGAACTGATCGGACGCGACGCTGCCCCCTACCGACAGGAGGCCGCTGACATCCTCGCTGCCATGAATCGCCGGTTGTGGCTCGACGACAAGGGACATTGGGTGGAATACGAAGACCTGATGGGACTGAAACGTAAGCATGAACACGCTGCGGTTTGGTCTATCTATACACCCATTGACTGTGGGGCGTGTACGCCCGAACAGGCGTTCCGCGCCACGCGCTATATAGACCGTGCCATTCCACATATTCCCGTGCGCGATGGTTTTTCTACCATCGCCACCTCCGACTGGCAGCCCTACGTGTGGAGCGTCAACAATGTGGCGGCGGCTGAGGTGATGCATACGGCGCTGGCCTTCTATCAAGCCGGACGTGCTGAGGCCGCCTATCGACTAATGATGGGCAATATCATCGACCAGATGTACGAAGGACAGAGTCCTGCTAATTTCGGACAAATCAGTAAATATGATGCGGCACGGGGAGAGTGCTACCGCGACTTCGGCGACTGCATCGGCATCTCGGCACGGACACTCCTGCAGGGGCTCTTCGGCATCCAGCCGCAGGCCCTCTACGGACAGTGTGTCATCCGTCCAGGCTTCCCCTCGTCGTGGGATCGTGCGTCGGTCAAAACACCCTATCTCTCCTATACCTTCCGCCGCATGGGAAGGAGAATCAGAATCGAGGTGACGCAGAATTTCCGTCAACCCTTGAAGATTGTGGTGCGGCAGAACACGGGCGGCGGACAGTACCGCGACATCGAAGGGACAACGCAGCAGCACCAGGTGCTGTGGATGGAAGAACCCGTAGCACTGCCCGAGGTGGAACTGACGGAGACCGTGGCAATGCCCACGGACGTGCCCACAGACGAGCCTACCTTCGACCGAAAATTCAAGAAACAGAAGTTGACGCGCTATTACAACGCCAACGTCACCGACATCTTCCAGCAGGAATACCGTTCACCGCGCCCGTCCTACACCACGTTGCAGATTCCAGTACAGGGAGTGGGAGAGTGGTGTCATCCCGACTACTGTCCAGAAATCGTGGACACGGCTTTCCGCGCACGTATCGTGAAAGACGAATTTGTGATGATGGGTGTGCCCTTTGCCACACCAGCCGAAGGAAAGAACATCGTGTTTACCTCGCTGTGGGACAACTACCCCGACAGTGTGACCGTGCCTGTGAAGGGACGGATGGAGAAGGCTTGGCTGCTGATGGCGGGTTCAACGAACCATATGCAGAGCCACATAGTCAATGCGGAGGTGGTGGCACGCTACTCCGATGGGACGGCAGACATCCTGCCGCTGGTCAATCCTGACAACTGGTGTCCCATCGACCAAGACTACTATATCGATGGCAAAGCGTTCCGCGCCCCAGGGCCGCGCCCGTATAGGGTCAGCCTTGCCACGGGACAGGTGAGCCGAGACCTCGGGAAGGTGATGCGGCTCGGTGGACCAGCCTCGCGAAACATACCTGGTGGAGCAGCCCAGATGCTCTGTATGCCACTGAACCCGAAGAAGTCGCTGAAATCGCTCACGCTTCGCACGTGCTCCAACGATGTTGTCGTGGGACTGATGGCCGTCACCCTGCAATAATAAAATCAACGAAACGGTATGCAACAACTCATAACGCTCTATAAGGAATGGTGCGGAAAGGAACCCGCACAAGTGGAAAAACTGCCTGGCGCAGGCAGCAACCGTGAATACTACCGCATGACGGCTGCTGACGGAACGACGGTGGTGGGCTGCATCGGTACCAGTCGCGACGAGAACCATGCTTTTGTCTACCTCTGCCGTCATTTCACCCAGTGTCGGTTGCCGGTGCCACGACTATTGGCCGTCAGCGATGATGAGTTGCGCTATCTGCAGTCGGATCTCGGTAACGTGTCGCTCTTCGATGCGGTACGCAGTGGTCGCGAGGCTGGTGGACACTACTCCCTGCATGAGCAGGAGTTGTTGAAACGCACCATCCGATTGTTACCTGATCTGCAACTGCGTGGTGCGCATAGTCTTGACTTCAGCAACTGCTACCCACAGGCGGAGTTTGATAGAGACAGCGTACTGTTCGACCTCAACTATTTCAAATACTGTTTCCTTAAGGCCACGGAAATCGACTTCCATGAACTGAAACTCGAGGCGGACTTCCGTCTGCTGGCCAAGGACTTGACAGCAGAACGCTGCGATGCCTTCCTCTACCGCGACTTTCAAGCTCGCAATGTGATGCTCGACGGAGATGGCAATCCCTATTTCATCGACTTCCAAGGTGGCCGACGCGGTCCGTACTACTACGACCTGGCCTCCTTCCTGTGGCAGGCATCCGCTAAGTATCCGTATAAACTGCGCCGCGAAATGGTGTTCGAATACTATAACACACTGAAGCAACTCACCGAGGTACCTGCCCCCCGACATTTCGTCTCACGGCTGTCGCTCTTTGTGCTGTTCCGCATCCTGCAGGTGCTTGGTGCCTATGGCTTTCGTGGCTATTTTGAGCGCAAGCAACACTTCATCAGCAGTATTCCGCCAGCCATCCAGAACCTCCGTGAGCTGTTGGCGGATATGTCCTTCCCATATCCCTACCTGATGGAGCTGCTCCAACGCCTTGTCGCGTTGCCGCAGTTCGCCCCGTCTGCTGCTCCTGTGAGCAATCAGAAGGGACCGCTGGTGGTTCGAGTGTACAGTTTTTCCTACCGCAAGGGCATTCCCGAGGACGAGAGTGGCAACGGCGGAGGTTATGTGTTTGACTGTCGCAGCACCCATAACCCCGGTCGCTATGAGCCTTACAAACAACTCACAGGACTGGACGAACCCGTCATCCGTTTCTTGGAAGACGACGGTGAAATATTGACCTTCTTGGAGTCCGTCTATCGCTTAGCCGATGCGCACGTGGCACGCTACATCCAGCGTGGCTTCACCTCGCTGATGTTCTGTTTCGGTTGCACGGGAGGACAGCATCGCAGTGTCTACAGTGCCCAACATCTGGCGGAACATATCCACCAGAAGTTCGGCATTGAGGTGCGTATCTGCCACCGCGAGCAACACATCACACAGACGTTGCCGCCTATTTCTTTGCGGTAGTCTTAGCAGTAGTCTTTGTGGCGGGCTTAGCCGTTGGCTTTTTCGTCACGGCCTTGGCGGTCGGCTTTTTGGCAGCAGCTTTCTTGGGGGCTGGCTTCTTGGCGGTGTCAACCTTGTTGCCCTCGTACTTGGCCAACTGTGCATGCAGACGCTCGATCTCCTTGTCTTTGTATTCGATCTCGTCGCCTTGATTGCGGATGGTCGTCAACAGGGCATTCAACTCCTCGTTGTCTATCTCGGCAGGATAGAGGGCGTTGACGCGGTTGATGAAGTCACCGAGGATGTTCATGTAGTTGGTGAACGCATCAAACGGGCCGCTGTAGATGCCGCGATCCAGTCCGACGTTCGACGGCTTGGTGGTCATGAAGCGGAAGTTGTTGCTGGCCTGTAGATAGTCCCAGTCCTGGTTGATGCGTGGGTCGTCGGCAATGCGCAGACGGTCTGCCACGCTGTACAGTTTGTTGAAAGCCTCGCGCTGCATGGCGTTGCCCAACCAGCAACTCACGTCGCGCTCCTCGTCCACCCACGACAGCGTGTCGGGTACGTTGAGCGTGTCCACGCTCTTTACCTTCATGCAAATCTCGGTCGGTGTGGAGAAGGTGATGCCTTTCGCTTTGGCGCAGGCAGGCAGTGCTTTCAGGAACTCTAAAATGTTGCTCGACAAGGGTTGAGCTATGCCGAGGGCAGAAAGTTCCATGAAGATATTGATGATCTGTTCCTCTTCCGGCAGACGGGCGATGCGGCCAATGTAGGTGTCGGCGAAGAGTGGATAGCCATCCCAACTGGAGTCGTTGAAGCGCAACGAGATGTCATCAGACAGTTCGATGTCGCGCAACAGCAACTTGAGGTTGGGTGCCATGGCACAGTGGTACACATAGTGGGGCGACTTCCAACCGAGCACGTGCTTGGCTCCCTCGGTCAGCATGCCCTTGAAGCCCATGGCGGCAGCCTGTGCACCGATGTCATCACTATAGATGAGTGAGGAGTTACGC
>CAVAIX010000114.1:0-7195 GCA_963588695.1 Bacteroidaceae bacterium | reverse complement strand
TGCGAAAGTCAATCTCACCTCGCAGCTTAGTCGCAGGGAAAATGTCTCGTTCCAGCAACTGTTGCCGAAATTTGGACTGCTCTACCGCTGGCACAACGGGAGTAACCTCTATGCCTCTGTGACGAAAGGTTACCGCAGTGGCGGATTCAATATCCAACTTTTTAGCGACATCATACAGGCAGACGTGCAGTCTAATCTTCGCAATGTGATGCAGCAGGCCATGCAGCAGCGCAAGGATATGGATGTTGAAATCAAACACACCCATGAGGAGTACGCAGCCATACTTGAAGGTATTCGTTTCAAACCCGAGGAAAGTTGGAACTACGAGGCAGGCACGCATCTGAATCTCTTTAACCATACGGTACAGACAGACCTGTCCGTCTACTATATGCAGATACGTAACCAGCAACTTTCTGTATTCACCAGCGATTACGGCTATGGACGAAAAATGATTAATGCAGGACGTAGCTACAGTTGTGGACTGGAGATGGCTGTCCGAGGCAATGCCCTGAACGACCGCCTTACATGGGCTGCCACTTACGCGTATACATATGCCGCGTTTAAAGACTATACCAGCAGAGATAATACGTCTGGCACAGTCATTGACTATCGTGGCAAGCGTGTGCCGTTTGTTCCAGAACACACCTTTTCACTGTTGACCGACTATCGCTTGCCACTGCATGACGGAAAGGACAGAGTGTTGGTGTTCGGAGTCGACCTCAGTGGACTTGGTCGCATCTATTGGGATGAGGAAAATACCTGTGCGCAGAACGTCTATGCGCTGCTGGGAGCCCATGTTAAGTGGCAACGACAGCGTTATAGTGTCAACCTTTGGACGCGCAACCTCACCAATACCCATTATAACACGTTCGCCTTCCAAAGCAAAGCCACAGGAACGGCCGTATATTATGCCCAACGGGGCAATCCGTTCCAACTGGGAATAGAGGTGGAGTGGAAATTTTAATAGTGTATATGGTTCTAAAAACAGATATTCGTGTTAACAATGTTAAAATTAACGGAAACTTTTAACGAATAGAGTCCGTTGTATCTGTAATATTGCTACCTTTGCAGACATGAAGAAGTCTACGATTTGGACGATTGCCGTCATCATGGGATTCTCGTTTTTGGTGCTGTTGTTTCTTCAGTTCTTCTATGCAGAAGAGATGATCAAGATGAAGAAGGAGCAGTTTGACGAGAGTGTCAACCGCAGCTTGTACCAGGCCTCGCGGAATCTGGAGATGAACGAGACGTTGAGATACTTGGAAAAAGATGTCAACGAGACGGAGCGGCGCGCTTTCAAACAAGACTCAGTGATGGTGGACGGCTTTGACGGAACCATCAAGCACTCCCACCAGTTTTCGGTGGCTGCCGACGACGGAACCGTCTATTCTTCCTTCCAAATGAAATCCTTTGAGATGAAGCCGTCCAGCACGTCCAAGAGCATGATGATGCACAAGGACAAAGGTTCGATTTCTGAGGCAGCAAAGACCATGCAGGAAATCGTGCGCAAACGTTATGTCTATCAGAAAGCATTGTTGGATGAGGTGGTCTACAATATTCTCTATACCGCCAGTGATAAAGCCCTGAAGGAGCGCATCAATTTCAAGATGCTGGATCAAGACATTCGGACGGAACTGCTGAACAACGGCATCAATATTCCCTATCATTTCACCGTATCGACCACCGACGGACGGGAAGTGTACCGTTGTCCAGAATATTCTGAGGAGGGAGAGAAATACAATTACTCTCAGGTGCTCTTTCGCAACGACCCGCAGTCGAAGATGGGCGTGGTGCGCATCCATTTCCCAGACATGAGCGGTTATATTTTCTCGTCGGTGCGTTTCATGATACCTTCCATCATCTTCACCCTTGTGCTACTCATCACCTTCATCTTTACGGTGGTTGTTATCTTCCGGCAAAAGCGATACACGGAAATCAAGAACGATTTTATCAACAATATGACCCACGAGTTGAAGACCCCTATCGCTTCCATCTCGCTGGCTGCACAGATGATGAACGATGAGACCGTCACCAAGTCGGAGAGTATGACTAAACATCTGGGTGGTGTAATTGCTGATGAGACAAAAAGACTGCGTTTCCTCGTGGAGAAGGTGCTGCAGATGTCGATGTTTGACAAGAGAAGCGTGGTGTTCAAGAAGAAGGAACTCGACCTGAACGAGATGGTTGAAAGCGTGGCTGCCACCTTCACCCTGCGTGTGGAGCATACTGGCGGAAAGATTTACACCGAGATAGAAGCCGTTGATTCTGCTATCTATGTCGATGAAGTGCATTTCCAGAACGCCATTACCAACCTCATGGACAACGCGGTAAAATACCGCAAGCCCGACGAGCCTGTCAATATCTACATCCGCACCTGGAACGATGAAGAACACCTTTATCTTTCTGTTCGTGATACAGGACAGGGCATCCGCCGCGAGAACATCAAGAAAGTGTTCGATAAGTTCTATCGCGTGCATACAGGTAACAAACACGATGTGAAAGGTTTCGGACTTGGGCTGGCCTACGTCAAGAAGGTGGTGGATCTGCATCAGGGAGAAATCAGATGCGAGAGCGAAATCGGCAAGGGCACTCAGTTCGTGATTTCCCTTCCCGTACTCCACGAAACATAATACGACACAATAATTTCTTTAACAATAACATCAAAACATTCATGATTATGGACGACAAGCTGAAAATTCTTCTTTGTGAAGACGATGAGAACCTCGGAATGTTGCTGCGCGAATATCTGGCAGCGAAAGGTTACCAGGCCGAGTTGTGCCCCGACGGCGAAGCCGGATTCAGGGCTTTCATGAAAACCAAGTTTGACATCTGTGTACTCGATGTCATGATGCCGAAGAAGGACGGTTTCACGCTGGCACAGGAAATCCGTGCTGCCAATGCTGAAATTCCCATTATCTTCCTAACGGCCAAGACCCTCAAGGAAGACATCCTGCAGGGATTCAAAATCGGTGCAGACGACTACATCACCAAGCCGTTCTCCATGGAAGAACTTGTGTCGCGCATCGAGGCCATTCTCAGACGTGTGCGCGGCAAAAAGAATAAGGAGAGTTCCGTCTACCATATCGGCCGCTTCGTGTTCGATACCCAGAAACAGACGCTGACCATCGGTGAGAAAGTCACGAAACTGACCACCAAGGAGAACGACCTGCTGAGCCTGCTCTGCAGCCACGCCAACGAGATTCTGCAGCGTGACTTTGCGTTGAAGACCATCTGGATTGACGACAACTATTTCAATGCGCGCTCCATGGACGTGTACATCACCAAGTTGCGCAAGCATCTGAAAGACGATGAACAGATTGAAATTATAAACATCCACGGCAAGGGCTACAAGCTGATAGCACCAGAAGAGGATTAAACCGTAGAGCGCATGGACATTAAAAGTGCCGATTTCAGTGTGAGTGCGCCCATGGTGGGTCTCTGTCCCAATGACACAAAGCCCGAATATGCTTTCATCGGACGCTCCAATGTAGGCAAGTCGAGTCTTATAAACATGCTGACCAATCGGCGAAAACTGGCCAAGACCTCCGCTACTCCAGGCAAGACCTTGCTCATCAACCATTTCATCATTAACAAGGAATGGTACTTGGTGGATCTTCCGGGCTACGGCTATGCTAAACGCTCCAAGAAGGAGGTGGCGCGCCTGGATCAGATGATTCGGAGCTACATCCTGCAACGCGAGCAGTTGGTCAATGTATTCCTACTTGTCGACTCTCGACTCGAACCGCAAAAGATAGACTTGGAGTTTATAGAGTGGCTCGGACAGTCCAGTGTGCCGTTTGCTTTAGTCTTTACCAAGACCGATAAGTTAAGCGCAAGCAAGACGGACCAAAACATTGCCAACTACAAGCAGAAATTGCTGGAGACGTGGGAGGAACTTCCGCCCATCTTCATGACATCTTCTGAAAAGCGGCAGGGTAGGGAAGAGATGCTCGACTATATTGACCGTATAAACCGACAACTGGAAGGGTAGCAGATGGCCAAGGATACTCCGTGCGTAGACGTGCAGAACGTCTCGAAGGCGTTTGGTGCACTACAGCTGTTCGACCGCGTCAGCTTCTCAATAGCCGAAGGACAACGGGTGGGACTCGTGGCTCGAAACGGTACGGGCAAGTCGACCCTGCTCTCTGTCCTTGCGGGGAAGGAGAGCTGCGATGCTGGCAATATCGTGTTTCGCCGCGACTTGACAGTGGGTTTTTTGGAGCAGTCGCCTCGGTTCGATGCCAATGAAAGTGTGCTCGACGCCTGCTTCAACCACCAGGGCGACCCAGAGAAGGTGCTGAAGGCCAAACAGGTGCTGACGCAACTGAAGATACGCGACCTCAATCAGTCCATGGGGCAATTGAGTGGCGGACAACAGAAGCGCGTGGCACTGGCCAATGTACTGCTTACCGAGCCTGACCTGCTGATTCTTGACGAGCCTACCAACCATCTCGACCTGGAGATGATAGAATGGTTGGAGGGCTATTTGTCGCGCGGCAACCGCACGCTGCTGATGGTCACCCACGATCGTTTCTTCCTTGACCGGGTCTGCTCGGTCATCCTTGAACTTGACGACCGTACCGTTTACACCTATCGGGGCAATTACGCCTACTATTTGGAGAAACGGCAGGAGCGCATGGATGCTCGGCGCGCCGAAATAGCTCGTGCAAACAACCTCTACCGCACCGAATTGGAGTGGATGAGGCGGATGCCGCAGGCGCGCGGTCATAAGGCGCGCTACCGCGAAGAGGCTTTTTATGAACTGGAGAAGGTGGCCAAACAGCGCATGGAGGAACGTCAGTTGCGGCTGAAGGCTGGCAATGTGTATATTGGCAGCAAGATTTTTGAGTGCCAGTATATTTCCAAACGTTTCGGTGATGTGGTCATCCTGAAGGATTTCTACTATAATTTCTCGCGCTTTGAGAAAATGGGCATCGTGGGCAATAACGGCACGGGCAAGTCTACCTTCGTCAAGATGCTCCTCGCACAGATGCAGCCCGACGAGGGGCGCATCGTGGTGGGCGACACGGTTCGTTTCGGCTATTTCTCTCAGGAAGGTCTCCAGTTTGACGAGCAAATGAAGGTGATTGACGTCATCAGTGCCATTGCCGACTATGTGGATCTTGGCGGTGGAAAACGCTTGTCAGCCTCCCAGCTGCTGCAGTATTTCCTCTTCACACCAGAGCAGCAGTATAACTACGTCTACAAGTTGAGTGGCGGTGAGCGCCGCAAACTCTACCTGTGCACGGTGCTGATGAAGAACCCTAACTTCCTGGTGCTGGACGAGCCGACCAACGACCTCGACATCGTGACGATGCAGATACTGGAAGAGTATCTGCAGGATTTCCCTGGCTGTGTGATTGTGGTCAGCCACGACCGCTATTTCATGGACAAGGTTGTTGACCATCTGCTCGTGTTCAAGGGACAGGGCGAGGTGCAGGATTTCCCTGGCAACTATACGCAGTACCGAGAGTGGTTGACCATGGAAGACAATAAGTCCGAGAAAACAGCCAAGACTTCCAAGGAAAAGACTGCTAAGTCCTACCGCCACGACGATCGCCGCAGGATGAACTTCAAGGAGAGGCAGGAATTCGAAAGACTGGAGCGTGAAATCGAACAGCTGGAGGAAGAACGCCGCAGTCTGGAGGAAGCTCTATGCAGCGGCACACTTTCCGTGGCGGAGCTGACTGAGAAGAGTAAGCGTCTTCCAGTTCTTCAGAAAGAACTGGACGAGAAGTCCATGCGCTGGCTCGAACTCTCAGAGATCGAAAACGAATAGAAAGAGTAAACAATCTCGATATGATTCCTCAACAATATCCGTCGCAGTTGCTCGAAAGAGCCGTCCAGGAACTCTCCAAACTTCCGGGCGTGGGTCGCAAGACAGCACTCCGTTTTGCACTCCATCTGTTGCGTCGGGACGGCGGCGAGGTGGATGCGTTGCTGGATGCTGTTGGGCGTTTGAAGCACGAAGTGCACTATTGCCGCATCTGCCACAATATTTCCGATTCCGAGTGTTGCCCCATCTGTGCTGACCCAAAGCGCGATGCTGCTACCATCTGCGTGGTGGAGAACGTCCAAGACGTAATGGCTGTGGAGAACACACAGCAGTATCAAGGATTGTATCACGTGCTGGGCGGTGTTATCTCTCCGATGGACGGCATTGGCCCTTCCGATATTGAGATTGCTTCACTGGTCAGCCGGGTGGAGTCGGGCGGCGTGAGGGAAGTGATCCTTGCACTCAGCCCGACCATGGAGGGCGACACCACCAACTTCTATATCTTCCGCAAACTCGCTCCCTTCGATGTCCGTCTCTCCGTGATTGCACGCGGCGTTTCGGTGGGCAACGAACTGGAATACACCGACGAGGTGACGCTGGGGCGTTCCATCCTCAACCGTATGCCTTTCGAGGGTAAATGAAAAACGACACCTTATCATATATAAAACTATGCAGACAACAACTGAAATGAATCTCACGGATGTAAACCAGAACGGTACGTCCCAAACCATAAAATCTCTGCATCGTCGGCTGACGATGGCCTTTTGGGCGGTGTTGCTCTTGTCGGTGTTAGCTGCGCTACTCCTACGTGTGGCTGATTTGTCTGTTGCCTGTCCGTTCTTTGCCAACGGACTGGTGGAGTATGTGGCCGACATGCTGTCCGTCTGCCTCACCATTTGCCTCGTACCATTGGCTCTGCGCCTGTTCCGTTTTGAGCGTGTCCGCTGCCAACTGCCCTGTCGCTATGCCCGATGGGCGTGGATTCGGCTGCTGATGCTTCAGTTGGTGCTGGTCGTAGATACGGTCGGTTACGGACTGTTTGGTCAAGCCTCTTATTTCTATCTGGCCTTGATGACTTTGTTGGCCATGGCCTTTGTTTATCCATCGCGCCATCGTTGTGAGGCAGAAACCGCCAAGAACGAAACGGAATGAAGCAACTCTCGGTCATCATCGTGAGCTACAATGCGCGCTCCTTTCTGGAGCAGTGCCTCCGTAGCGTGAAATGCGCCGTGGAGGGGCTTGACGGCGAAGTCATTGTGGTGGACAACCAGTCGCACGATGGCACAGTAGTTTGGCTTCGGTCGCAGTTCCCTGAGGTGCGCGTGGTGGAGAGTGGCGGAAACCTCGGGTTTTCCAAGGCCAACAACATCGGCATCCGACAGAGCAGTGGTCGCTATGTGCTCTTGCTCAATCCCGACA
>CAVAIX010000113.1:0-7221 GCA_963588695.1 Bacteroidaceae bacterium | reverse complement strand
CCAAAAAGCAAAAGATTTTTGTTATCTGGCGATAGTTTGAGAAAAAAGCATTAACTTTGCCAGCAAAATTGAATGGATTGACGAGCGGAAACGTGCATCCATAGGTATAAGCGTATGAACCAAACACAACAATTCACGGGACTGAACGCCTGGCAGGTGATAGAGAGTCGGAAACAATATGGTGAGAATGTACTTACCCCACCGAAAAGGACACCTTGGTGGAGACAGTTCCTGGAGAAATTCCGCGAACCACTCATCGTCATCCTGCTCATTGCCGGACTGTTGTCCGTGGGCATTGCCTGCTACGAGTTCTATGGTCTTCACAAAGGCGGCGAGGTGTTCTTCGAACCCGTTGGCATCTTCGTGGCCATTCTGCTCGCTACGGGACTTTCCTTCTATTTCGAATGGCAGGCCAACAAGGAGTTTGCCGTACTCAACCAGGTGAACGACGACGAGCCAGTGGAGGTCATCCGCGAGGGGAACACCACGATGGTGGCGCGCCGCGAACTGGTGGTGGGCGACGTGGTGGTGCTCTCTACGGGCATGGAAGTGCCTGCCGACGCGGTGCTGCTAACCTCCACCTCGTTACAGATTGACGAGTCCAGTCTAACGGGCGAGCCTATCTGCCACAAGAGCGAACGACCTGAGGAGGCCGACCCCGAAGCCACCTATCCCACCCACTGCGTGATGAAGGGTACGAAGGTGATGGAAGGCCACGCCATTTGCCGCGTCACGGCTGTCGGAGACCACACCGCACAAGGCAAGGTATTCGAGGCCGTACAGATTGACAACAGCGTGCGCACACCGCTGGACGAGCAGCTCGGACGGTTGGGGCGGTGGATTTCCATCGGCAGCTACCTGGTGGCCGCAGGCATCGTGGTCGGGCGCACCGTGGCCTATCTGGCCGAAGCTACGCAGTTCCAGTGGCTCGACTTCACGGCCTACCTGCTGCAGACGTTCATGATTGCCGTGACACTGATTGTGGTGTCGGTGCCCGAGGGCTTGCCCATGACCGTCACGCTCTGTTTGGCCTACAGTATGCGGCGCATGCTGAAGAGCAATAACCTGGTGCGGAAGATGCACGCCTGCGAGACGATGGGAGCTGCCACCGTCATCTGCACCGACAAGACGGGGACGCTGACGGAGAACCGCATGCGCGTGGACGAGATGAAACTTTACGGTGAGACCGATAACAATATTCTCTATGAAGGACTGGCCGTCAACGCCACGGCCTCGCTTGACTATTCGAAGTCTGGCGAGCCTGCCGTGCTGGGCAATCCCACCGAGGGCGCACTCCTGCTGTGGCTCCACGACCAAGGTGTGGACTACCGCACCATCCGCCAACAAGCCAGGACGCTGGCCGAGCTACCCTTCTCCACCGAGCGAAAATACATGGCCACCGTTGTGGAGTCGACAGCCAAGAAAGGACAGCGCATCCTCTATGTGAAGGGTGCACCAGAGATTGTCTTCGCCTTGTGCCAGACGGCAGCAGTGGAGCGCGCGGAACTGGAACGCCAGTTGGCCACTTACCAGCAGCGCGCCATGCGCACCTTGGGCTTTGCTTATCAAGTGCTGAAGGAGGATGCGCCCATCCCCGTCAGCGGCCACGAGATGCAAGCCAGCAGTCTGCATTTCATGGGCATTGCCGCCATTGCCGACCCCGTCCGGAGCGATGTACCACAGGCCATCAGCGAGTGTATGGAGGCGGGCATCAAGGTGAAAATCGTCACGGGGGACACGCCAGGCACGGCACGCGAGATAGCGCGGCAGATTGGACTGTGGACTGACGCTGACTCCGACCGCAACATCATCACTGGACCTGACTTTGAAGCCCTCTCCGACGAGGAGGTGCGCCAACGCGTAGGCGAACTGAAAATCATCGCTCGCGCACGCCCCATGGACAAGCGGCGGCTGGTAGAGGCACTGCAACAGAATGGTGAGGTGGTGGCCGTCACGGGCGATGGCACCAATGATGCACCTGCCCTTCGCGCGGCCCACGTCGGCCTGTCTATGGGCGACGGTACGAGCGTGGCCAAGGAAGCCAGCGACATTACCATCATCGACAACTCGTTCTCCAGCATCGGAAAGGCCGTCATGTGGGGACGCTCGCTCTATCGCAACATCCAGCGCTTCCTGCTGTTCCAGCTCACGGTCAATGTCACGGCCTGCCTATTGGTGCTCTGCGGCGCATTCATGGACACCGCCTCGCCGCTCACCGTCACTCAGATGCTCTGGATCAACCTCATCATGGACACCTTCGCCGCTATGGCCTTGGCTTCACTGCCGCCATCCTACGCTGTCATGAAAGACAAGCCGCGCAACAGGTGGGCATCCATTATCACACGCGAGATGATGGGTGAAATCGTGGGTGTGGGTTGTTTCTTCTTCCTCCTGCTGTTGGTGCTGCTCTACGTGTTTCAGCACGCTGACGTGCACCGCTTGACAGATCTTCTGCACCTGCAGTTCCACGGCAAACAGCACATCAGCGCCTACGAGCTGACCCTGCTATTCACCGTCTTCGTCATGACCCATTTCTTCTATCTCTTCAACGCCCGCGCCTTTGGCAGTCGCCGTAGTGCCCTCCATTTCCAGGGCTGTAAGGGACTGCTCACCATCGTGGCCATTATTTTCATGGGACAGGTGGCTATGGTTGAGATTCCGGGCTTCCAGCGTTTCTTCAACGTGGTCAGCTTGCACTGGAGCGACTGGATAATCATCATCTTGGGTTCATCGTTAGTGCTGTGGGTGCGCGAGGGCTGGCACCTGCTGACAACCCAGAAAGCACCGGTGTGCTGCAAACAAAAAAATACAAAACCATGAAAATACTCGTTACTGGAGCCAGCGGCTTCATCGGCTCCTTCATCGTGGAAGAGGCTCTCCGCCGGGGTTTCGAAACCTGGGCTGCCGTGCGCCGCTCGAGTTCGAGGACTTACCTGCAGGACTCGCGCATCCACTTCATCGAGCTCGACCTCTCGTCGGAAAGCAAACTGGTAGACGCGTTGCGAGACCATTCCTTCGACTATATCGTCCACGCTGCCGGAGCAACCAAGTGTTTGGACAAGGCCGACTTCCGGCGCATCAACACCGAAGGCACACAGCACCTCGTGTGTGCCGTGCGGACCCTGCAGATGCCCGTGCGCCGCTTCGTGTTCCTCAGTAGTCTGAGTGTCATGGGAGCCATCCGCGAGGCGGAACCCCACCAAGACATCCTCGACAGCGATACGCCCCAGCCGAACACGGCCTATGGCAAGAGCAAACTGGAGGCTGAGACGTGGCTCGACACGTTGCCAGACTTCCCCTTCGTAGTGCTTCGCCCCACGGGGGTGTACGGTCCGAGGGAGCGCGACTATTTCCTGCAGTTCAAGAGCATCAAGGGGCACACCGACTTCGCCGTGGGGCGCAAACGGCAGGACATCACCTTCGTCTACGTCAGCGACGTGGTACAGGCTGTTTTCTTGGCACTGGAGAAGGGTCGTACGGGTGCACGCTATTTCCTGTCAGACGGAGCGGTGTACCAGTCTGCCGATTTCAGCAACCTCATCCATGAAGCCTTAGGTCGTCCCTGGCGACTTCGCGCCACGGTGCCCATCTGGGTGCTCCGCATCGTCACGGCCTGCGGCGAATGGTTAGGACACCTCACCGGACAGATGACAGCACTTAACAATGATAAGTTTAACATCCTCCGGCAGCGCAACTGGCGCTGCGACATTACGCCGGCCGTGCACGAACTGGGCTACAAGCCGGAGGTGCAGTTGGCCGAAGGCGTGCGCCGTTGCGTAGAGTGGTATCAATCTGAAGGATGGCTCTGAGTATGCGAACTCCCCGATTTCTCATTCGGTTAATGGCCGAAGAGCCGCACCCCACGCGCGGACTGCTGGCCGTGGAATGGGCTATGATGGCCTATCTGTTGTTCACCGTGTTTCTGATGGCTGTGCTGTGGCCGCACCTCCAACAGCCTGCTCCTATGTTGGTCGGCAGGGCGGCAGCTGTACTGGCCGTGCTGTTAGGATGGGCTGTCTATCGCTGGAAGCCTTGCCGCATCACGCATCTGACGCGCATCCTACTGCAACTGGGACTGCTCTCGTGGTGGTATCCGGACACTTATGAACTCAACTGTCATCTGCCCAACCTCGACCCCTTCTTTGCTGCTGCCGACCAGTGGCTGTTCGGTTGTCAGCCAGCACTGCTCTTCTCGCAGTGGATGTCCCAGCACTGGTGGTCGGAGCTGATGCACCTGGGCTACGCCAGCTATTATCCCCTGATGGTGGCTGTGAGTCTTTATTATTTTTTTCGTTGCTACGGACGCTTTGCACGCGCCACCTTCGTCTTGCTGTCCTCCTTCTTCCTTTATTACGTGGTCTTTGACATCCTGCCCGTCACAGGGCCACAGTACTACTACATGGCCGCTGGAACGGAGCAGATTGCCGCTGGGGTATTTCCCGATGTCGGCCAGTGGTTTGTCACCCATACCACCTCGCTGTCCATTCCTGGATGGAGCGATGGCTTCTGTTATCATCTCGTAGCCGCCGCCCACGCCGCTGGTGAACGTCCCACTGCCGCCTTCCCCAGCAGTCATGTGGGCGTAACCACCATCCTCGTCCTGCTGGCATGGAAGAGCGGTAGCCGTCGCTTGCAGTACAGCATCCTGCCGTTTTACATATTGATGTGCATGGCCACGGTCTACATCCAGGCTCACTACGCTGTCGACGTGCTGGGCGGATGGGTTAGTGGTGTGCTCTTCTACTTCGCCCTTGACGGATTTTTCGAGAAAAATTTGGCGGGTCGGAAATAATTGCCTATCTTTGCAGGCGGTAACGAAACACGATTGGAAGTCAGGATTCCGGCAGGAACAAGGCCGGGATTCTATTGTTTTTGTATCTCGTACCATTGACATTACAGGAAATAATAAACCTTTTATTAAAATAACGAACTATGGCTTATATGTCACAAGAAGGCTACGACAACCTCGTGGCCGAACTGCAGCGGCTGGAGAGCATCGAACGCCCGAAGGCATCGGCTGCCATCGCCGAAGCCCGCGACAAGGGCGACCTGAGTGAGAACAGTGAGTATGATGCGGCCAAGGAAGCTCAGGCGCATCTGGAAACGAAGATTAACAAGTTGAAGGCTACCATTGCTGAGGCCAAGATTGTGGACACGTCGCGCCTTACCACCGACTCGGTACAGATCCTGACCAAGGTGGAGATGACCAACCTGGCCAACAAGGCCAAGATGACGTACACCATCGTCAGCGAGAACGAGGCCGACCTCCGCGCTGGAAAGATTTCCATACAGACACCCATCGCACAGGGACTGCTAGGTAAGAAGGTAGGCGACGAGGTGGAAATCCGCATTCCTCGCGGCACGATTAAACTGCGCATTGATAGCATTTCCATTGCCTGAGAAAAAGAATAACCGTAAAAATAAACACATTCATGGATATCTTTTCTAAGATTGCAGCCGGGGAGATTCCCAGCTACAAGTGTGCCGAGAACGACGAGTTCTATGCCTTCCTCGACATCAATCCGTTGGTGAAAGGTCACACGCTGGTCATTCCGCGCCGCGAGGTGGACTATTTCTTCGATATGGATGACGACGAGTTGGCGCGCTATCAGCAGTTTGCTAAGCGCGTGGCACAGGCCATCAAGCGTGCCTTCCCCTGCAAAAAAGTGGCGCAGGTAGTGCTCGGACTTGAAGTGCCCCATGCACACATCCACCTCATCCCCATGCAGAGCGAGGCCGACGTGGACTTCCGCCGCGAGAAACTAAAACTCACGGAAGCGGAGTTCCAAGCCATTGCTGACAAGATTTTGAGCGAGTTCCTGTAATTTCTTACACGAACTCGTCACCGTATTTCATCTGTACTTCGTTCACATATTTGCGAACCAGTGCAGATGAATCGCCTTTTTTACAGATAAGCAACACGTTGCCTTCCTCGGCCACAATATAGCCATCAAGGCCGCTGATTACGCCTAACCGCCCCTTCGGCAGTTTGATAACATTGTTGGTGGAGTCGTCCAGTACAACCTCCGAGTCCACCACCACATTGTCGCCTTCGCCACGGCTTCTGCACTCATAGATGGCGTGCCACGTGCCGAGGTCAGCCCACCCGAAGCTACCCTGCATGACGCAGACCTCGCTGCAGCGTTCTAACACGCCACGGTCAATAGAGAGGTTAGCATACGACGGATAGTTTCTACTGACAAACTCCAACTCGTCCTCCAACGTATAGTTGGGGCGCACGTCGTCCAGCCGCTTCATCACGTCGGGGAACAACTGCCGGAAACAGTTGTCCAGATAATTCCCGTTGGCTAAGATGAGTCCTGTGTTCCACAGGAACTCACCGCTCTCCATGAACACCTTGGCAAAGTCGCGGTCGGGTTTCTCCGTAAACGACTTCACGCGAAACACGTTATCCATGCCGTCCACCGCATCGCCCATCTGGATGTATCCGTAGCCTGGCTCTGGGCGCGAGGGTCGAATGCCCACCGTGAGCAGTGCGTCGCGTCGCTCCACGACTTCAAAACCTTCTCGGATATTGCGGCGGAACGCCTCTTCGTCAAGCACAAACTGGTCGCTCGGTGTGATGACCACGTTGGCGTCGGGACACGCGCGGCAGATCCTCGTGTTGGCCCAAAGTACCGCAGGTGCTGTTCCGCGACTGACGGGCTCCGCCAGTATGTGGTCGCGCGCCACATCGGGCAGTTGCTCCTGCACCAGCCCCACATATTGTCCTGCTGTCGTGATGAAGATGTTTTCACAGGGCAGTATGCTGGCAAAGCGGTCGTAGGTCTGTTGCAACTGTGTGCGCCCGCTGCCAAAGAAGTCAATGAACTGTTTGGGGGAGGCTTCCCTACTCGACGGCCAGAGCCGGCGTCCACGTCCTCCAGCTAAAATGATGCAATATTGTTTGTTGTCCATAGATGTGTATAGGCTTAAAGGATTGTTTTACGCCACGAAGTTAGCGATTTTTTCTTGTAGCCACAAAGAAAAATAACTTTTTTAGCAATTTTTCTCCTTTTGCAACGCGATATTCGAAAGTTTTTCGTACCTTTGCATGCGCTTCAAAAGCCCAGATGGCGGAATCGGTAGACGCGCTGGTCTCAAACACCAGTGGGGAAACCCATCCCGGTTCGAGCCCGGGTCTGGGTACGCAGTAAAAAGTCAAAGTGTTGAATGTCAACCTTTGGCTTTTTTGCTTCTGAGGTGGTCGTACATTATGGT
>CAVAIX010000112.1:0-7233 GCA_963588695.1 Bacteroidaceae bacterium | reverse complement strand
ACTTCGGTAAGAAATCGCTCACTGAGCTTGATGATTTGCTCGAGAGTCTGAATCTGTCGTTTGGAACCGATATTTCAAAGTATAAACTGGACAAGGAGTGACCCTTTGGGTTTCTCCATGGCCCACTAAGAACAAAAACGAAAAATGAGACACAATAAGAAATTCAATCATTTGAGTCGTACTGCAGACCACCGCGCTGCCATGCTTGCCAACATGGCCATTTCGCTGATCATGCACAAAAGAATCACTACGACTCTTGCCAAGGCAAAGGCCCTCAAGAAGTATGTTGAGCCCCTGATTACACGCTCAAAGGACGATTCCACCAACTCCCGCCGCGTGGTGTTCAGCTATCTGCAGAACAAGGAGGCACTGAAGGAGTTGTTTGGCGTTGTGGCCCAGAAGGTGGGCGACCGTCCTGGTGGCTACACCCGTGTCATCAAGCTCGGTACGCGTCAGGGTGACGCTGCCTCGGTGGCTTTCATTGAGCTTGTCGACTTCGACGAGAACATGGCTAAGACCGTAAAGGCCGAGGCTAAGAAGACCCGTCGTTCGCGCAAGTCTGCTGCCGCTAAGACTGAGGCAACTCCTGCTGCTGAAGCTGCTGTTGAGGAAGCTCCCGCTGCTGAAGCTGCTGTTGAGGAAACTCCTGCTGCTAAGGAAGCTCCTGTTGCAGAAACAGCTGCTGAGACTCCCGCAGAGGAAGCTCCTGCTGCAGAAGAGGCAAAGGCTGAATAATTTGTTGGTAAAACAACACATTACAGATAGTACAATCCCGCTTGCTGCCAGTGAGCGGGATTTCTATTTGCTATAGGAATAACAGAAACTGAACAAGTTGCTATGGAAAATATTGAAGTAATGGTCGTGCTGTTCCTCATGGTGGTGTTAGGTTACGCCCTGTGTAAGCTCGGCTATATGTGTGAGGCGTTCGACCGGAAGCTCTCGTCCATCGTGATAGATGTCACGTGCCCAGCGTTAATCCTTTCGTCCGTTATGGGCACAGAGCTGCCCGACCGCTCCCTCATCCTGCCGTTGCTCGGTGTGGGCTTTCTCACCTATGTGCTGTTGTTAGTCTACGGTTTCGGTGTTCCCCGACTGGTCACTAAAAATCGTGACGACCAAGGCATGATAGGTTTTGCGCTGATGTTTGCCAACGTTGGCTTCATCGGCTATCCTATCGTGGCCTCCATCTTCGGACAGACGGCCGTCTTCTATGCCGCGCTGTTGAACATGCCCAACACATTTTTCATCTTCACCGCTGGTGTGATGCTCGTAAAGGGCGAGTACGGCCTTCGGAGCATCAACCCCAAGTTGCTGTTCTCGCCTTCGATGATAGCCGCCTTTATCGCAGCCTTAATCGTTATTTTCGGCGTACATGCGCCCGACTTTATTGCCCGTCCTGTGACGATGGTTGGCAACGTCACCGTCCCAGCCTCGCTGATGATCATCGGTTCCTCCATGGCGCGCCTGCCATTGAGAGAGATTGTGGGCAGTCCGAAGGTCTATGTGGCCTCGTTCCTGCGCCTAGCCGTTGTGCCCCTGTCAGTGTATTTCCTGTTCAAGGTGTGCGGCGTGAGTGCGGTGGTCAACAACATCAACACCGTGGTCATTGCCATGCCCGTGGCCTCCTTCGGCACGATGTTCTGCATGAAATACGGGCGCAACCCCTCGCTGATGACCGAGATGACTTTTGTCACCACCGTAGCCTCCATCTTCACCATCCCCTTGATTGCCCTGCTGTTCTGACGGGACGCAGGACTTGGGAACGTGCACAGCCTTCGCAAGTGTGCAAAATTAACAAAATGTAAGCTTTCTCGGCAAAATATTTCTGTTTTTCCTTTGTGGTTTCGTGGAAGATGCCTATATTTGCAGTGTCCAAGTGACACATTGTAACAAATAAAGTCATTAACAGATAAAAACCAGAAACCATGAACGTAGAGAACATCATGCAAGACCTGGAGCGCAAACACCCAGGTGAAGCCGAGTATCTGCAGGCAGTCCGTGAAGTGTTGCTATCCATTGAGGATGTCTATAATCAGCATCCCGAGTTTGAGCGTGCTAAACTTATCGAGCGCCTTGTGGAGCCCGAGCGCATCATCACCTTTCGTGTGCCCTGGACCGACGACAAGGGCGAGGTGCATGTAAACCTCGGCTATCGTGTGCAGTATAATAGTGCCATTGGTCCCTACAAGGGCGGTCTGCGCTTCCACCCCTCGGTGAACCTCAGCATCTTGAAGTTCCTTGGGTTTGAGCAGACTTTCAAGAACGCGCTGACCACGCTGCCCATGGGCGGTGGTAAGGGCGGTTCCGACTTCTCCATCCGTGGGCGCAGCGACAACGAGGTGATGCGCTTCTGTCAGGCCTTCATGACCGAGCTTTACCGCCACATTGGTCCCGACGAGGATGTTCCCGCAGGCGACATCGGTGTGGGTGCGCGCGAGATTGGTTATCTCTTCGGCCAGTATAAGAAGTTGACCCACCAGTTCCAAGGCGTGCTCACTGGCAAGGGCATTGAGTGGGGCGGCTCCAAGATTCGTCCCGAGGCCACGGGCTATGGTGCCCTCTATTTCGTGCGCCAGATGATGCAGACCCATGGTCTCGACATCAAGGGTAAGACGGTAGCCATCTCCGGTTTTGGCAATGTGGCTTGGGGTGCAGCAAAGAAGGCCACCGAGTTAGGTGCAAAGGTCATCACCATCAGCGGTCCCGATGGCTACATCTACGACCCCGCTGGCCTTGATGCAGAGAAGATAGACTATCTGTTGGAGCTTCGTGCCTCAGGCAACGACATCTGCTCGCCCTACGCTGAGGAGTTCGCTGGTTCAGAGTTCTTCGCTGGCAAGAAGCCGTGGGAGCGTAAGGCCGACATCTATCTGCCCTGTGCCACCCAGAACGAGCTCAATGGTGCTGATGCAGACCAGATCCTCTCCTACAAGCCGCTCTGCGTGGCTGAGGTGTCTAACATGGGCTGCACGGCCGAGGCTGCCGAGAAGTTCATCGCCGCCCACCAGCTCTTCGCCCCAGGCAAGGCTGTCAATGCTGGAGGCGTAGCCACTTCCGGTTTGGAAATGACGCAGAACTCCATGCGCTTAGGCTGGAGCGAGGCCGAGGTCGACGAGAAGCTCCACCACATCATGTCGAACATCCACGAGCAGTGCGTCAAGTACGGTCGCCAGTCAGATGGCTATGTCGACTATGTGAAGGGAGCCAACGTGGCTGGCTTCATGAAGGTGGCCAACGCCATGATGGCACAAGGCATCGTGTAAGTCGCGTGTGTTCAGAGAACTACACTCTCAATAAACATATAAACATTCTTTTTTAAACTTAAAAATCAAAATCACTCTGCCGTCGTTGAGACAGGCAGAGTGATTCCTTTTTTTAAAAATCCAATAATTGACCGCTATCGCAGCGGTGCTATGAAGTGATCAGTCGATCTGAGCCAGCTTGCCGTCAGAACCGAGCACATTCACGATCTTGTGGATGTACATCTTCTTCATGTTCTCGCGTGCGGGCTTCAGGTACTGGCGTGGGTCGAAGTCTCCCGGGTGCTCAGCCAGGTGCTTGCGGATGGCAGCCGTCATGGCCAGACGAGAGTCAGAGTCGATGTTGATCTTACATACAGCCGACTTGGCAGCCTTGCGCAGCTGTTCCTCGGGAATGCCGATGGCAGCCTCAAGGTGTCCGCCGTACTTGTTGATGGTGTTGACCTCCTCCATGGGCACGGACGATGAGCCGTGGAGCACGATGGGGAATCCAGGCAACTTCTTTTCGATTTCGGCCAGTACGTCGAAGGCGAGGGGCGGTGGAACGAGCACGCCGTTCACCAGTGTGCACTGCTCCGGTGTGAACTTATGTGCGCCGTGCGAGGTGCCGATGGAGATGGCGAGTGAGTCGCATCCGGTGCGTGTGGCGAAGTCGATAACCTCTTCGGGCTTGGTGTAGTGCGACTCAGCGGCTACCACGTCATCCTCCACGCCAGCCAGCACACCCAGCTCAGCCTCTACGGTCACATCGAACTGGTGGGCATAGTCCACCACCTTCTTAGCCAGTGCCACGTTCTCCTCGTAGGGCAGGGAAGAACCGTCAATCATCACCGACGAGAAACCGTTGTCGATGCAGTCCTTGCACAGCTCGAAGGTGTCTCCGTGGTCCAAGTGCAGCACGATTTCGGGGTGTGCGCATCCCAGTTCCTTAGCATACTCCACAGCACCCTTTGCGAGGTTGCGGAGGATGGTGCCGTTGGCGTAGTTGCGTGCGCCCTTAGACACCTGCATGATGACGGGCGACTTGGTCTCCACGGCGGCCATTACGATGGCCTGCATCTGCTCCATAGTGTTGAAATTGAATGCTGGGATTGCGTATCCGCCAGCAATGGCACGCTTAAACATCTCACGGGTGTTTACGAGGCCGAGTTCTTTGTAGTTTACCATATTCTTCAAATATTTTTGTGTGTTGGTTGAAAAATCCAGTGCAAAGTTAAGGAAAAAACTCGAAAAGCGTGACTGCCTGCGGTGAAAAGTTTCCGTGTCGTTCCCCTCTTTTTTGCATTATTAAGAGATGTACCGCCTCTCACCCCCGTTTTGCAAAACCCACATTCCATTTCTTTGCATTCTGCTCGCTTTGCACTACCTCATAACGCGCCCCGAAGTGGAAGGCGACTGTGAGAGTTGCGTAGGGGCTTTGAGGGGATGTTGTTGGAAATAACCGTTTAAGAGTGACTTGGTTCTATTTCTTCCTCACCCATATCTTGTGGCTTCCGTTCCCCTTGTAGCCGAAGGGGGCATCGTCGCCATGTGTTAATTTCTTCAGTTCCAGCGAGGCGGTTGTGCGGCTTAGGTTGTTGAGGTTTGCATACTCCTGCAGGGTGAAAAAGGTGTGTTCCTCTAACCATTGCTTGCCTCGCTCGATGCGCTCCTTGAGGGTGTATTTCTGCTTGCGGAGTCGGCTCACACCTCCCATGTCGCGCTTCAGTTCTATGTCGCAGTTGATGCGTTTCACGAGTTTAGCGTCCGACTTATAGTTCACGTCCTTCACCTTCACCTTGCGATGGAGCATCTTGTCGTCATCGCCCTGCATTTCCACTGGCTTCTTGTCGTCGAAGCCGAGGGAGAGTGAGAAGGTGCCGATGTCGTCCAGCTTCACCGTGTATCCTATGGCAAGCATCTCGCCGAGGTAGTCTGCCACGTCGGAGAGTACGGCAGTCACCACACTCTCCGAGATGGCATGGTTGTGGGAGCGCATCTTCTCGATAAACTCCTTGGTGCCCAGTTGGCGGTTGGCAATCAACTTGGGGTAGACTCGCTTTTCGCCAATGCCGTTGAGGCTTGACATTTCTTGCAGTTTGTATTTTGCCATATCCTTACTGAATTGGTATGAAACGCTATATGATATTGTGTTTACTCCTCATTGTCTCTCCATTCTGTGTCGTGGAACGTGTGTTCTGTGTCACGGAATGTACGTTCTCCGAAATGGAATAGCGGTTCCGCGTCACGGAACGGAGATTTTGTGGTGTAAAGATAAAAAGAATTAGCGAAAATACAAAAGAAAGTGCGACTTTTTTGCGCTTTATCCCATATTTTTAGGAGATACAGTGTAAATCGATCAGTACGAAAACACATAGTGAACATCTGCTGCGCAGGGACAACCCATGCGCAGCAGACAAACAGGATGGAACTTCTTCGTGTTATGAAACATCCTCTTTTCTTATGTGTACAAAAACGATTCGCGTATCAAAATCTTAGGTTGGGTTACTGTTGCCGCAGCAGGCAAGGTTCCACGCACTCCGTCATCGCGCCAGCCTCATGGACGATGGCACTGAGTGGGCTGGAGTCGGCGGCATGGCGAGCCACCATCACCTGGTAGTCGCCCTCCTCCACCTGCCACTGGCTCTCCGCCTCGCAGAACGAGGCCAAACTGGCGTAGGGGACAGTCACCTCCACTTGCTGTTTTTCCCCGGGGGCCAGCTTCCGCGTCTTGGCAAAGCCGCGCAGCTCCCGTGCCGGTTTGCGCATATCGTTGCCTGGGGCGGCCACATAAACCTGTACCACTTCCTTGCCCGCGTATTTCCCCGTGTTTTTGACGGTCACGGCAACGCGAATGTCGCCGTTTTTAGCCTTCTCCACCTTGAAGTCGCGATAAGAGAACACTGTGTAGCTCTCGCCATAGCCGAAGGGGAAGGCCACGGGGACATGGTTGGTCAGATAGTGTCGATAGCCCACGAAGATGCCCTCGTTGTACTCCGTATAGTCCACGTTGCGCTCGTCCTTGCCTTCACCGATGCCCTTGCCCATGAACATACCAAGGATGTCCTTCACCTTGATGCTGTCAGGAGTTGGAAAATCGTTCTTGGATAGCACGTCGTCATAGCGTAGCGGCCACGACATAGGCAGACGGCCCGAAGGGTTCTCCTTGCCCGTGAGAATATCGCTTACCGCATTGCCACCCTCCTGTCCGGGTAGCCAGGAGAGCAGGACCGCATCGGGTAGACCAATCCAACTCTGCGTCTCGACGACACCGCATACATTCAGAATGACCACTACCCGTTTGCCTACTTTGTGGAACGCCTGGCAAACTGTGGCAATCAGCTGCTGCTCGCCCTGCGTGAAGTTGAAGTTGTCGCTGATGTGGCGATCCAAAAACTCGCCTGACTGCTTGCCGATGGTTATCATAGCCATGTCGTTCTGTTTAGCGATGGCGGCTATGTCGATGTTCTCAAGTCCCATCTCTGGAACGAATCTGCCTGGCAGGAATGCCTCCAGCGGATTGGCGGGCTTGACCATCTGCTGCTTGGCCTCTGGAATATACTTTGAATAAGCAGACGCGACAGACTCATCCAGTGAAAGTCCCACATTCTTTAGTCCGTCGAGCAGACTAACGACATAGGCGTGGTTGACATTGCCAGAACCCGTACCTCCAGCGATAAAGTCGTAGCTGGTATTGCCGAAGAGAGCCACGCGTTTCACCTGTGCCTGCAGCGGCAGCGTCTGCTTCAGGTTTTTCAGCAACACCATACCTTCAGTGGCACTGCTGCGTGCCACCTGCGCATGAGCCAGGAGGTTTGGCTGGTTGTCGTATGGATAGTGCTTGAAGCGGGGCGTGCGCAAGATGTACTCTAAGATGTGCTGCACGTTGCGGTCAATCATCTCGCGCGACAGTTTCCCATTGAGAACGGCCTTCTTGATGGCTGACTTCTGCTGCGTTTTGCCCGGCATCAGAATGTCGTTACCAGCCTCCATC
>CAVAIX010000111.1:0-7350 GCA_963588695.1 Bacteroidaceae bacterium | reverse complement strand
GATGGCCATGCGCTGACCGTCGACATAGGGTTGCTTAGCGAGCCACAGGGCAGCCTCCACTTGGTCGTGAGCCTCCAGTTGGCCGAGGTGCAGATAGGTACACTGTTCAAAGTCAGCTCCGCGTCCTCCCGTGCCACGCCCATCCACAGAGACGCAGAGGTAGCCCTGCTGCGCAAGATACTGTTCGAGCATAGCACCCTGGCCACCCATGCCGATGCCCCAGGCGTTTTTCACCGTCTGACTGCCTGGCCCACTGTACTGGTACAGGATGACGGGATATTTCTTCGAAGCATCAAAGTCAGCAGGCTTCACCATCCAGCCGTTCAGTGTAATGCCGTCGGCGGTGGTCAGTGTAAAGAGCTCGCGCTGACCAAGGGTCACGGTCTTCAGCTGGTTGCGCAGGGCTTGATTGTCCTCCAGTGTAACCAACGTCTTGCCGCGCTGGTCGCAGAGGGCATAGACTGGGGGCGTGTTAAGGTCGCTCCACTGGCTGATGAAATAGCGAAAACCCTTGGCAAAGACGGCCGTGTTCCAACCCTTACGTGGGGTCAGTCGTTCGCGCTTGCCATTAGCGTGTGCCACATAGACCTGCTGCTCCGTAGCTCCTTGCTCGTGACTGGCATAGTAGACATCCGCCGTGGCATCGTCCACTCCATAGACCTCGGTCACATCAGCCTGCCCTGTCTCCACGTGGCGCAGCAACTGCCCATTGGTGTTGTAGAGATAGAGGTGCATCCAACCATTGCGCTGGCTGGGCAACAGAATGAATCGCTTCGTCACCCGAAGTTGACTAACACTCTCCTCCTTGACGTATTTCTTGGCGCGCTCCTCTATCAGTAGCTTACTGAGGGTCGACAGAGGATTGACTGCATAGAGGCGCAGGCAATCCTGATGGCGGTTGAGCGTGGCCACCAAGACCTTAGAGGCGTCGTCCATGGCCTTGATGCGCGGAATGTAGCCATCGCTGTCCAAAGGCACCTGCAACTGACGCATCTTCCGACTGGCAATATCGAAGCTCCACACGGTGGTCTTAGCGTTTTCCGCCCCTGCCACTGGATATTTATAGGTGTAGAAGCCCGGGTATTCTGCATACTCCGTGCGCTCGGGTTCCAACCCTTTGAAGAGAGGCATACTGTACTCCTTCACGCGGTTCTCATCGTATTTCACCCAAACCAGTTGGCGACTGTCGGCAGTGAACACCATAGCGCGGTCGTTGCCAAACTCCTCCTCGTTTACCCAGTCTGGAATACCATTGATGACCGCATTGCGCAGTCCGTCCTTGGTCACCTGCACCTCGGCATTGTCGTAGAGCAGCTTCACCAAGAAGATATTACCCTCGCGCACAAAAGCCACCATCGACCCATCGGGCGAGAAAAGTGGAGTCTGCTGTGGCCCATTCTTCGACAGCCGCGTCATGCGGTTGCTACCCATGTTGTAAAGGTAGAAATCGGCCTTGAAGGAGTGGCGATAGATGCCCTCCGTGTGTGTCTGCACCAGCATCTGCTTGCCGTTAGGACTGACCATATAGCCATCAATGCGCTCCACACCATCAGCCTTCACCACGTCCAGTGTGAAGAGCGTAGCCACCGTTTTACCCGTGCGGAAAGAGCGGCGCTCCACCTTCCTACCATCAGCCGAGAGCTGCGTATATGTCTCCCCATCGTCAGCAGCCCTCACGGCACTGATGCCCTCACTGCGAAACTGCCCCCGACAGATGTCAGCGAGCTTCAAATCACCTGCAGCCATCGCGTTGGTCATTGTCAGTAGACACACGGCTGTCCAGAGTATTCTTTTCATGTCTTTTCATCGTTTGGTTTTCTCTTATGTCATCATACGATACGCCCTACCCTTTTGGCTTAATCGGGCTTACTGTAGCGTTCACCTGTCTGCTGCACCAAGCGGCGCGCAAAAGGTGTGGGATAGCCAGGACGCTGCACAGCAGCACCAAAACCCTCCTTACTACGCAGAAAGCGTCCCTGCTCATCAACGGGCTTCACGGCCATATCGTTGTGGCGCACAATGAGGTAGACTGCCAGTTGCTTCCAGCGTGCTAACATCTGTTGAGCCTGCTGCACACTATACGCGTTGAGGTACTGCTGACGCTGGACGGGTTCCATCACCTTGGCCTTAGCCTCAACGTCCGCCTGCTGTTGGAAGTAGGCCTGTTGCAAGGAGTCGCGCACCTGCTTCAGGTCAGGAAACAGGGCGGAATAGCGCGGATAAACCATATTGCTCACCCAGTTGCACACCCAGTAGGCACTGCGATCACTGAACGTCACAGCATCAGCGCCAGGAGCATTGAAACACTCGGGACGCTCCGTCATGGAGCAGTAGACGGGCACATAGGCCACCATATTGCCGTCGTCGTTGCCAAACCAAAAACAGCCACCCACCTCGCGGGGCAGCCAAGAGCGCATCTGCGAAACAAACGAGAAGGCCGTCTGCTGCGTGGAGGTAGGCCGCTCATTGAAGTAGCCCTTGCCGTCCACCTTGAAGTAGAGGGGCGTAGGACGATAGGGCATCTGCCAAATACCAGCACCAATGTCGGTGGAATCCAAGGCCATAGGAGTGCCTTCAAAGTGGTCACGCATATCGTCAATCACATCGGCCACACTCAGCTTCTTGTCGGGCACAACCCACAGGGGCATGTCTTCCGCATCCTTATCTCGACCTAAAGCCCAAGGCAGATAACGCTCCATGCCCTGTTTGTGGTGGTTGAAGAAGCTCCAGGCACGTGCGTCACAGATGCGGCGACCAGCAAAGTCGGGTGCTGCATAGGTCCATTTCCATGAGAAATCGGCATCCTTACCACTGTACCAGCCCATCTTCCGGGCATACTTCACCACGTTTTTGGAGTAGAGCACATTGGCTTTGTCCTGCATGTCAAACTGTCCTATGCGACTTTGGTTGGCGTGAGCACAGATAGCCTCATCGGGAATACGCAGAGCCACCCACACCGTTCGCTCCTTTGACACCTTACGGTCAGAGCCGCAACCTTGCATCTCCATGATCCAAGCCTCGTTGGGGTCGCAGATGGTAAACGTCTCGCCCTCAGAGCAGTAGCCATACTGCTCCACCAAACTGGTCATCACATGGATGGCTTCACGCGCTGTGCGAGCACGCTGCAAGGCAATGTAGATGAGTGAGCCATAGTCGATGATGCCCGTAGTGTCTACCATCTCCTCGCGACCACCATAGGTAGTCTCGCCAATGGTCACCTGCCACTCGTTGATGTTGCCCACCACGTTGTAGGTCTCTTCGGCCTCATCAATCTCGCCAAGGTAGCGGTTGCTGTCCCAGTCAAAAATCTGACGCTTCGAGCCTTTGGCGTGTTTGCCAGCAGCGTAGTGGTAGAGGGGCATATAAGCACCATACGAGTCGGCGTTGTAGCTACAGATGACGGATCCGTCTGTGCTGGCTTTCTTGCCGACGATAAAATTGGTGCAGGCCAGCGCGTCTGTGGCCGTCATGGTGGTCAACAGCAAGCCTGCGGAAAGTATCATTCTTCTGATGTTGTTCATAGGGTTTCTCCTTATATATAATAATGTGTAGGGTCAGCAGGCTTTGAAACTCATGTCTAAGCCCTTGACCGAGTGGGTCAGCGCACCAACAGAGATAAAGTCGACACCCTGTTCAGCATAGTCGCGGATGGTGTCGAAGGTGATGCCGCCACTCGACTCCGTTTCATACTTATGGGCAATGCGGCGGACAGCCTCTCCCGTGTCAGCCACAGAGAAGTTGTCGAGCATGATACGATCCACACCGCCATGGTCGAGCACCTGCTGCAACTCGTCAAACGAGCGAACCTCAATCTCTATCTTCAAGTCCAGTCCTTTCTCCTTCAAGTATTGATGACAACGCTCAATGGCAGGGACGATGCCGCCAGCAAAGTCTACATGGTTGTCCTTCAGCAGTATCATGTCGAAGAGACCAATGCGGTGGTTCATGCCCCCACCAATCTTCACAGCCTGCTTCTCCAGCATGCGCATACCAGGAGTGGTCTTTCGGGTGTCAAGCACATGGGTGCCCGTGCCCTCCAAACGCTCCACATAGCGGTGGGTCATCGTGGCGATACCACTCATGCGCTGCATGATATTGAGCATCAAGCGTTCAGTCTGCAACAGTGAGCGCACACGGCCAGTGACTACCATAGCCACGTCGCCCTTCTTCACCTTCGAGCCGTCGCCCATGAGCACCTCAACCTTCATCTCGGGGTCAAAGCGACGAAACACTTCCTTAGCCACATCGACGCCAGCTAAGATGCCGTCCTCCTTGATGAGTAGGTGCGACTGGCCCATCGCGTCTTCGGGAATGCAACACAGGGTGGTATGATCTCCGTCGCCAATATCCTCAGCAAAGGAGAGATCAATGAGTTGGTCTACAAGTTGTTCTACACTTAACATATTATTGGGGTGTTAAAGGTTTATCTTCGCCTTGCTTTTCAGACGGTTTTCATTGTACTTTTCTCCTTCCTGTACCACAGGGCGAACCACACCAAAGCTATGATGCAGCAGGCTCCACCCAGCGAGTATCCCACAGGCTCTGGCAGGGCAAACGCCTGCTTCGACACGAAGAGGAAGGTGGTGCAGACGGTGGTCATCAGCAGTGCTGGGATGAGCATGATGATCCAAGGCTTGCCCTCACGCACCAGAAACACCGTCAGCGTCCACAGGGTGAACACGCTCAACGCCTGGTTGGCCCAACCGAAATACTGCCAGATGATATTGAAGCCATCGGGGTTCTGTATCTGCCAGATGAGCAACACTATGGACGACACAAACAGGGGCACACAGATGTAGAGGCGCTTGATGATGGGTCGCTGGTCGAGATGAAGCCACTCACCAATGATGAGACGGGCGGAACGGAAAGCCGTGTCACCACTAGTAATAGGGGCTGCCACAACGCCCAACAGGGCAAGGATGCCGCCAGCAGTGCCCAACCAGTCGTTGCAGACGATATTGACCACAGCTGGAGCAGAAGTGGAAAAGCCATTGTTCACAGCCTCTACCAACTGATAGCCTGGGGCAGGGTCGCCATAGAAGAACCAAGACGAGATGGTAGCCCATACCAGAGCCACAACGCCCTCGGTAATCATTGCACCATAGAATATAGGTCTGCCCATGCGCTCACTCTTCATGCAACGCGCCATCAACGGGCTTTGTGTGGCATGGAAACCACTGATAGCACCGCAGGCAATGGTAATGAAAAGGCAGGGGAATATCTGGTCTGTCCAGGTCTCTGGGGCTGTTGCGGCTCCCATGTTATAGAAATGATCCCACAGCTCAGGCAGTTGCGGCATTTTCACAAAGAGCATCACCATGAGCGCACAGGCCATGAAGAGTAGCGAGAACGCAAAGAGTGGATAGATCTTACCGATGATTTTATCAATAGGCAACATCGTGGCCACGATATAGTAGGCAAAGATGACGATGATCCAGAAGAGGCTCGACCCCCAAATGGAGTGGAGTATCTCAGCTGGAGAATAAACAAACACTGTGCCCACCATGATGAGCAACAGTACCGTAAAAGCTAACATCGACACCTTGGCTCTGCGCCCCAAATACTTACCGATAAGCTCGGGCAGACTGGCTCCGTCGTTGCGGATGGAGAGCATACCGCTCAAGTAGTCGTGGGTTGCACCAGCAAAGATGCAGCCTAAGACGATCCACAGATAGGCCACAGGACCAAACTTAGCACCCATAATAGCACCAAAGATAGGACCAGTGCCAGCAATGTTCAAAAACTGAATCATGAAAATCTTCCAACCCGGAAGCACCAAGTAGTCAACACCGTCGGCCTTAGCAATGGCCGGTGTCACACGATCGTCGGGACCGATTATCTTCTCTACAAAGCGACCGTAGAGGAAATAGCCCGCAAGGAGAGCCACAAGACTCAATATAAAAGTTATCATTTTTGTTTGTTGATTTATAAAGTTCGTGCAAAGTTAATAAAAACTTTATACTTTGAAACGCATTCTACTGACTTTTTTGTACCTTTGCGCTCAAAATGCACAGTAAATTGAAACGAACCACGCTTTTACTCTGCCTTGCTGCCCTTTTTTCGCTCGGCAGCAGTGCACAACCGAAATATGAAATCAGAGCCGTTTGGCTCACCACAATGAGCGGTCTCGACTGGCCTCGAAGTCGCGCACAACAGGGCAATGTCCAACGACAGCAGGAGGAGCTGTGCCGCACGCTCGACCGACTGAAAGAAGCACACATCAACACGGTACTGTTCCAAACGCGCATCCGAGGCACGGTCATCTATCCCTCAACAGAAGAGCCTTGGGACGAGGGTCTGTCGGGCACCTCGGGTAAGTCGCCGGGCTACGACCCACTGCAGTTTGCCATCGACGAGTGTCACCGACGAGGCATGGAGCTACACGCCTGGATAGTGACCATCCCTATCGGACGATGGAACGGTGCTGGGGCACAGAATATGCGCAAAAGACATCCACAACTGGTGAAACGTATAGGCAACGAGGCGTTTATGAACCCCGAGACTGCAGCCACTGCCGACTATTTAGCAAACCTCTGCGGCGACATTGCTCAACGCTACGACGTGGATGGTATTCATCTTGACTATATCCGCTATCCCGAGACGTGGAAGATGGCTGTCAGCCGCGAGACAGGGCGCACCAACATCACGCGCATTGCCCGAGCCATCAGCCAACGTGTCAAGACCGTCAAGCCCTGGGTGAAGATGAGTTGCTCGCCCATCGGCAAATACGACAACCTGGACAGACAGGACAGCTACGGCTGGAACGCCTATACGCGCGTCTGCCAAGACGCACAGGGCTGGCTGCGCGAAGGCATTATGGATCAACTCTATCCGATGATGTACTTCGACGGCAAGCACTTCTATCCCTTTGCCAGCGACTGGAGTGACAACCGCTACGACGGACAGACCGTGGCTGGACTGGGCATTTACATGCTCTCACCACAGGAACGCAACTGGTCGCCCGAGGCTGTGGAACGACAGATGAACGTGGCGCGGCAGATGGGATTGGGACACGCTTACTTCCGCTCCAAGTTTCTGACAGACAACACAAAGGGCATCTACGATTTTGCGTGTCGCTTCGATGCCACACTGGCACTGGTGCCACCACTCAAGACAGCCAATCCTGCCCCATCTGCTCCTAAACAACTAAAGGTGGAAACCACAGAGACTGACTACTACCTGTCATGGGCTGCCGATACTGGAAACACCACGTCAGAACGCCTGCACTACACCATCTATGCCTCCACCTCCTATCCCGTCGACATCAGCGACGCCAACCATATCATCGCCGTCGGCTGGCAAGAGACGGCCATGGTGGTGAAACAACGGGAGGACAACACACCACTCTAC
>CAVAIX010000110.1:0-7390 GCA_963588695.1 Bacteroidaceae bacterium | reverse complement strand
GAGCCAGTCCATCATGTCCATGAAGCGCGGCATAAACTCGTCGTAGGTCAGCACGTCGCTCTCGATGGGACGGTACTTCGGACCGCACTGCTCGCGCGTCTTGGAGTCCACACCACCAGAGATGGCGTAGGTGAGACACTTGGCGAGGTTGGCGCGTGCACCGAAGAACTGCATCTCCTTGCCCGTCTGTGTGGCACTGACGCAGCAGCAGATGCTGTAGTCGTCGCCCCACACTTGGCGCATCACGTCGTCGTTCTCGTATTGTATGGAACTGGTCTTCACGGAAATCATGGCTGCGTACCGCTTGAAGTTCATGGGTAGGCGCGAACTGTAGAGCACGGTGAGGTTCGGTTCTGGTGAAGGTCCCATGTTGATGAGGGTGTGGAGGAAACGGTAGTCGTTCTTGGTGACCATGGAGCGTCCGTCCTGTCCGAGTCCGCCCACTTCGAGGGTGGCCCATACGGGGTCGCCAGAGAAGAGTTCGTTGTAGGCAGGAATGCGTGCGAACTTCACCATGCGGAACTTCATGACGAGGTGGTCGATGAGTTCCTGTGCCTCACGCTCGGTGAGTCTGCCCTCCTGCAGGTCGCGCTGGATGTAGATGTCGAGGAAGGTGGACGCGCGTCCCACGGACATAGCCGCCCCGTTCTGGGTCTTCACGGCTCCAAGATAGCCGAAGTAGAGCCACTGTACGGCCTCGCGTGCGTTTTGGGCTGGCTGCGAGATGTCGAAGCCGTAAGCCTCGGCCATTGCCTTCAGTCCTTCGAGTGCCTTGATCTGCAGGGCCACCTCTTCGCGCAGGCGTATGGCCTCGTCCGACATCTCGTGTTCGCCCGCTTCGTCGCGGTCTTTACACTTCTGATTAATCAGATAGTCAATGCCGTAGAGCGCCACGCGGCGGTAGTCGCCCACGATGCGGCCGCGACCGTAGGTGTCGGGCAGTCCCGTGAGGATGTGGTTGTGGCGCGCGCGCTTCATCTCCGGCGTGTAGGCGTCGAAGACCGCGTCGTTGTGCGTGCGTACATACTTTATATAGAAATCATGGAGTTCTTTCGAGGGCGTGTAGCCGTAGTTGAGGCACGACTGCTCCGCCATTTTCAGTCCGCCGCCTGGCATGAAGGCGCGTTTCAGTGGCTTGTCGGTCTGCAGGCCAACGACGGTCTCAAGGTCTTTCATGGAGTCGTCGATGTACGCCGCACCGTAGGTAGTCAAGAGTGCCGGCTTCTCGGTCTCCATGTCGAGCACACCGCCCTTGGCGCGCTCTTCCTTCTGCAGTTCCTTTAGGCGGTTCCAGAGCCTGTCGGTGGCTTCCGTAGGCCCTTCGAGAAACGATTCGTCACCATCGTACACGGTGTAGTTCTTTTGAATAAAGTCGCGTACGTTTACTTCTGTCTTCCAAGAGGTTCCCTTAAATCCTCTCCATGCTTCCAGTGTTGGTTCCATATTGGCTGTTAGTTGTTTCTGGGTGCAAAGGTAATGAAAAAAAAGCAGACGTGAAAACGTTCTGTATGAAAGCTTTCGGCAACCCCTGTTTTTTAACTTTCTCGGCAGGGAGAAAAATTTTTCTGCCGAGAAAGTTTGCAGAATAAAAAATAATTTTTATCTTTGCACCCACAGAGTACCTTTAACTAATAATTACAAACCAACCTAAAAGTAAATTATGAGAAAAACATCTCTAAATTTCTTGCGGAGTAGTCTACTCCGTAAAGTTGCGCTGGTGGCCTTTGTTTTCGCCATACAGGCAATCACAGGAATCGGAGCAGGTGTCCTCAATGCTCAAAACGTCACTGGACAGGTGACTTCCGCTACTGACCAGGAACCGCTCATCGGTGCCAGCGTCATGGTAGAGGGAACCTCACAGGGGGGGGTAACGGATATTGATGGAAACTTCTCCGTTGCTGCCAAGAGCGGACAGACGCTCGTCATCTCTTACCTGGGCTTCATCACGCAGAAAGTGGCCGTCCCGGCCAATGGCGCGAAGCTCAACGTCGTGCTTCAGGAAGACCGCCAGTCGCTGGACGAGGTGGTCGTGGTGGGCTACGGTGTGCAGAAGAAGAAACTCGTCACGGGTGCCACCCTTCAGGTGAAGGGCGACGATGTGGCCAAGCTCAACACCTCCAACCCATTGCAGGCACTGCAGGGACAGACCCCTGGTATGACCATCATCTCTGAGTCGGGACAGCCCGGCGAGGGTCTTAAAGTAAACATCCGTGGTCTCGGTACGACAGGTTCGTCTGGCCCGCTGTACATCATCGATGGTGTGCGCGGCGATATTGCCACTGTCAATCCTGCCGACATCGAGAGCATTGACGTGCTGAAGGATGCAGCCTCGGCTGCCATCTACGGTTCGCAGTCGGCCAACGGTGTGGTGCTCGTCACGACCAAGAACGGTAAGGAAGGTCGCTCGGTGGTGAGCTTCGACGCATACTACGGCTGGCAGAGCGCACCGCGTAAGGCAAAAATGCTCAACGCTGAACAGTATATGGCTATCATGGACGAACAGAACGTGAACTCTGGCAACGCTGCCTACAACTGGGACAACTACAAGAGCATCTGGAACTACGATGCAGACGGCAATAAGCTCGGTGTTATTGACACCGACTGGGTGGACGCGATGTTCAAGGACAACGCCGAGACTTACAGTGCCAACCTCAGCGTCAGCGGCGGTAGCCAGAAGGGCAACTACGCCCTCTCGATGGGCTACATGAACCAGGAAGGTATCGTGGGCGGACGCGACGTGTCCAACTACTCGCGCTACAACTTCCGCGTCAACTCCGAATACCAGGTTATAGACAATTTCCTGAAGGTCGGCGAACAGGCTTCGTTCATCTATTATAAGAAGAACGGCATCGGTGTGGGCAACGCCTACAACAACACCCTGCGCGGAGCCTTCGGCACCTCGCCTCTGTCGCCCATCTATAGCGACAACGGCAAATACAACCTGCCTTACAACGACACGTCGGACAGCGACTGGGCCAACGGTGATGGCAACCCCTACGGAGCCATGATGACGCAGAACAACAACCAGACGCAGAACGTCACCGTGACGGCCAACGCGTTTGCCGAGATGGAGTTCATCAAGAACCTCAAGTTCCGCTCTACCATCGGTGTGAAATACGACAGCAATAACTATCGCAGCTTCACGCCGCTCTATCATTTCTCCATCTATAGCTACAACGACACCCGCACCAAGGCTTCGCAGAGTGCCAGCGACGGCTTCGGAATCACATGGACCAACACCCTCAACTACGTCTTCGACGTGAAGGAACACCACTTCGACGCCATGCTCGGCTACGAGGTGTACCGCACCGAGGGACAGAGCATCTATGCAGCCAACGGTTCCCTGCGCGACGGCTTCGACACCTGGAAATACGCCTACCTCAGCAACGGTACGGCCACCAACCAGGAACAGGGTCTCTCCGTCAGCGGTTCGCCCTGGGACGAGGAGCGCATGGTCAGCTACTTCGGACGTGTGGGCTGGAACTATAAGGAGACGTACATGGCCACCGCTACGGTGCGCCGCGACGGTTCTTCGCGCTTTGCCAAGGGCCACCGCTTCGGTACCTTCCCCTCCATCTCCGCTGGCTGGGTAGTCACCAACGAGAAATTCATGGAACCCGTCACCCGCTTCATGGACTACTTCAAGCTCCGCGCCAGCTGGGGACAGGTGGGTAACCAGAACATCGGTAACTATATGTATCTGGCACCGATGACCTTCGCCAACCACTACTACAACTTCGGTACAGCACTCGGCTCGGATGCCGACGTCTGGGGAGCCGTTCCCACCCGTTTGGGCAACGACGAGATTACGTGGGAGACCTCGGAACAGTTTGACCTCGGCTTCGACGCACGCTTGCTGCGCCAGCGACTCAACGTCAACTTCGACTTCTATATCAAGACCACCAAGGACTGGCTCGTACAGCCGCCCGTGCTGGCCACTGTCGGCACTGGTGCACCATACATCAACGGTGGTGACGTGAAGAACACAGGTGTGGAGTTGGCACTCAGCTGGAACGACCGCATCGGTAAGGACTTCAACTATCATATCAATGTTAACGGAGCCTACAACAAAAACAAGGTGGGCAACATCCCCAATGAGGACGGCATCATCCATGGTGCTACCGGTTCGGTGCTCTACGACAACTCGGGCGAGTTCTATCGCGCTTCGAACGGTGAACCTATCGGTTACTTCTGGGGCTACAAGACCGCTGGCATCTTCCAGAATCAGCAGGAGATTGACGACTGGATTGCTGCTGGAAACGGTGTGCTGCAGTCCAATCCGCAGCCTGGTGACGTGAAGTACTACGACGTGAACCACGACGGCCAGATCAATGACAGCGATAAGGTGAACCTCGGCGACGGAATGCCCGACTTTACCTTCGGCTTCTCGCTTGGCTTCGACTATAAGGGCTTCGATTTCTCGATGACCGCCAATGCACAGACGGGCAACCAGATTGTGCAGACCTACCGTAACATGACCACTACCACGGCCAACTACACCACGAAGATTCTCGGACGCTGGACGGGTGAGGGCACGAGCAACTCCATTCCTCGCGTCACCAATACCAATATCAACTACCAGTTCTCCGACCTCTTCATACAGGACGGCGACTTCCTCCGTATCTCGAACATCACGCTCGGCTACGACTTCGCCAAGCTCCTCAACTGCAAGCACATCAGTCAGTGCCGCCTCTACGCACAGGTGCAGAACGCCTTCACCTTCACCAAGTATGACGGCATGGACCCAGAAATCGGCTACGGTAACGACGGTTGGGTGTCGGGCGTTGACTACGGATACTATCCGCGTCCCCGCACCTTCCTCTTCGGTGTCAACTTGAAATTCTAACCTATGAAGACTAAGCATATGAAAACAAAGATATTATCTATGGCCGCTGTCGGACTGCTCTCCGTAGGTCTGGTTTCGTGCGGCGAAGATTTCCTGGAGACCCAGTCGAAGACCGAGGGAACCACGGGAAACTACTATACCAACGAGTCTGCGGCAAGCCGCGCACTCATCGGCTGCTACGATGGATGGCAGTGTACCGTATCCAGCGGACCTACCTTTGCCTTCCATTACCTCTCGGAACTCCTGTCCGACGAGTGCTTCGGTGGTACGGGCAATGCCGACCCACGCAACACACAGGTGGTCGACCGTTTCGATATCAGCGAGGACAACTCGCAGCTTAACCTGCACAACGCCCTGTGGGAGTACTACTATGCCGCCATCTATCTCACCAACCAGCTCATCAAACAAGAGAACAGCATCAGCTGGAACAGCGATGAGTCGCACGGACGAATCATTGGTGAGGCACGCGCCATTCGCGGCATCCTCTACTTCGACTTGGCGCGCATCTTCGAGAACGTGCCCCTGCTCACCGTACCTACTACGGACAACGTGCCGCAGGCTCCCGTGGATTCCGTCTATGCGCAGATCTTCTCTGACCTGAAATATGCAGCGGAGAACATCCCTGCTGACGCTTATCCGAAGTCAGCAGCCGCCACCAACGACGGACGCATCACCTGCTACGCCGCCAAGGCCATGATGGCACGCGCCTACCTCTTCTATACGGGCGTGTACGGCAAGAACCCCACGTTCACCGACAATACCGAGGTGACGAAGGCTTACATCCTGCAGGGCTTGGAAGACATCATTGCCAGTGGAGAGTATAGCCTCGTGCCGCTCTACAAGAACCTGTGGTACTGCGCCAGCACTACGTGGAAACAGACTGGCGGAGCATGGGAGGAAGTCAGCACGTATGCTGGCGAGGGCAACGAAGAGAACATCCTGACCATGAAGTTCAACTACACGTCTGACTATAACGGAAACGCTGGCGGTAACAACGCCATCCAGATGTTCTCCGTGCGCGGCGGTACGTTCAAGGCTCCGTACGGACAGGGATGGGGCGGCGCTACCGTTCCTCAGAACTTCTACGACTCGTTCGCTACGGGTGACCAGCGCCGCGACGCTTCCATCATTGACCTGGCTGGCGAGGGCATCTCTACCATGGAGACCTACCAGTCCAAAATCACTGACCAGCGCGAATACACGGGCTATTTCAACAAGAAATACACGGCACGCTCGGGCTACCACAAGAGTGAGAGCGGAGAATGGAGTCTGACCCACTACTACGACGGAGTCATGGCTGGCGACTTCCAGATTTCGCAGCCCATCGGCTACACGCTGATGCGCTACGCCGACGTGCTCCTCATGGCTGCCGAACTGGGTAGTGCCAATGCTGATGCTTACCTGAGCCAGGTGCACAACCGCGCCTACGCTACTGAAGATGCTGACGGCAACGTCGTGACTCCGCGCAACAGCATCTCGGCCACCAAGGCTAACATCATGGAAGAGCGCCGCTGCGAGTTTGCCTTCGAGGGCATCCGCTATTGGGACCTGCTCCGTCAGGGTGTCGACGTGGCCGCTGAAGCCATTGTCAACTCTGGAGAGGGCGTGCTCAACGGTGGCAATGAAGGCACGGTCAGCTACAAGAAAGAGAACATCATCTCCAAGCGTGGCTTCCAGCAGATTCCGCAGGACCAGATCAATCTCTCCAACGGTGTGCTTAAGCAGAACGCTGGCTGGTAAACCGCTCCTGTAATCATGTAACACAAAAGAACAAGAAGTTATGAAACTAAGAAATATCATCAACACGTGCATGGTTGGAGCAGCACTGCTGTTCGCAGCCTGTACTCCCGACGAATACAGTCTGGCCAAGCCCGACCTGCAGCCCGCCGACCTGGTGGAGGGTGTAGCCTTCAGCGTCACGGTGGACGAATCCAATACGGTAACGCTCAAGAGCCTCCTGCCCGAGAACTACAATTGCTTCTGGACGCAGCCCAACGGACGCAGCCAAGGCAACGAAGTGAAGATCCAACTGCCATTTGCTGGCACCTACGAAGTGACGTTCGGTGTGGACACGCGCGGTGGCATCGTCTACGGTGAGCCTTATAAGTTCCAACTCACCACCAACAATATGTCGCTGCTCGAAGACCCACTGTACGAGTACCTGACTGGCGGTGTAGGCAAGAGCAAGACATGGGTGCCCGTGGACAAAGACTATGGCGTGGGCAGTTGCACCGGTCCTGTGATGTACTGTAATCCAGACGATGTGCTCAACGACGGCTCGGTTTCAACCGACATCGGCATCAACCACATGAATCCCAACTGGGATCCAGGCTTCCAGTCGTGGCTGATTCCTGCTGACGCAGCCTATATGGATTCCTATATGACCTTCACACTTGATGACGTGAACGGTTGCTCCATCACTGAATACCGCGGAGAATCTGGTTCGAAGGGTGCTTCCACTGGAACAACCCTCTCGGGCAAGTTCAATCTCAACCTGAGCGACAAGAACCATCCGCTGCTCTCGTTCACCGACACGTACCTGAT
>CAVAIX010000109.1:0-7462 GCA_963588695.1 Bacteroidaceae bacterium | reverse complement strand
AAGTAAACCGCTTTTCTCCTCTGGGAGAGAACCATAAACCCGCAGGAATGCTCCATACAGAGTGTTCCTGCGCTTGTTTTTTCGGTACGAGGTGCAGAAAATACGCGAGAAATTCGTAACTTTGCATACGCAAAACATATACTATGATTTCAGTAGAAGGATTACAGGTGGAGTTCAGCGTGAAACCGCTCTTCCAAAATGCCAGTTTCGTGGTTAATGACCGCGACCGCATTGCCCTTGTGGGAAAGAACGGTGCAGGGAAATCCACGCTGTTGAAGATACTCTGCGGCCTACAGCAGCCCACGGCAGGAACAGTCAGTGTGCCCACAGATACCACCATTGGCTACCTGCCGCAGGTCATGGTGCTGCAGGACGACACCACCGTCAAGGACGAGGCGATGAAAGCCTTTGCCGACGTGACGAAGCAGAAGGAGTTGATAGACCAGCTCAATCAGGAACTGGCCGAGCGCACCGACTACGAGAGTGAAGACTACCTCAAACTGGTGGAACGCTTCACGCAGGAACACGACCGCTACCTCATGATGGATGCTGACAACAACGATGCGGAAGTGGAGCGCACACTGACAGGATTGGGATTTCAGCGAACAGACTTCTCGCGCCCTACCCGCGAGTTCTCGGGCGGCTGGCGAATGCGCATCGAACTGGCAAAAATCCTGTTGCGTAAGCCCGACGTGCTGCTACTCGACGAGCCTACCAACCACCTCGACATCGAGTCCATCCAGTGGCTGGAACAGTTCCTGGCGCAGAGTGCCAAGGCTGTCGTACTGGTTAGCCACGATCGCGCCTTCATCAACCACGTATCCAACAGAACACTCGAAATATCGTGCGGACACATCATCGACTATAAGGTGCGCTACGACGAATACGTCACGCTGCGCAAAGAACGCCGCGAACAACAGTTGCGCGCCTACGAGAACCAGCAGAAGGAAATGGCGGAGATGCGCGCCTTCATCGAACGCTTCCGCTATCAAGCCACCAAGGCCGTACAGGTGCAACAGAAGGTGAAGCAACTGGAAAAAATCGTACCCATCGAGGTGGACGACATCGACCGCTCCGCCATGCACCTGAAGTTCCCACCTTGTCTGCGCAGCGGCGACTATCCCATCATTTGCGAAGACCTCAAGAAGGTCTACGGTGCACACACTGTCTTCGACCACGCCACGTTCACCGTCAAGCGCGGCGAGAAAGTGGCCTTCGTGGGAAAGAACGGTGAAGGAAAGTCAACGCTCGTGAAGTGTATCATGGGTGAAATTCCCTACGACGGCACACTGAAAGTCGGACACAACGTGCAGATTGGCTATTTTGCCCAAAACCAAGCGCAGCTGCTCGACGAGCAACTCACGGTCTTTGAGACTATTGACCGCGTGGCGAAAGGCGAGGTGCGACTGAAAATCAATGACATCCTCGGTGCTTTCATGTTTGGTGGGGAAGCGTCGGACAAGAAGGTGAAGGTGCTCAGCGGTGGAGAACGCAGTCGACTGGCCATGATTCGCCTGTTGCTCGAACCCGTCAACCTCCTAATCCTCGACGAGCCTACCAACCACCTGGATATGCCCTCCAAAGACGTGCTGAAGGAAGCCATCAAAGCCTTCGACGGAACGGCAATCATCGTTAGCCACGACCGCGAGTTTCTCGACGGTCTCGTCACCAAGGTTTATGAGTTTGGAGGCGGACGCGTCAAGGAACACCTGGGCGGCATTTACGACTTCCTCCAGTCTCGGCAGATCAGCGAGTTGACCCAACTGGAGCAGAAACCTGCAGCAGGGAAGCCTGCAACTGTAAAGTCCCAGCCCGAAAAGAAAGCCGACAGCAACGCCAATATTTCGTACGCTGAGCGCAAGGAAATCCAAAAGAAAATCAGTAAGGCTGAAAAGTCGGTGGCCGCTTCCGAGAAGAAAATCAGTGCGATGGAAGACCGCCTTAAAGAACTCGACCAGTTGCTCATGGACCCAGCCAACGCTGCTAACATGGAGCTGGTGACGGAATACACAACCACCAAGGCCGCCATGGACGAAGAGGTGGAACGCTGGGAACAACTCTCCGAAACCCTCGAGGCACTGACGGGAAAAGGAAACAAGTAAAACAACGAAAAGAAACTGCGCCCTATGCCATTAAGACTACCTGACAAACTGCCTGCCATCGAGTTGCTCAAGAAGGAGAATATCTTCGTGATGGACGACTCACGCGCACACGGGCAGGACATTCGTCCACTGAAAATCGTGGTGCTCAACCTAATGCCGCTGAAGATAACGACAGAGACAGACCTCATCCGACTGCTCTCCAATACGCCGTTGCAGTTGGAGGTGAGTTTTATGAAACTGAAAAGTCATACGCCCAAGAATACGCCAGTGGAACACATGATGATGTTCTACCGCGATTTCCAGCAGATGCGCAACGAACGCTACGACGGCATGATTATCACTGGAGCACCCGTGGAAACACTGGAATACGAGGACGTGACGTATTGGGACGAGATGACGGAAATCTTCACCTGGGCACGCACGCACGTGACGAGCACACTCTACATCTGTTGGGCGGCGCAGGCTGGACTTTATTTCCATTACGGCATTCCAAAATATCAGTTATCGAAGAAAATGTTCGGGGTGTTTCCGCAGCACGCCCTGCACCCCACGCTACCCATCTTCCGAGGCTTCGACGACGTGTTCCAAATGCCGCACAGCAGACATACCGAGATTCACCGTGAAGACATTGAAGCGTGTCCTGCACTAACCCTCATCGCAGAGTCTGCGGAAAGTGGTGTGAGCATGGTAATGGCGCGCGAGGGGCGCGAGTTCTTCATCACTGGACACTTGGAATATGCACCAGACACGCTCGACAAGGAATACCGCCGAGACTGCGGTGTACGCGACGACGTGGAACTGCCCAAGAACTACTACCGAGACAATAATCCCGAACTGCAACCGCTGGTGACTTGGAGAGCACACGCCAATCTGCTGTACAACAACTGGATCAACTACTACGTTTATCAGACCACACCTTTCGACATCAACGAGATACGATGAGAGAACTGGAACTGCTGGCTCCTGCCAAGAACCTTGAGTGCGGCATTGCTGCCATTGACCACGGCGCTGATGCTGTGTATATTGGTGCTCCGCGTTTCGGTGCAAGGGCTGCGGCAGGAAATAGTGTGGAGGACATCCGACAGTTGTGCGACTACGCTCACCAGTTCGCAGCAAAGGTGTACGTCACGGTCAATACAATCATCTACGATGAAGAACTGGACGACACAGTGCGGATGCTTCATGAACTGTGGCAGTGTGGCGTAGATGCTGTTCTCGTGCAGGATATGGGACTGCTGAACATGCCGTTGCCGCCCATTGCACTTCACGCTTCCACGCAGACCGACAACCGCACAGCCGACAAGGTGAAGTGGCTGGCTGGACTGGGTTTCCGCCGCGTGGTGCTGGCCAGAGAACTGTCTGTGGAGGAAATTGCTGCAATACACCGAGCTGTTCCCGAGGTGGAACTGGAAGTCTTCGTACACGGTGCGTTGTGCGTCAGTTACAGCGGCCTGTGTTATGCTTCGCAACACTGCTTCGGACGTTCCGCCAATCGTGGAGCCTGCGCACAGTTCTGCCGGATGAAGTTCGACCTTTTGGATGCTGACGGACGGGAACTGGAGCACCAGCGCCACCTGTTGTCGCTGAAAGACCTCAACCAGCTGAATAGCCTTGACCGCCTTGTGGAGGCTGGGGCTTCGTCGTTCAAGATAGAAGGTCGGCTGAAGGACGTGGCCTATGTGAAAAACGTGGTGGCAGCGTATAATATCCGTTTGAACGACATCGTGAACCGTCAGCCCGAACGCTACTGCCGCGCGTCGAAGGGCGAGTGTCAATATAATTTTACACCAGACTTGAAGAAAACCTTCAACAGGGGTTTTACAAGTTATTTCTTGAACGGACGGCAACCCGATATTTTCTCGCCCGATACGCCCAAGGCTATGGGGGAGTATGTGGGGCGTGTGAAGGAAATCCGGAACAATTCCTTCAACGTGGCAGGAACAGCGTCCTTTGCTAACGGCGACGGACTGTGTTTCATCAACGCAGAACGGGAGTTGGAGGGCTTTCGTGTGAATAGGGCAGAAGGCAACCGACTGTTTCCGCAAAAGATGCCGCTGCGCCTACGGCCAGGAATGGCTCTTTACCGCAACAGTGACCAACACTTTGAGAAACTGCTCTCTCGGCAAAGCAGTGTGCGCAAGATTCCCGTTGTGATGCGGCTGTCTGCTGATGACAAGGGATTTTGCCTCACCGCAGACGGGGTTACTGCACGGATAGACTGCGAACACCAAACGCCCGAAAAACCGCAGCAGGACAACATCGTTCGGCAACTCTCGAAACTGGGCGGAACACCCTACGAATGCCAGAAGGTGGAGATGGACACGGACTTCAACTATTTCATTCCTGGCAGTCTGTTGGCGGAGCTGCGCCGACGGCTGGTAGCCCTGTTGCAGCAAGCAGTAAGCACCGCCTCCACAGAAACCACGGAAACGAAAACGAAAGAGGTACGGGATTCGGCAGGCATTCCTTCGTCTGTCACTGCCCTTTATCCTTTATCTTACCTGTTTAATGTGGCCAATGAAAAGGCAAAAGAGTTTTATGTTGGGCAAGGGCTGGAGCGTCCAGGAACGGCCTATGAGAAACAGACGGAAAGCGTACCTTCACCGCTACTGATGCAGTGCCGCCATTGCCTGCGTTACGCATGTGGATTCTGCGTGAAGCACGGTGGACGGCAGCCAGAGTGGCGCGAACCGCTCTTCCTGCGACTGGCGGACGGACGCCGATTCCGCCTGGAGTTCGACTGCCGCCATTGTCAGATGAATGTCTATGGAGAAGATGAAAAATAGTGTACTGCTTCTGCTTGCCCTCCTGCTGGTGGGCTGTTACCACGACCGCCCCGCGTCGCCTGACGCGTGGGACTTGACGGAGCGTCAGATTGACTCCCTGTCGTTCTTTACCACCCATCATTATTCGCAGAACTATAATTTCGTGGTGAAGGCCAAGCAGATGCCGCTCTCTGACGAGCCAGGGCCTATGGCGTTTGACACAATCTACGTGATGAAGGGAGATCCATTGGTTGTGGCGGACATTAAGACGATAGCGGCTGATTCCATTGACTCTGTCTGGGTGAAAGTGGCGCGGGATCAGCTGACACAGGGCTGGATTCGCGAGAGCGAGATGTTAACTCGCGTCTCACCAGACGATCCGATTTCCCAATTTATAGATTTTTTCTCCGACACGCACCTGTTGCTGTTCCTGGCCTTGCTGGTGCTTGTCATTGTGGCCTATGGGTTGCACTGGTTGATGCGTCGCAACGCACGGATTGTTCATTTTAACGACATTGACTCGTTCTATCCCACACTGTTGTGCCTCTTGGTGGCTTCGTCCGCCACACTCTATGCTGCCATACAGATGTTCAGTCCTGAATCGTGGCGACATTTCTACTATCATCCGTCGTTGAATCCATTTTCGCTACCTTGGTTTCTTGGATGCTTCGTCGCCTCCGTTTGGGCCATTCTGGTGGTTGGCGTGGCAACGGTCGATGATGTGGCGAACCGCATGGAACCCGCAGAGGGACTGCTCTACCTGTGCGGTCTTGCTGGAGTGTGTGCTGTCGGCTACGTGGTGTTCAGCATCACCACCTTATATTATATAGGCTATCCGCTCCTTGCCGCGTATATTGTCTTTGCGCTGTGGCGTTACTTCCGTTATGCGCATTGTCCCTTCGTCTGCGGTCACTGCGGCGAAAAGATGCGCCACAAGGGAGTTTGTCCAAAGTGTGGTAGGGAGAATGTCTGAAAAATCCATATAAATGTGGATGCGCCATCTGTCAGAATGGCTGTACCTTTGCAGACGCTATGAGAAAGAAACTATGCGTATTCACGTTTGTGTTGGCCGTTGCCGCAGCAAAAGCAGCACAGTATCCAGTCGTTGCCGACAGTTCACGTGTCTATGACCTTGACGAAGTGGTGGTGGTCGCACAGGCGAAAGACACCTACCGTTTGCGCCAGCAGCCGTTGTCGTCAACGGCGATAGGGCGCGACAAACTGCTCGCCCACGGCTTGTACGATGTTCGGGCGATATCTGCCTTCGTTCCCTCGCTGACCATGCCTGCATACGGTTCACGGCTGACCTCTGCAATCTATGTTCGTGGCATTGGTTCGCGCGTGAATAGTCCGTCGATGGGATTCTATGTGGATAACATCCCGATGATGAACAAGGCAGCTTTCAACACCCACCTCTACCAGACCGAACGTGTTGACGTGTTGCGCGGTCCACAAGGCACACTATATGGTATGAATGCGGAGGGAGGCTTGGTGCGAATATTCTCGAAGTCACCGCTTGACAGTCAAGATACTGAGATGAAATTGGGAGTGGGGACAGCTGGATATCGTCAGGCGGAAATGTCACATTCCCGAAAGCTCAGTACTAAGGCGGCTGTCTCGTTGGCGGCCTTCTATCAAGGCACTGACGGTTTCTTTAAGAATACACAGACTGGAGAATCGGCCGACAAGATGGATGAGGCTGGCGGACGCTTCCGACTGACGATGCGCCCCGCAGAGCCTTGGCAGGTGGACTGGATTTCCGACTATCAGTACGTGCGACAGAACGCCAACCCTTATGGGGCGTTTGATACAGAACGGGGACGCGTGGATGCTCCAGGACAGGACGAACAGAGCCGATACACGAGAAACCTGCTGACGAACGGACTTCACGTCAACTATGCGGGAGTAGGCTTCGTTGTGCAGAGCACAACGTCTTGGCAGTTACTGCGCGACAGACTAATCATGGATGTTGACTATTCCCCCATGGATTTCTTTAAGGTCAATCAGCAGCAACAGAGCAACGTACTTACGCAGGAAATTGCGGTAAGGAGCTTGAATAAGAGCCGTTGGCACTGGACAAACGGGTTGTTTCTCTCGCACGAATGGCTGAAAACGACGGCACTAAACTCCTTTGGCGAGGCGTTCAGCCAACAAATGGGAGGCAGGATAAGCGAAACAATTTATAGACAAATACTTAGTTCGCTGGCCGATCGCATGGGCGAGACCGCCGCTGCGGAAATGATTCAGCGGCTGGGAGGAGTCAGTGTAAGCATGGCACTCTCCGTTCCTGGCACATTTCGTACACCGCAGACGAATGTCGGCCTTTTCCATGAGTCGAATGTTGAACTCACGGAACGGCTTACCGCCACACTCGGACTGCGCTACGACTACAGCCAGAACGGCATCCGCTATGATGCAAACGGAGTGTCTGCTCTCGACTTCGACATCATGGGTTCTGCTGCGAAAGTCAATCTAACCTCGCTGCTTAGTCGCAGGGAACATACCTCGTTCCAGCAACTGTTGCCGAAATTCGGACTGCTCTACCGCTGGCACAACGGGAGTAACCTCTATGCCTCAGTGACGAAAGGTTACCGC
>CAVAIX010000108.1:0-7500 GCA_963588695.1 Bacteroidaceae bacterium | reverse complement strand
GTCCAGCGGTTGCCCTTGGGAATCTTCAACCGTGCCACGACCGTCCCCTTCGCACCATCTGTTCTGACGGTCAACAGGCCACCATTGGCAGACCGCACGCGAGCGGTGAGACGCTCCACGGGTTCTTGGCCAAAATCCACCTTATTATACACAAGGGCATTGTGTCTCCCAGAAAAGACGGCCTTCCAACCCTGGAAATAGTCTGCGGTATCAAGATACTCCACGTGCACACCACCGTTGACAGACGAATAGCGGTCGATATCCAGCCGTTTTCGAGCACTGACAATGCCCACACCCCTCAATGTCGGGATGACTTTCTGTATCGTACCATCTGTGTTGAAGCGGAGGGAGTCGATGCGCGTAGAGCGGTTCTTGTCAAACCACGGGGAATAGTCATTGTGGTGGTAGAACAGATACCACTGATTCTTGTATTCCACGATGCTGTGGTGGTTGGTCCAGCAAGCCGTTGGCGACTCGTCCATGATGATGCCTTTGAACGTGAAAGGTCCCATGGGATGGTCTGCCATGGCGTAGGCCAAGGTCTCTGTACCGTTTTTCTTCCTCACCCACGGGAAGGTCAGATAGTATTTACCGTTGCGCTCGAAGGCGAAAGGACCTTCCTTGAAGCCCTCGGGCAACCCGTCTATCTGCAAGGGTTCGGAGGCCAGCTCCGTCATGTTGTCCTTTAGACGTGCCACACGGAGTCCCATGCCAGACCAATAGATATAAGATTGACCATCCTTGTCGACCAGCACACAGGGGTCGATGCCCTGAATGCCCTCGATGGGACGCCACATCGGACGGAACGGTCCTTCTGGACGGTCGGCCACGGCCACTCCCACACCGAAGCCTTTCTCACCTTTGGGCGTGGCTGGAAAGTAGAAGTAATAGCGGCCGTCCTTCTCCACACAGTCGGGTGCCCACATGGTATAGCTACCGTTCTCCACCCAAGGCACCTTGTCCTGCGACACGATGACCCCATGATCCTCCCATTCCATGAGGTCGGAAGAGGAGAACACGTGATAGTCAGCCATGCAAAACCACTGTTTCAGCCGTTCTATCGGACTGGGAATGTCGTGAGACGGGTAGAGGTACACTTTCCCGTTGAAGACACGGGCGGTAGGGTCAGCAGTAAACTGTCCGCTGATAATCGGATTCTGTGCCTGTGACACGGCAGCGGTGGCCAGTGCTACGAAAAGCAGGAGGTTTCTGTAGTTCATCGGTATCATGTTTTTGTTTTCCTTTTAAGTTTCCGCTGCAAAGGTAAACATTTCCCGTGGACTTCCCTTTCCCCCATGTTTCAATTTCTTTTTCCTCCGTTACATATACGCCCTAAATGCCTCATCAAGGGGCAATACTGTACCACTGCAGTCGACTTACGCAGTACGGGTCACCTTTCTTCTTGAGAGTCTGCGCCAAGCACAGGAAAAGTATAGTTTTCACTTGGCTGTTTCGCAGGAAAAATCGGCCTGCGACCGCCACCAGTTAAATAAAGTTAATAAGCAGTTTCTTTTGCATTTCGCTTCTCTGGGATAAGTGGCTGAAACAGCCACCGTAACAGAGTCACTTAGCCCTCGTAACGCTGAAGGTTAGCACCCGTAACGCTGAACGTTTTCCCGCGTTTGTCCGTACCTCGGACATCAGATAAAAAGTAGTCATCATTGTGCTTCGTATTTCTTGTGGAAAGCCAAAAGGCAGAAGGCTCCAGCCAGTGCCATGAACATACCGATAAGGGCAGGATAATTATATTCCAATCCCAATGATACGGGGATGCCACCCAAAAATGCACCGATGGCGTTGCCCAGGTTAAACGCTGCCTGGATGCAGCAGCCGCCCAACATCTCTCCGCCCTCGCTGTGCTTCACGATAAGGAACTGCTCGGGCGACCCGATGCCGAAGAGGCATGCGCAGTTAACGAACATCAGACCAACTGCCACCCAGCCGAGGTCGGCAAGTAAAAAGGTGGCAAGCAGGGCTGCCGCCGCCAAAAACTGTAGATGGCAGGTGAACCTGCCAGGCTGGATTCGGTCGGCCAAATAGGCACTCAGCTGGTTGCCCACCACCATGCCCAATCCAGCGAGAATCATCAGTGCGGAGATGCTTGCTGCACTGAATCCTCCGTTCTGCTGCAGAAGTGGTGAGATGTAGCTGAACCAGCAGAGGATGCCTCCGTTTCCCAGAAAGGTGGCAGCGATGATAAGCCAAGGAGCAGGAAACCGCAGGAAGCGGAACTGCGCTTTCATTCCCTTGTTGGGCAAGGCTTCGACGTCGGGCACCCATCTGTATATCATTGTCAGAGTGATGATGCCTAGAATGATGGATATTAGGAAGGGTACTCGCCAGGAGATGATGTGGCTGAGAAAGGTACCCAGCGGCACACCTATCAGATTGGCCACGGGCATGCCCGCGCACATCATCGCCACCGCTTGGGTGCCTTTCCCCTCCTTTGCCATTTTTACTGCGACGATGGTGGCGGTTCCAAAGTAAGCGCCATGGGGGAGGCCCTGCACGAAGCGGGCACAGAGCAACAGCCAGTAGTTAGGGGCAACGGCGGCGATGACTGCACCAGCCACGATGAGTGACGTAAGGAACAGCAGGATTTTCTTGGGGCGATACTTGTACATCAGTATGAGGGAGAATGCTCCCGCACACACACCGAGTGCATAGATGGAGATGAGGTGTCCAGCCTGAGGGATGGACACATTCATGTTGTGGGCGATGTCGGTGAGGATGCCTTCGATGATAAATTCTGCCATGCCAAGGGTGAATGTACCCAAGGCAAGCGCAAACAGTCCTTTTTTCATTTCCTGAATTCTTCGTTTTACCTTGTCTGTTCTTTGTCGTTTTGACGATGCAAAGGTACTATTTTTCTTCCAATTAGCTTGAAAATAAGTGGGCATTTATTTTGTATTCTGCTCGCTTAATCGTACCTTTGCGCTCTGAAAGCACAAAACTAATAATACAATAACGCAAAAACCATTTCCGTATGAAGAAGAACGTGATTATGGCCGTCATCGGCTGCCTCGTGTCCACAGCGACCTGGGGCGAACAGGTGGTTGTGGAAACCAAGAACATGACCATGGTGCTCGACGTGGAGCAGGGAAAACACCCGCAATACGTGTATTTCGGGGCGAAGCTGGACGCACAGGAGTTGGCACACCTCCAAAAGCCCTCCAACGGACGCATGGACCTCTATCCAGCCTATGGTCTGAACACGCCAGCTGAAGCCGCCTTCGCCATGCGCCACGCCGACGGGAACCTCTCGACGGAGCTGTTGGCTGACGGTGTGAGTCGCGAGGGCGACGTGACCATCATCCGACTGAAAGACCCCGTCTATCCCCTCACGGTGAACCTGAAATACAAGGTCTACCGCGACGTGGACATGATAGAGGCATGGAGCGAAGTGACCAACGGTGAGAAACAGACCGTCACACTGACTACCTTCGCCTCCGCCATGCTGCCCATCCGCCGTGGCAACGTTTGGCTGAGTCGTCTCTACGGTTCGTGGGCCAACGAGTGCCAGTTAGCGGAAGAGCCGCTGACCACTGGACAGCGCGTCATCGTGAACAAGGACGGCACGCGCAACGCACACACCGCCCACGCCGAGGTGATGTTCTCGCTCGACGGGAAAGGTCGCGAGAACTGCGGACAGGTCATCGGTGCCGCCCTCTGCTACAGCGGCAACTACCGCCTGAAGATCGACACCGACGATACGGAATACCACTATTTCTTCGCAGGCATCAACGAAGACAACTCAGAATACCACCTGAAGAAAGGCGAGACCTTCGTGACTCCAGCTCTTGCACTGACCTTCAGCAGCGAGGGACTGTCGGGAGCCAGCCGCAACTTCCACAAATGGGGGCGTAACCACAAGCTCATGCACGGAAACATCGAGCGCAAGATACTGCTCAACTCCTGGGAGGGTGTCTATTTCGACATCAACCAGCAGGGCATGGATCAGATGATGGCCGACATCGCCTCCATGGGTGGCGAACTGTTTGTCATGGACGACGGCTGGTTCGGTGGGAAATATCCACGCAAGTCCGACAACTCGTCGTTAGGCGACTGGACTGTGGACCGCAACAAACTGCCCGAAGGCATCGAAGGCCTGCTGCGCGACGCGAAGAAGCACGGTGTGAAGTTTGGTATATGGATTGAACCCGAGATGACCAACACCACGAGCGAGCTTTACGAGAAGCACCCCGACTGGATCATCAAGGCACCGAAGCGCAAGGCCGTGCTCGGGCGCGGTGGCACGCAGTTGGTGCTCGACTTATCCAATCCGAAGGTGCAGGACTTCGTCTTCAGTGTGGTAGACAACCTGTTAGGTAAATATCCCGACATCGACTACATCAAGTGGGATGCCAACATGGCCATCATGAACCACGGCTCGCAATACCTGAATATGGCCGATCAGAGCCACCTCTACATCGCCTACCACCGAGGCTTCGAGGCGGTGTGCAAGCGCATCCGCGACAAATATCCCGATGTGACCATTCAGGCCTGCGCCTCCGGTGGCGGACGCGCCAACTGGGGACTGCTACCATACTTCGACGAGTTCTGGGTGTCCGACAACACCGATGCCCTGCAGCGCATCTACATGCAGTGGGGCACAAGCTACTTCTTCCCGGCCATCGCCATGGGAAGCCACATCTCAGCAACGCCCAACCACACCGTGTTCCGCACAACCGCATTGAAATACCGCATTGACGTGGCCATGAGTGGTCGTTTAGGCATGGAAATTCAACCCAAGAACATGACCGACAGCGAGAAGGAACTCTGTCGCAAGGCCATTGCTGACTACAAGCAGATACGTCCCATCGTACAGTTCGGCGACCTCTATCGCTTAGTGTCTCCCTACGACAAGAAGGGACTGGCCTCGCTGATGTATGTGGACGAAGCCAAGGACAAGGCCGTGTTCTACTGGTGGAAGACGGAATCGTTCTACAACGAACACCTGCCGCGCGTCCACATGGCCGGACTGGATGCCACCAAGATGTACCGCGTCAAGGAACTCAACCGCATCGACGAGAAGCCACTCGACATCGAGGGGAAACAGTTCAGCGGAGCCTATCTGATGAGCCACGGACTGGACGTGCCCTACCGCAACAGTCCCGAATGGAACCTCCGCAGCGACTGGTCCAGTCGCGTACTGCTGCTGGAGGCTGAATAACAACCAATGAACCAAGAAAAGAAGGAAAAGAAAGACTTGCTGGCCTACATCCGCGAAGGCCGCGACCTGACACGGGGGGAAAAGCTCAACCTGATTGCACAGTTGAGCATTCCCTCCATGTTGGCTCAGCTCTCCACCATCGTGATGTTCTTCATCGACGCCTCCATGGTGGCGCATTTAGGTGCGCAGGCATCGGCCTCCATCGGACTGATAGAGAGCACGTCGTGGCTCTTCGGTGGTCTTTCCGCTGCCTGTGCCATGGGTTTCTCGGTGCAAGTGGCTCACGCCATCGGTGCCAACGACTTTGAAAGAGCACGCCGCATCCTGCGCCAGGCCATCACCTGCTGTCTGTTGTTCAGTGTCTGCCTGGCCACCGCCGGCATACTCATCCACCGTGCACTGCCCTTCTGGCTGGGCGGAGCAGCAGACATCGCCCACGACGCGTCACTCTATTTCCTAATTTTCTCGTGTGCCGCCCCCTTGTTGCAGTTAGAACACCTGTTCGGCTCGATGCTGAAATGTTCGGGTAACATGAAAGTGCCCAGTATGCTCAACGTATTGATGTGTCTGCTCGACGTGGTGTTCAACTACATCTTCATCTTCCTGCTCGGCTACGGCGTGGTCGGGGCAGCCATGGGCACCGCCACGGCCTATCTGGTGACCACCTCGCTGATGGGCTATTTCTTGATTTGTCGTTCCGACATGCTGCACCTAAAAGGTCGCCGCGGCTCGTTCCGCCCAACCAGTGACACCGTGAAGACCGCCTTCAGCATCGGTGCACCGATGGGACTGCAGCATCTGCTGATGAACGGTGCACAGATAGTGAGCACACTCATCGTCGCACCACTCGGCACCATCGCCATCGCAGCCCATTCACTCGCCATCACCGTGGAGAGTCTGTGCTACATGCCTGGCTACGGCATTGCCGAGGCCGCCACGACACTCGTCGGACAGGGCATCGGTGCTGGACAGCGTCTGCTGACCCGCTCGTTTGCACGACTGTCAGTCACCTTAGGCATTGCCGTCATGACGGTGATGGGCGGACTGATGTACTGCTTCTCCCCGGAACTGATGGCACTGATGACCCCCGTGGAAGCCATCCGCGAGGTAGGGGTCACCTGTCTGCGCATCGAAGCCTTTGCCGAACCCATGTTTGCCGCCGCCATCGTGTGCAACGGTGTGTTCGTCGGTGCTGGAGACACCCTGCGCCCAGCCATCATGAGTTTAGGCTCTATGTGGGGTGTACGCCTCACCTTGGCCGCCTTGCTTGCCGTCACCTATGGGTTGCCCGGTGTATGGACCGCCATGGCCATCGAACTGTCGTTCCGCGGCTTGATGTTCCTCACACGCCTCTGCCGAGGTGGTTGGCTGAAAAGTTAATAGCAAGTAGATGGTATATGTGTCTAAAGGCCGTGCTATATGCAAAATAAAAATAAACGACCGTTTATTTTGTTTTTCGCTCGGTTTGCACTACCTTTGCAACACTAACATTCAACACTCCAAATGAACACCAAGACCATCTGTATGAACGTTGGACAAATTCTGCCCTGGTCGCATAATTTCTTGCTCTTAAGCAAGGGACTGGACGACGACGTCATTGAGAAGGCAAGAGAATCATGCAAAAATGCAGGTCACGAGACTAAAGACCATTTTGCTGACGTCAGCAAAATGGTTGTTATTGGCTCTGGCACTGAGCGTCAAATAGATGACGTCATGCTTACGCGCCATGCTTGCTACCTGATAGCTCAAAATGGCGACCCTCGCAAACCGCAGATTGCGTTTGCGCAAACGTACTTTGCCATACAGACTCGCCGTGCAGAGCTTATCGAGCAACGCCTTGTCGAAATCGAGCGAGTCAAGGCGCGGGCTAAACTGCAGGAAACAGAGCGCAAGCTTTCTGGTGTTCTTTATGAGCGTGACGTGAATGACAAGAGTTTTGCCGTTATACGCTCCAAGGGCGACCAAGCTTTGTTTCGCTTAAATACTGCTACATTAAAGAGACGCATGGGTGTGCCAGAAAATCTTCCTGCGGCAGAAGATATCAAGAAGGTAGAACGCAGATTGGCAAGCGAACAGAAAAAAGCACTGGAGAACAAGAATAAGAAATAACCCCCAAGCAAAGGTGCATACTTTGCAGGCAATATAGAAAAGTAATGATGGAACAGAATAAAAAGGACTTGCTCATGGAGCAAGAGGAACTGAACGACTATTCTGGATTGCTACGACAGGCTGTCGCAGTAATCGAGCATACGCGGACAGAAATTGCCAGGCAGATGAATGGCTATGTCTCTTCCGCTTATTGGGAGATAGGCAAAATCCTCCACGAC
>CAVAIX010000107.1:0-7510 GCA_963588695.1 Bacteroidaceae bacterium | reverse complement strand
CGAATTTGCCGTCGAGACGCTGCAAACACTGGTGGACAATGACTACCCTGTAGTGGCCGTTGTCACCAAGCCCGACAAGGCTGTCGGCCGCCACGGCTCGGTGCTCCAGGCTTCTGCCGTGAAGCAATATGCGCTAACACACGGTATCCCCGTGCTGCAACCCGAGAAGATGAAGGACGAGGCTTTCATCGAGGAACTGCGCAGCTACCATGCCAACCTCCAAATTGTAGTGGCGTTCCGCATGTTGCCCGAGGTGGTGTGGGCGATGCCCGAATACGGCACGTTCAACGTGCACGCCGCACTGTTACCACAATACCGTGGTGCAGCCCCCATCAACTGGGCCATCATCAACGGTGAGCAACAGACGGGCGTGACCACCTTCTTCCTCGACCACGACATTGACACGGGACGGATAATCATGAGCCGACCGTTCGACATTCCCGACGAGGCTGACGTGGAGTACGTCTACGATGGTCTGATGCACCTTGGCGCACAGCTCTGCCTCGACACGGTGGACTGCATCGTGGCCTCCGATGGTCATCCAGCCACCACGGTACAGACCGCTGCTGATGGTGAAGAGCTAAAGGGTGCACCGAAACTCTTCAAGGAAAACTGTGAGGTAGACTGGCATCAGCCTGCCAAACGGGTGTATGACTTCGTGCGAGGACTCTGCCCCGTGCCTGGAGCATGGACCAGTCTGGTTGCGCCTGACGGCAAGACAACGCTGCTGAAAGTGTACCGCACTGCCAAGACTGGACAGCCTGCGGCCGCATCACGTCCCGGCACAATCGGCATCGAAGGCAAACAACTGCTCGTGGCCACCAGCGACGAATGGCTTCGCCTCGAAGAGCTGCAGCTGGCCGGCAAGAAACGTATGACGGCACGCGACTTCCTCAATGGCATGAAAGATCTGGAGCAATGTCACGTGGAATAAGCAGAAATACCTACTGAACAAAAACCATAAAACAACTGAACAGATGACAAAAGTTTCTCCATCGTTGCTGGCGGCCGACTTCCTACACCTCGACCGCGACATTGAGATGATCAACAGGAGTGAAGCCGACTGGCTCCATCTCGACGTGATGGACGGGGTCTTCGTACCCAATATCTCCTTCGGTTTCCCTGTACTCGAAGCCGTGGCCTCCGTCTGCCAAAAACCGCTGGACGTACACTATATGGTGGTTCACCCCGAGCAGTACATCAGCCGGACGGCCAAACTGGGAGCGATGATGATGAACATCCACGTGGAGGCGTGTCGCCACCTGCATCGCACCATACAGGAAATCCATGATGCTGGCATGAAAGCTGGCGTCACGCTCAACCCTTCCACCCCCGTCTCAATGTTGGAAGACATTGCTGCCGACGTGGACATGGTATTACTGATGAGTGTCAACCCCGGGTTCGGCGGACAGCGTTTCATCGAGAACACCATCGGCAAGGTACAACGGCTTCGCCAACTCTTCGACCGCACTGGCAGCAAGGCACTGGTAGAAGTAGACGGCGGTGTGCAGGGCGAGACCGCCCCGCGTCTGGTCAAGGCTGGTGTCGACGTACTCGTCAGCGGCAGCTACGTCTTCAAGAGCCCACAGCCCGAGCAGGCCATCCATGAGCTACGCAGTCTCTGACCGCCCTCAGTACATTTACAAGATTTCCTGCTAACTCACCAGTATGTCCCGTCATCGCCTGCTCCTTCAATGGTTATGAGCTGGCGTTCCGACACATCGTAGGAATAGAACTTAATTGAATAGTTCAAAACTGTCCACATGTATTGCAAATGGCAATACGTGAAGATGCTGAAGCCTTCCAACGATGATGGCAGGATGTGTGTTGTATAAAACTGCGTACCGCTTTATTGCTGCGATTCCGAAATCGTTACCATCCAAGATCTTTTTCATTTCCTTTTCTGGTAGCAACACTTCTGCTGAGAAATCATCAGCCTGTTTCTCCTTTGCTTTCTGCTCATCATTGTACTCTATGTCTTCAAGGAATATGTCTTTCTTTCCATGAAGGAGGATATGTCCTATCTCATGGAAGAAGGAGAACCAAAACACATCGTATCTCTTGCTTCTCCCTGAGAGTTGAATACATGGGACATTGTTAATCCATCTTGTAGAACCACTAATCGGAGCCTTTTTAAGACAAGGAGTGTATATAAGTTTTATTCCACACTCTGCGCACAGGGCTTGTAGTTGCCTCGGGAAATTACTTGGCTTTCTACGCATGAGATCTTTCATGGCAGGTATTTTGCTCTTAAGCCGCTTGTCAGTGTACTCTTCATCAATGTTGATTTCTAATGCCTGGAGTTCTCCTTCCCTTAACCATGCTGATATAGCATAAGGTTCCTTTGTCGTAGCGAGAGAAATACGGAAGGCAACTTTTAATTGCTGGTTCATATAGTAGTTCTCCCAAGCAATTGGAGAACTTACTCCAAAGAAGTCAAGAATAACGGCTGTCTTTTCTTCCTGCACCGTTTTCTTCTCAACCCAGCCGCGGCTGGCCATCTCTGCGTATGGAAACTTCTTAGCCCAGTCAGCGAATGACACCATCTGAGCTTGACGCTTTGAACGAGCAACGCACTCGTCAAAGTTGCGCTGCCTGTTCATCCAGAAATTAGCAGGGATTTTTGTGACGCTTTCGAAAGCCACTGCCATCTCTGGGGTTATAGAACTGTCGCCTTTTATAATGGCAATAACTGTCTTTTCTGGTTTGGAGGTGCGCACTGCGAACTCCTTCACAGACATACCCATTTCTTGCAGTTTTTCATCTAAGGTTGTTCCTGGATGGGAAACCTTTTCTGGGATGTATAAGTGTCTTATTGCCATAATTATTTGTTTTTAGGGTTATTTGCCGTGATAGTTGTCTATCTCTTCTATTTCGATGCTGTCAATCTCTATCCAAATATACTTCCCGTTTGTATCCGTAGGGATGGGGCGGTCTGATGGAGTGAAAATCAGTCGGTATGGCTGGTCCAAGTCGCATGCCCATTGGCCTTTCCTGTCACCTTTCAGCTCGTGATAATGGCCTGGCAGATACCTAACCTCTTCCAAAGTGTTTGCAGCATAGAGGTCATCCAGTCTTTGCTTATATAAGCCAGCTCGCAATGAACCGAGTTTCTTGACCCGTTTCTTCTCATCCGTAGCGTAGTCTTCAAGCTTCTTTTTGCCAAATGAAATATTCACTGGTCTCTATTTTTGCGCAAAGGTATGAAATATTTTTGGTTTACACAAGATGTTAACCAAAAAAAATCCATTTTGTAGCCGTTTTTATGAAATCTGAGCATCAATCAGCCCCCGGCACACATGAACAGTGGTGTGACAGAGGATAACAACGTGATCTGTTTTATAATGTCGGTAGCCATTTCCAGATCCATTCTGCCAAAGGGGAGGGGCAGGCCAGCATACCACAGTTGTATTGCAGGTTTAGAAACGAGAAGCGGACACGATGTCTGGGATGGAACCGGTCATTGTAAACGACGATGCTTCGTCCGCTGATACAGTTCTCTGCCTTTACCTCTACTGGAATTATCTCTGTTTCCCACTGAATGACAAACTCCACCTCAGCCTTGGCTTCCGACGACCAATAATAGGGCTTCCCTGTATCGTGAGGAAGCAAGCTCTGCAACACGGCATTCTCCGCCATCGCTCCTTTGAACTCGGTATAGTTGACTGTCGGGTCTGTCACTACGGAGCCAGGTAGATTGGCCAGTCTGCGCAACAACCCACAATCGCTGGCGTAAAGCTTAAAAGCGTCTGGTTCCTCATAGGCGGCAAGGGGCATCCCTGGTTTCGAGACCGAATTGACGCGATAAACCATTCCAGCGTCCTCCAGCCATAATAAGGCATCCTCATAGTCTCTGCTCCTGGCTCCTTTCTTAACCACCTTATAAATGAACTTGCGGTTTTCCTTGGCCAGTTGGGATGGCAGGGAATGCCAGATGGCGTGGATGCGTGGTATCTCACGTGGTTCGGCATATTTGGAAAAGTCCAACTCATATAAGTCAAGAATGCTCTGCAGAATGGCATCCACCCGCTGCATGCCTTGGTTTTCCAACATGGCAACAGCCGCTTCGGGCATTCCGCCACATATCATATATCGCCTGTACTCCGACTTCAACTTGTCGAATATAATCAATGGCAGATTTTGGGGTCGCTCTATCGTCTCTATATAATTATAGGTGGAAAGATCACTCGCGCGCAAATATTCCTTAAAAGTGATGGGATACATTCTTATCATTTGCACTTTGCCGACAGGAACCGTCATCTTGCGACGTTTCACGGCAACACCCAATAGGGAGCCTGCCGCAATGACATGCCACTCGGGCGCATCCTCACAGAAATACTTCAGGGCGTTAAGGGCTTCCTCACATTCCTGTATTTCATCGAATATAAGCAGGGTCTTGCCAGGGACGAGAGGAACGTCGCTGTAGAGGGACAGCTCCCTGACAATCCTTGAAGGTTCTTTGGATGCGGTGAACACGGACTTCAACTCCTGTTGTCTGTCGAAATCAAACCGTGCCGTATATTCGAAGCACTCCCTTCCGAACTGCTCCATAGCCCAAGTCTTGCCGATTTGCCGCGCCCCTCTCAAGAGGATGGGCTTATGCTTCTCCGCCTTTTTCCATTCCTTGAACTGTTGGATGATGTCTCTTTCGATTTTCATAGAAATACACTATTAACTTCGGTTTTGTGCCAAAAACGACACTTTTCCGAACTTGTTTGGTGCAAATGTACAACTTTTGCCGAAAACCGCAAAATCTTTTTGCCCCAAAATGCCGAAAACCGAAAAATGTTGGATGGTTTTGACCAAGTCACAGGATGTTCCGCTGCCGAGCCATTCGCCGCATATTGCGGAGGGCATAGTGCATACGCCCTAATGACGTGTTGATGCTGACCTGTGTGATTTCTGCAATGTCCTTGAACTGCAGACCTTGATAGTAGCGCATCATCACCACCTCGCGCTGCTCTTCCGGCAGCGATTCCATCAGTTGCCGCATACTGTCTTGCATCTCCTCGGCCACCATCAGCTCCTCCCGATTGCCGTGGCGCGAGACACGGTCTACAAAGGTCAGCAACTCACCGCCTTGAATGGACACCAGCAGTCCCTTCCGCTGCTTTCGTACCTCGTCAATCAGCAAGTTGCGGGCGATGCGCATCAGCCAGCAAATAAACTTGCCCTGATTGCAATACTGTCCGTTCCTCAATTTCACGATTGCGCGGATAAGGGTTTCCTGAAAAAGATCCTCTGCCCTGCTCTTGTCGTGGGTCAGCGCCATAATGAAATTGAGCAACTGCCGCTGGTTGCGCACCAGCAACTCATCGAAAGCCGCGTCCTTGCCCTCTAAGTAAACCTGTACCAACGTATCGTCGGAACATTCAGTCAGTCGTTTCATGCGTCAAATGTCTTTGTTCTTGAGGGTAGAATCACTTCGATAGGCACGTGGGTGTTAAAGGGTTTGTGACAATATTACCTTTATAATATGTTACCGCTCTGCCAGTTGTAGCAGGTAGCGTCCGTAGTCGTTCTTTGCCATGGGGGCGGCCACTTCGCGGAGCTTTTCTTTGGAAATCCATCCGCGCTTGTAGGCGATTTCCTCTAAGCAGGCCACCTTCAGTCCCTGACGTTTCTCAATGACCTCGATGAAGGTGGAGGCTTCGGAGAGTGAGTCGTGCGTTCCCGTGTCGAGCCAGGCGAAGCCGCGCTGAAGCGTCTGCACCTTGAGGGTTTGGCGACTCAGGTATTCCTGGTTGACCGTCGTAATCTCCAGTTCGCCTCGGCTACTGGGCTTGATATGCTTAGCAATTTCCACCACGCTGTTGGGGTAGAAATAAAGTCCGACGACGGCATAATGGGACTGGGGCTTGGCAGGCTTCTCCTCGATGCTCAAGCAGTTGCCGTCGCTGTCGAACTCGGCTACGCCGTAGCGTTCCGGGTCGTTGACATAATAGCCGAACACCGTGGCTAACCCCTGCCGTTCCGCGTTCTCCACGCTCTGCTGGAGCAGTCCCGTGAACCCACTACCGTAGAAGATGTTGTCACCAAGAACAAGACACACGCTGTCGTTGCCAATGAACTGTTCTCCGATGATGAAAGCCTGCGCCAGTCCATCGGGCGAGGGCTGTTCTGCGTATTCGAAGTGTACGCCGAGGTCTTCACCCGTCCCCAACAACCGCCGGAAGCCCGGCAGGTCGTAAGGGGTCGAGATGATGAGTATCTCGCGTATTCCAGCGAGCATCAGTACCGAGACAGGATAGTAGATCATCGGTTTATCAAAGATGGGAATAAGCTGTTTAGATATTCCCTTGGTGATGGGGTAGAGGCGCGTGCCACTCCCTCCGGCGAGTACTATTCCTTTCATTTTCCCGGTTCTTTATTATTTCACTTTATTGTTACTTGGCATAAGCTACGGAGCGCGTCTCGCGGATGACGGTGATCTTCACCTGTCCAGGATACGTCATCTCGTTCTGGATTTTGGTGGCAATCTCGCCGCTGAGTGCTTCCGTCTCGTTGTCGTCCATCTTGTCAGCACCCACGATGACGCGCAGCTCGCGTCCAGCCTGGATGGCGTAGGTCTTGGTAACACCAGGATAGCTCATGGCAATGGCCTCCAGGTCGTTGAGACGCTTGATGTAGGCTTCCACGATCTCGCGACGAGCACCAGGACGCGCACCACTGATGGCATCACAGATCTGTACGATGGGAGCTAACAGCGTCTGCATCTCCATCTCGTCGTGGTGAGCACCAATAGCGTTGCAGATGTCGGGCTTCTCTTTGTATTTCTCAGCAATCTTCGCGCCGTAGAGTGCGTGCGGCAGTTCGCTCTCCTCGTCGGGCACTTTTCCAATGTCGTGGAGCAGACCAGCGCGCTTGGCCTTCTTGGGGTTCAGTCCCAGTTCGGAAGCCATCACGGCACAGAGGTTGGCTGTTTCGCGAGCGTGCTGCAACAGGTTCTGTCCGTAGGAGGAGCGATATTTCATCTTACCAATGATGCGGATGAGTTCGGGGTGCAGCCCGTGGATGCCAAGGTCGATGGCGGTACGTTTTCCCGTCTCGATGATCTCGTTCTCCAGTTGTTTCTTCACCTTCGTCACCACCTCTTCGATGCGTGCGGGGTGGATGCGTCCGTCGCTGACAAGCTGGTGGAGCGCCAGTCGGCAGGTCTCACGGCGAATGGGGTCAAAGGCAGAGATGACGATGGCCTCGGGCGTGTCGTCCACGACGATTTCCACGCCGCAGGCTGCTTCCAGAGCCCGAATGTTACGTCCCTCGCGTCCGATAATGCGTCCCTTCACCTCGTCGTTGTCGATATGGAACACCGACACAGCGTTCTCCACGGCTGTCTCCGTGGCCACGCGCTGAATGGTCTGTATGACGATCTTCTTGGCCTGTGCATTGGCGTTGAGCTTAGCCTCATCCATGATTTCGTTGACGTAGCTGGCAGCATCCGTGCGCGCTTCGTCCTTCATAGCTTCCACCAAGCGTGCCTTAGCTTCGTCGGCACTGAGTCCTGAGA
>CAVAIX010000106.1:0-7542 GCA_963588695.1 Bacteroidaceae bacterium | reverse complement strand
GTCGTGTGCACCTCGCTCTATTTCCGCAACGAAGCACAGCCGCAGCAGTCACAATCTCCTGTGGCAGAGCGCGTCAACGACCAGTTCATCGACGCCTTGGCCGACTATTGCGTGATAGACAACACCGACATCTACGCCTGTCTCGAAGACAACTGACCAGCCCCCGAAAGCATCCAAAAGAACGATAATATATGATGAAGACCACATTCCGATACGCCCTGGTGCTCCTGCTCGTGGCCGTTTCCGTGAGCAGTGCAGCGCAGAAAAGACAAGGCTTCTCTCCCGAAAAATTCGATGCAGACCTCGCAGCGTATGTCACTCAAAAAGCACAACTCACGCAACAGGAGGCAGACAAAATCGTGCCGCTGATGAAGGAGATGCACAACAAACAGCGGGCACTCATGGCCAAGATTCGACAGACAGACCGAAAATGCTTGAAGCAAGCCGACGACTCGGAAGCCTGTCGCAAAGCATTGATAGAGCGCGACAAACTCAACATCGAACTCAAAACCATCGAACAGAAATACCACAACAAAATGATGCGCGTGGCACCTGCCTGCAAAGTGTTAGCAGCCGTCGAAGCCGAAGACCATTTCTTCCGTCACGCCATGAAGCAATGGAGGAATAATCGACCGCCAAGAAAAGCGAAATAACACTTTTCTTATGATTTCGCAGGTTTTTAACCCGAAAACTTTTGATTTGTCGGTTAAAATCGCAGCGTTTGTTGTGAATTATAAGAATTATTGATAAAAACGCAGCGAATTATTTGGTCGTTCGAAGATTAATGCGTAACTTTGCACCGAGAATACAACGGGTGCCTTTCTCGCTTTCAATGGTGTGAAAGGCATTCTTTGTTAAAAAGGTGAAAAGAACAATACAATAGAAAAAGACATGAGCGACAGACTATTTATCTTCGACACAACACTCCGCGATGGCGAACAAGTGCCTGGATGTCAACTGAACACGGTAGAGAAAATCCAGGTGGCAAAGGCGCTCGAACAGTTGGGCGTGGACGTGATAGAAGCTGGATTTCCCATCAGTAGCCCCGGCGACTTCAATAGCGTCATAGAAATATCAAAGGCCGTCACATGGCCCACTATCTGCGCCCTGACGCGCGCAGTGCAGAAAGACATCGATGTGGCAGCCGATGCACTGAAATACGCCAAACACAAGCGCATCCACACCGGCATCGGCACTTCTGATTCGCACATCAAATATAAGTTCAACTCCACGCGCGAGGAAATCATCGAACGAGGAGTGGCCGCCGTGAAATACGCTAAGAAATTCGTAGAGGACGTGGAGTTCTACTGCGAAGACGCAGGGCGCACAGACAACGAATACTTGGCGCGCGTGGTGGAAGCCGTCATCAAGGCAGGAGCTACCGTAGTCAACATTCCCGACACGACAGGCTATTGTCTTCCACAGGAGTATTTCGAGAAAGTCAAGTATCTGAAAGAACACGTGGACGGCATCGAACGCGCTGTCCTCTCCACTCATTGTCACAACGACCTCGGAATGGCTACGGCTAACACGCTGAGCGGCGTGTTGGGCGGTGCGCGACAAGTGGAGGTCACCATCAACGGCATCGGCGAACGTGCAGGAAACACCTCGCTGGAGGAGATAGCCATGATACTCAAGTGCCACAAAGGACTGAACATCGAAACCAACATCAACACAACGAAAATCTATCCCACCAGCAGAATGGTGTCCAGCTTGATGAATATGCCCGTACAGCCCAACAAGGCCATCGTGGGGCGCAATGCTTTTGCGCATTCCAGTGGCATCCATCAAGACGGTGTGCTGAAGAATGTGCAGACCTACGAAATCATGAACCCCAAAGATGTAGGCATCGACGACAACGCCATCGTGCTGACTGCACGCAGCGGTCGCGCAGCACTGAAACACCGTCTGAACGTGAACGGTGTGGAGGTTGACGAGCAGAAGCTGGATAAGATCTACGAGAAATTCCTGCAACTGGCTGACCAGAAAAAGGAGGTCAACGATGCCGATGTGCTCATGCTCGCAGGAGCTGACACCGCAGAAGCACACGCTGTGAAACTGGACTTCCTGCAGGTGACAACAGGAAAGGGCGTGAAGAGTGTGGCTTCCATCGGTCTCGACATCAGCGACCAGAAATTCGAGGCTGCCGCATCGGGCAACGGACCTGTGGACGCTGCCATCAAGGCACTGAAGAAGGTGATCAGCAAACAGATGACGCTGAAGGAATTTACCATCCAAGCCATCTCCAAAGGGTCTGACGATGTAGGAAAGGTGCACATGCAGGTGGAATATGAAGGAAATATCTACTATGGCTTCGGAGCAAACACAGACATCGTGACGGCTTCTGTAGAAGCATATATTGACTGTATCAACAAGTTTAAGAAGAAATGAATACACTTTTCGACAAAATCTGGGACAAACACATCGTTCAGCAACTCGAAGACGGTCCCACACAACTGTATATCGACAGACTTTACTGCCATGAGGTGACCTCGCCACAGGCTTTCGACGGCATGCGCGAACGGGGACTGAAATGTTTTCGGCCAGATCATATCTATTGTATGCCTGACCATAACACACCGACACACGACCAAGATAAACCCATCGAAGACCCTGTGTCTGCGAAGCAGGTGGCTACACTGGCCAAGAATGCAGCTGATTTCAATCTCACACACTACGCCATGATGTCAAAAGACAACGGCATCATCCACGTAGTAGGTCCCGAAAAGGGTCTCTCACTGCCTGGGATGACTATCGTATGTGGTGACTCTCACACTTCTACGCATGGTGCTATGGGAGCAGTGGCTTTCGGAATCGGAACTTCGGAGGTAGAAATGGTGATGGCTTCGCAGTGCATTCTCCAGCAGAAACCAAAATCCATGCGCATCACCATCAACGGAACGCTGACTAAGGGAGTCGCTGCCAAGGATGTGGCACTCTATCTGATGAGTCAATTGACCACCTCTGGGGCTACGGGATATTTCGTAGAATACAGTGGCGACGTGGTGAAAAACCTCTCCATGGAGGGTCGACTGACGCTCTGCAACCTCTCCATTGAGATGGGAGCACGAGGCGGTTTTATCGCTCCAGACGAGACGACGTTCCAATACATCAAAGGACGCGAGTTCGCGCCGAAGGGCGATGCATGGGAGAAAGCGGTGGCTTATTGGAAAACACTCAAGAGTGGCGACGATGCCGTGTTCGACAAAGAACTGGTGTTCGACGCCAAAGACATCGAACCACGCATCACCTATGGTACAAATCCCGGAATGGGCATCGGCATCACGGAGGCGATACCGCAGGGACAGGGTGCTGGATTTCAGAAGTCGCTGGACTATATGGGATTCAAAGCTGGAGAAAAGTTGCTCGGCAAAGAAATAGACTATGTGTTCCTTGGTGCATGTACCAACGGACGCATCGAGGACTTCCGTGCCTTCGCTTCCATCGCCAAGGGGCGCAAGAAAAGCAGTCGTGTAGTAGCATGGCTTGTACCGGGAAGCTGGGCTGTTGATCGGCAAATCCGTGAAGAGGGCATCGACAAGATACTGAAAGAGGCTGGCTTCGAAATACGTCAACCTGGATGCTCGGCGTGTCTGGCCATGAACGACGATAAAGTGCCTGCAGGAAAATACTGCGTGTCAACCTCCAATCGCAACTTTGAAGGGCGACAGGGGCCTGGTAGTCGCACCATTCTCTGTTCTCCACTGGTGGCTGCTGCTGCTGCTGTGACGGGCAAGATAACAGATCCAAGAGAACTGCTTTAATAACGATAATCCAACAAACAGAAAATGAAACAGAAATTCAATATCATAACGTCAACTTGTGTACCGCTCCCCTTGGAGAATGTAGATACCGATCAGATTATTCCAGCTCGGTTTCTGAAAGCGACCACCAGGGACGAACACTTCTTTGGCGACAATCTCTTCCGTGATTGGCGATACAATGCTGACGGAACGCCTAATAAGGACTTCGTGCTCAACAACCCTGTCTATGGCGGATGTATTCTCGCAGCAGGCAAAAACTTTGGTTCTGGTTCCAGCAGAGAGCATGCTGCGTGGGCCATTGCGGGATATGGTTTCCGAGTGGTCATCAGTTCCTTCTTTGCCGACATCCATAAGAACAACGAGCTGAACAACTTCGTACTGCCTGTTGTGGTCAGCGAGGACTTCCTCGCAGAACTCTTTGACAGCATCAAGAAAAATCCAAAAACCGAAGTGGAGGTTGACCTCCCTAATCAAACGGTGACCAACAAAGCTACAGGACGGCAGGAAACTTTCGACATCAACGGATACAAAAAACACTGTTTGGTCAACGGATTGGACGACATCGATTTCCTGATTCAGAATAAGGATAAAATAGAGCAATGGGAACAGCGGAACGCATAAACGCCGCCCAACGACGATTTCCTTATATCGAAATCATGGACTCCACGCTACGCGACGGAGAGCAGACTAATGGAGTCTCCTTTGTGCCGCATGAGAAACTCATGATAGCGAGAAAGTTGCTGAATGGTGTGAACGTGGATCGCATTGAGGTGGCTTCTGCAAGGGTGTCTGAAGGCGAAAAGGAGGCAGTCGCCATGATTTGCCGATATGCACGCAATATCGGTATGTTGGAACGGGTAGAGGTGCTCGGATTCGTAGATGGAGGACTCTCCGTTGACTGGATAGACGAGTGTGGCGGAAAGGTGATTAATCTGCTGGCCAAAGGCTCGCTCAAACATTGCACGCAACAGCTGCACAAGACACCCGAAGAGCACATTGCCGACATCCAGGAGACGGTGGACTATGCGTTAAAGAAGGGCATCAGTGTCAATCTCTACTTGGAAGACTGGTCCAATGGCATGAAAGATACACCGGAGTACGTCTATCAAATGATGGATGCGCTTTGGCAAACGGGCATAAAGCGCTTTATGTTGCCTGACACGCTCGGAGTGATGAACCCGTTGCAGGTGATCGAGTATTTCCGAAAGATGCTCAAACGCTATCCCGGATGCCATTTCGACTTCCATGCACATAATGACTATGACTTGGCGGTGTCCAATTCGCTGGCTGCTGTGCTAAGCGGAGCGAAGGGACTTCACGTCACGGTCAATGGACTGGGAGAGCGTTGCGGCAATGCACCCATGGCGAGTGTACAAGCAATTCTCAAAGATCAATTTCAAGCCAATACCAGTATCAACGAAGAACAACTCAACGACATCAGCCGCCTGGTGGAGGGGTATAGCGGTATTGCCGTTGCACCTAACCAACCGATTGTCGGGGAGAACGTGTTCACGCAGGTGGCTGGCGTTCATGCAGATGGCGACTCAAAAGACAAACTCTACTATAACGACCTCGTACCTGAAAGGTTCGGACGCAAACGCGAGTATGCGCTGGGAAAGAACAGCGGAAAAGCGAATATCGCCAAAAACTTGGAAGAACTGGGATTGGAACTCACGCCCGAACAGACCCGTCGCGTGACAAAACGCATCACAGAACTGGGTGATAGAAAAGAACTCGTCACACAAGAGGATTTACCGTATATCGTGTCGGACGTATTGAAGCATGATACACCAGAGAACAAGGTGAAACTGGTGAGCTATGTCGTGTCAACCGCCTATGGATTGAAGCCTGGCGCCAATGTCAAAGTGGAAATTAATGGCCAACAGTATGAGGCTGGAGCAACGGGAGATGGACAGTATGATGCTTTCGTAAAAGCCCTGCGCTATATCTATAAGAAATACCTCAACAGAACATTCCCCTTGCTGGCCAACTATGCCGTGACCATTCCACCAGGAGGACGCACGGATGCTTTAGTACAGACGGTCATCAGCTGGCATCACGGACGAGGACTCTTGCGAACACACGGCCTGGATGCTGACCAAACGGAAGCGGCCATCAAGGCTACATTCAAAATGCTGAACATCATAGAAAACGAACAACAAAAGACTGAATAACACAATGAAACTGAAAATTGCCGTATTGCCCGGTGATGGTATCGGACCGGAAATTATGAAACAAGGCGTGGCCGTTATGGAGGCTATTGCCGACAAATTTGGACACCAGTTCTCTTATCAAGAGGCACTCTGCGGTGCACATGCTATTGATGCGGTAGGAGATCCTTATCCTGACGAGACGCACGCGGTCTGCATGAATGCGGATGCGGTACTCTTTGCTGCTGTCGGCGACTTGCGCTTCGACAACGATCCTACTGCCAAGGTGCGACCAGAGCAGGGATTGCTCGCCATGCGTAAGAAGTTAGGACTTTTTGCTAACGTCAGACCCGTGGCTACATTTGACTGCTTGCTCCACAAGAGTCCACTGAAGGACGAATTGCTGAAGGGCGCTGACTTCGTCGTCATTCGCGAACTTACGGGTGGCATGTATTTCGGAGAGAAATACCAAGACAATGACAAAGCTTACGATACGGATATCTACACCCGTCCAGAGATTGAGCGCATCCTCAAGGTGGCCTTTGAAACAGCACAGAAGCGCAGAAAACACCTTACTGTGGTGGACAAGGCGAATGTGCTGGCCAGCTCGCGGCTGTGGAGACAGATTGCTAAGGAGATGGAACCGAAATATCCCGATGTAACCACCGACTATATGTTCATTGACAATGCTTCTATGCGCGTATTGACTGAACCGCGTTTCTTTGACGTGGTGGTCACGGAGAACACTTTCGGTGATATCCTAACGGACGAGACCAGCTGCATCACGGGTTCCATGGGTTTGCAGCCTTCTGCATCGCTCGGTGAACATACACCGCTCTTCGAACCCGTTCACGGCTCATGGCCACAAGCAGCAGGAAAAAATCTGGCCAATCCGTTGGCTGAAATTCTCTCAGCAGCCATGCTACTCGAACACTTCGGACTCAACCGCGAGGGTGCATTGGTGCGGGAAGCCGTCAACGCTTCTCTCGATGCCCATGTGCGCACACCGGAAATACAGGTGGAAGGCGGCGGCTCGTATGGCACAAAAGAGGTTGGCGCATGGATCGTAGATTATATCAAAAAGGCTTAATCCTCGCTCTACTACTGGTTGGTTCGTCTGCGGCTGATGCCCAGATGGACAATCGGCAGTGGCGCGATTCGCTCAACGTGCTCAACCAGCAGATTGCCGTTTCAGCGTACAGCACAGATCTACACCTGCGCAAGGCGGCCGTCAATCTGGAACTGCAACAGTGGGAATACGCCGTTGATGAATATACACTTGTCTTGCGCCATGAGTCCGATAATCTCTCTGCTTTGTTCTACCGCGCCTATTCCTATACCCATCTTCGGCGCTATGACTTGGCAAAAAACGACTATGAAAGGGTGCTTGCTTTGGTGCCGACCAATAAAGAGGCACGTCTCGGATTGGCTTTCGTCTTTCAGTCTATGGGGCGTAGGAATGAGGCGTTCACTCAACTCAACACCGCTGTGGAATTGCACCCTCAGGATGCGGAAGTCTATGTAGCACGTGCTACTTTCGAAACGGAGATCAAACAGTATGCTCCTGCGCTCTACGACTGGGAAGAGGCTATAAAACGGAAGCCTAACGATGTGGAATACCAACTCTC
>CAVAIX010000105.1:0-7555 GCA_963588695.1 Bacteroidaceae bacterium | reverse complement strand
AATCATTGTCCACTATCTGCATACGTACACCAAATTGTGGCTCAATCTGTTCCACCACACCCTGCATGGCTTCACCCGTAGCATTGCGGCGCACGGTTGACTTCAGTTCTTCTAACTGATCGCAGATAGCTATGCGATGACCTGCTTTTATTAGTTTCGGCAGGCAGGAGTCGAGAGCGCGCTGAAGGACGGAGACACTGACATAGTCTGTGCCATCCAAGACACTCCTTCCACTATCATATTCCACGGGGATGCCAGTTGCCGCAGAAACCTTGACGGCATCTTCTCTGTATGCTTTATAGAAATCACCTGTGCGGAACAGTAACAGAGACTCGGGATGCTTTGACTTCAAACCCTCCCACTGGAGCATGAGAGCGGTCTTTTGCTCTGGTGATTGCTGTGTCTCCATTGCTGTCGACTGAGGCTCTGACACTTCGCGATTTGCGGATTCTGCCATAGAGGTGGCAGAAGAAACGGACTCGCCAGTTTTCCAGTTCACACCAAGCTCGGAAAGGGTGACACGAGCCTTCTCTCGCAAGGAGGGGAAGGGATTATTCCATGCCCTGTGAAGATGGGCAAGGATTCTGTCCCTGTCAAGGTCTCTACCTTCAAAGTGATTCAAGATATAGTTGCGAGCATTCGTGTAACCACGCTCACGGAGAGTTTTTTCAAACTGATCGCGAGCGGAAGCATCTTTTCTCAAGAAATCGGCTGACTTTACAGAGAGTTTGTAATAAAGGTTATCCGTATGGGCAAGGACAACGGCACGTACCTCCGCCACATGGTCTCCAAAATCCGTGCGCATGGCACTGGAAAGGGTCGTACCAGTGTCCAGAACATTGTCCACCAACACGACAATGGAATCTGATGGCAAGGCGTACTTGTCTTTCACTTCAAACCAAGGGGCGCGGAGGTCGCGCACTTGTACTCCTATTTTTTTCATCTCATACAATGACGAATGGGCATTGCAAACCAAATTGTCATAAACAGGAATATTGGTCAACTCAAATAACTTCACAGCAATGTCCTTGGTGTAGGTGGCACGGCCATCCCTACCCGGGACTGGCACAAGAATCATTCTTTGCTTTTCTTCTGACGGCAAGTTATTGAAGATACCAACCATATGGTGTACGATTTCACGTACAGCCCAATCGTGAATGGCGGAACTGGTGTCCTTGACTTGATGGGCAAGTCTCCGAAGTTCTTCACCCTTGTCTGTGCCGCCATACTGACCCGCAGAATAGACAATATTCTTTGGTGGCAGGACATGATCCATCATAAAATTGGCAACAACCTTTTCATCGCCGAAACCATAAGCACGTGCGGCACGGGTAGCCTTAAGTCTCATCTGGACAAGGGTAGACTCTCGCTTATCCCAGTCTAATAACTTTTTTGTATCCTCGGTAATCTGTACGAGGGCATTGGAAAGTTCCCGAACGGAATCTTTGGAATGACCCGGGCAAAAGATGTCAATATACTGCTGGTAATAGTCAGCATCGGACAACTGAACTGGCTGTTCTGGCTGCTGGACATCAGCAGGGGCTGCTTTGACATCTTCTTGTATGGGAGTAACATCTTGGGGCAACTCCTGCGTGTCCTGCCAGTTAATACCCTGCTGCCGGAGGACATCACGGCAGGTAAAGATAACCTCATTATCTATGTTAGCCATGTCACCCTTCGCGTCCTCCTCGGCTTTCGCGGCAATCCAGTCGGTATTTTCCTTACGCTCTTTGTTGGCCTGCTCGACCTTCGCAATGAACTCATCGGCCTGCTGACGCGAAGTGAACTCTCCTCTTACCTCGGAATCGCTGACCATTACGTCGCCTTCCCAGTGTCCACAATAAACATAACCACGGTTACGGCTACCGAAAGTACCTGCGAAATCACGCATTTCTCTGATACTTACAAAAGGATAAGCGTCACGGGGGAAGGTGACCTTATGCCACCTACCATCCTTGGAAATATTATAGGTTTTTTCCTCTTCCCGAGGCATATTTTTCGTGGTCTCATCAAGGCTCTCCCGAATCTTGGTGTCAAGGGCTTCCAGCTCCTTTTTCAGACCTTTCAACTCTTCTTCCTTACCCCAAGACTTACCTGCGATACGCTCATATTCAGCGATTGTCGCACGGAGACTTTCGTTGCGCTTCTCGTACTGCTCAATGACACCGGGAATCTTCTCCAGCGCATTGACACCATAGCGGACAGCACCAAGACGATTGTCCTTGCTCATGGCAAGCTTGCCATTGTTGTACTCATAGAGGTAATGACCCTTCACATAGAACTTATTTCCGGCATATACCTCTTTCCCCAACTGCTTATCATACACATAGACGCTGTCAACCATCAACGGGAAACCGTAAACATATCCCATCTGACGGTCTCTATTACCAACGGTACGACCAGCCTCTTGAAGGGCTGCGCCCATCTCTTCAATATAAACACCATCGGCTGTGAGCTCGCCGATACCACTCATGACAAAGCCGGGAAGGGCTGTGCCGTCCTCACCATACACAACATGGGACTGATAACGATCATAATCCTCGGTCATTCCTGCAATGATGGTCTCATTCATACTAAACTGCTTTCGGGCTTCTTCTAAACGCCATTCGGTGTCTCGGCGAGCCTGCATAAAGGTCTTGCGCTCAGATTCCAACGCAAGAATCTTCTTTTCGAGTTTCGCCTTCTGTAACAAATCATCATTACCAGACAGAATGGCGACATACTCCGCGAAATTCATACCGTTCTCTTCATCCATAGCTCCCTCGTCAATGACACGGGTGCCCAGCTGATTGGTCTTTAACTGAGAAATGAAGAGTTGCTTGTTCTGCAAAAGGTTGAACTTATAGCTGTCAAGGGTACGCTTGACGGCATAGATAATCACATCCACATTATTACCGCCAAATTCCTTGGCTACCCAGTTGCCAGTGCGTCGAGCACGCCCATTACGCTGCTCCAAGTCTGACGGACGCCAAGGGATGTCTATATGGTGGACGGCAACGGCACGCTGCTGCGCATTGACACCGGTACCAAGGGTGCTGGTAGAACCAAAAAGCACCCTAATCTTACCTTCATTCATCAGGTCTATCATCTTCTGCTTGACCTTATTACTGCTGGCCTCTTGGATGAAACGGACTTCATCGGCAGGAATGTCATAGTCATTGACAAGCTTATCCTTAATCTCCTGAAAGATGTTCCACTCGTTAGACTTATAGGTGCTCAAATCACTGAAGATGAACTGCGTTCCCTTCTGCTCATCGAACTTCTTGTAATATTCGGCGACAAGACGCGCACAATGGCTGGCCTTGTTGTTGGGATCGTCTCCAAACTGTTCGGGCGACACCAAACGCATATCAAGGGAAGCCTTTCTACTGGCATCCGTGGCAATGAGCATCTTGCCTTTCATCTCACGGTCGTTAAGCGGAGCATGGAAGATAAGCTCTCCCTCTCCTGTTTGGGCAAACTTTACCAAACGCTCGTTGAAATCCTGCTGGTCGGCAGTAGGCTCAATGTCATGAAGGATGACATTCATATTGGGACGGTCGAGACCGACATCCTCACCCGTGCGGTAGTCGGTAATCTCATTGTAGAAGGTGGCCAACTCAGGCACCTTCACGAAATATCTAAAACGTTCCTTCTGCACAACGGCATTGGTAACGCTGAACTCGTAATCTGAGGTTTTCTTTGCATAGACAGCAGCCCATGCGTCAAAACAGTGAATACCCTGCTTGGCCATGGCCGCAGGACGAAGGTACTTAAACAACAGATACAACTCTGTAAGACTGTTGCTGATGGTCGTACCACTCAAAAACGTAGCACCTAAGTCCTTGCCTGTACGGTTCTGAATGGTGCGAATGGCAAAAAGCAGGTTCAATGCCTTCTGCGAACCACTGGGATTACCCAATCCCGAGACACGCTGATGACGGGTGGTGAACAGCAAATTCTTGAACTGATGACTCTCGTCAATAAACAGATGGTCGATACCCATGCGGTTAAAGTCTACAAAGTCATCCTTACGGTTGGCCATGTCACTCTGAAGCTCCTTGAGCCTTACCGACATATTTTCCTTACGCTTCTCTAAGCCAGACAGCTGCCGCCCACTGATTTGGCTACCCTGCTGACGGAGGACGTTAAGGGCTTCATCAATATCGCGAATCTCATCTTGCAGGATTTGCTTCTGAACCTCCATGGACTGCGGTATTTTACCGAATTGGTCATGGGACATGATAACACACGCATAGTCGTTATTCTTAATCCTGTTGAAGAACTGCACTCTATTGGCTGGAGTGAAATCCTTCTCGGCAGCATAGAGAATCTTGTCGTCGGGGAACGCGGCCTGATAGGTAGCGGCAATCTCGGCGACATTGGCCTTCATGGCAAGTATCATCGGCTTGTTGGCTATGCCGAGACGGTGCATCTCATGGGCAGCCATGCACATGATAAGGGACTTGCCAGTACCTACCTCGTGGTCACAGATGCCACCACCATTCTCCAATATCATCTTCACACAGTCCTTCTGAGACTTGTAGATGTTCTTAATGTTGAACTTCGGAGAAGCAAGTGCCTTCAAATCAATGCCGGGGAACGTCTGGTATGAACCATCGTACTTGGCCTTGACAAAGCAGTTGAACTTCCTGTTATACAACTCTTGAAGCGAATCACGCTTCTCTTTCGGCAAATTGGCAAGATACTCCGTAAAGCCATCACGAATCTCATCAATCTTCGCATTGGCAAGTTGTATCTTCGACATATCTGGACCTTTTAGGTCGTTACCATTAGCATCTGAGCCGATGCACTTCTGGATGTCGGGCGTGGTGTTATGGAAGGCATGGACAAGCAAGTCCATACCGTCATAGGTCTTATACTCACCACGAACACAGAACTCTTCACGAATCTTTAGACTCCAGCGGTTTTCTGCCTTGAACGAATATTCATCGGCATGCTCCGCATAGCGTATCTCCATCTTCGAATCAAAAAGCCTACCGATATACTCTTCGTAGTATTCAAGGGGAATCCAACGCTCACCGAACTGCAGGCCGATGTCATCAAAGGCTATCTGCTCGGGGACGACTGCCTCCAAGGCTGTCTTGGTGTCTTCCAACGCATCCAGTTGCTCCTGCGTCCAGTGCTCGGAATCATCATCCTGTGCGGCAATAAAGGATGAGACATACTCTAACTTCTCATAGATATTGCCTGACAAAACCTTGCTGGCAACCTCATAGTTACCATCGGGCATAAAATATATCTGACCCTTCAACAACTCCGGCAGCTCTTCCTTCCTGTTGTCAGTAAGACTGGCCATATAGTCAAGGTCGACATGACCAAAACGGTTCAATGACGCATTCAACGCTTCCTCCGGAGTGTCTACATGGGTTATCTCATACGAGATAAACGACACAGGACGGGCGAAGATGTCTGCTTTCACGAAGTCGCGGCCTTCCTCATTCTCTAAGGAAAGGGTGTCGCGACCTAAAGCATCCATCATAACAAGACTGGCATTCTTTCGCTCATTCAGACGGCCATACCGAAGGAAGAAATTGTCATAATGGCGATTCAACTCCTCGCGAAGATCGGGCTGTTCCTCTCGAGACTCGGCCTCCATATTGTATAACTCGTTGTAGGCATCACGGACAAGAACATACTGGCGTAAACGGCCAGTCTGGTCTGCGGTGACATTGGAAAGTGGAGTAAACGTGTTACCCGTCAACACACCGACATGGTTGGTGTTGGGTTCGACAACAACAGTACCATCACGATACCATTCCTTATGGTCTCCAACCCACGGACGAGGTGCAAGACGCTGACGCTCTGCTTCCTGTCGCGCTTCTTCCTGTGCGGCACGCTCAGCCTCTTGAGCCTGCAGCGCTTCCTCGGAAGCGTCATTGCCGGCATCAAGGGCATCCCACAAGGAAAAAAGGTCAAGCTGGACAGGAGCACTATGTGACTGCTGTCTGGCATTGTCATTCTCATGGCCTTGCGGACGGCTCTGTGACTGCTGCTCCTGCTGAACAGGCTGCTCAACAGGGGTTTGCTGAACCACTGCAACATTATCACTCGGCTGTTCCACAACGACTGCTTCCTGCTTCGGAGCGTGTGCTATGAAATAGTCAACATACTCCTTATCGAAATGCTGACTGAAATACAATTTCAACTGCTTTGCAATATCCTCCATACCTCCGTTATGAGGAAATATCAACGCAGGCTTTCCATAAGGGTCAGTACCTCTTTCCATACTGGTTGACACGATGGACTCACCATCAGGAACCAACATAGACTGCCACCAATAGGTGTTCATAGTGATGTCAGTAAAATCATCACCATCCATGGAACTGAATCCTTTAGTAGTCTCACAGAAAGCCTGAGTGTAGGGGTCAAGAGACCTATCATAGCCGCTGACCTTCTGGAGCACCACAAGGTCACTGCCGACATCCGTACCAGCTTCGTCACGGAACATACCGTCGGGAAGACGGAAAGCACCAACGAGACGGGCATTATTGGCTATCTCTTGACGGATGGGATTATTACTCGGTGAGTCCATAAAACCACGCGAAGTGATAAAGGCGACAAAACCGCCCTCACGCACTTGATCGAGGGCTTTCAAAAAGAAATAGTTATGGATGGTAGAAACAGAATAACGCTTTGCATCATTCTTGCTGCGACGATAGTCATCATCCATCACACGAATGTCGCCGAACGGGATGTTCGAGGTGGCAAGGTCAAACGTTCCCTGCAACTGTGCTGGGATGGTTTCAAATCCATCCACCGTTACACGGTCGTTGGGATGCAAGGACGACAGTATCTTGCCTGTCAACACGTCCTTCTCAAAAGCAGTGACATCGATGCGGTCATCGTAGACCTGCTGAAAGGAGTCGCCAAACTTACCGATACCGGCAGAAGGGTCAAGCATGGTACTGACAGCCACACCACGCTCCTTGAAGACTGTGGCGATGGCATCAATGATAGCATTAGGGGTGTAGAAAGCGGTGTTCACACTACGCTTCACACTATCAATGATGGCTCGCTCTTCCTCTTCGTCAACGGCATATTCATGGATGATACCATACAACTCTCGCACGGAACGAAAATACGGCTGATCCGAAACCTTCCAGAATTTCTGGTCTTCATCACTCGAAGCGGGGTTTAAGATAAACTTCAAACCACCGAAACCACTGTAACGACGCAAAACAGCACGCTCGGCATCATTCGCCACGCGACCTTCCTTACTCAACTGCAAAACAAGCTTGATAGCTGCTATATTGTCTTGGAACTTCTGACTCTTATTGTATGCCATAAATATATTTCTATGTTAATATTACGATATTACAGATAAAGGTCACAAACCTTCATCACATCACTCACCTTCGTTCATTCATGAATGAAAATCAATCAAAACCTTCTAACAACACTGCCATGGCCATCTCATGAGCCTGATCAACGGTAAGACCGTCACGACGACAATCTTCCCATTCCTTCTCGGCAGCATCGCAGCGAGAAGCAATAAACGCTTCATCAGTAGCACGCTCATCGTACTGCTCCTGCAAATAACGCAGGAGATAGA
>CAVAIX010000104.1:0-7613 GCA_963588695.1 Bacteroidaceae bacterium | reverse complement strand
AGCATCGGCGTATAGTTTTCGGTATCCCCGTTCCATGTTCTATTGCGTAGTCTTTCCCTCAGCGAGTTCAGTCCGCTATAATTGTTCTTTGGGTTTAGCTTATTCTCTCCAAACCCATCTTCGTCCATGGCGAGATTGTATTTGTCGAGTAGTCCCTCAATTTCCAGTATTTTCTTCATCTCGGCAAGAGCCATCGATTCTTTTTTGTGAATCTTATCGAGTTTTTGGTTGGCCTCTTTTAGTTGTGCGAGTCGTTCGATGAGAATATCATTCTGTTCCATGTACGGCATGGGGTCTACGACCCGTTTCCATCCCACTTTTCCGAGTGTGATGCCGATGCCGATGCTGGCCTGCAGCAGGTTGTCACCTATTTTGTTGTCTTCTCCGTACCCATCGAAGCTCTGCCATGTCATCGTGTTTCCGACTTCCGCTGTGACAAAAAACCTTTTTGTCATCCGGTATTGTCCCGAGATGCCGTATGATACTGCGAACGGTATATTATGTTTGTTTCGTGCAGTCTCGACATTTTTAATGCAGATTACTCCCGTCCCGATGTACGGCCCGAAACTCCATTTTTGGTTCTCCCGATTTTTGTTGAAATGAGCCGCGATGTTGTACATGAAGTCAGCGTGAACATTTTGATATGTTCTCGCCTGCTTTTCCGAATCCGTCAGTTTCAGTCCTTGAAACGCGATTCGACCTCCGATGAACGGCGTTATCCACTTTCCGGCGTATGCGTTAAGCATGATTCTTTCGCGGTCAAAGAAATCTCCGCATCCTGCTGGTTTCCCCGAGAACACGGACATACCACCTCCTACGCTGATGAACCAGTTATTGTCCCAGATATTTCCCGAGAACAAGTTGTCAAGGTGCATGGGTGTGAGTTGTACGGTTTCCGTCTCCAGCAGTCCGCCGTCCTTGTCAGTTTGTGCATTGGCATACCCGACTATCAGGCAAGCCATCATCATTGTTACGATTGTCTTTTTCATTGTTCTTATTGTAATACGTTGTTTTTTTGTAAAAAAATGCTTTCTGTGCGCAAAAATACCTATTTATTATGTGACAGCGTTGCTGTTCACGCCGAAAACTCGTAAATTAACGTTTTCGAGACATTCTGCGCCGAAAAATCCCCTTAAAAGCAGTTTTCTGCCGTTATTTACGTTGTCTCTTCTTTCTGCAAGGGAAAATTTTCTCCATTTGGTTTTTTATGCTCTTTCGGAGAGCCTTCAGTGCGTCTTCCCTGCCTTGCAAGGATTCTATATACGCCTCCATTTCCTCTCGGGTCTGTGCCACATAATAACCTTTTGATGATGCCACCAGTCCCTTCACGAGACCGTTGTTTCGGATATAGTTGATTAACTTCCGTATCCGTGACGGGTCGATTTTCCCTTGTCCTTTCCATTCAAGGATGATGTCGGTGCTTGTAATAGCGCGTCCCTTTCCGGTGCGTCGTTTTATCATCCTAACTACGTCAGGAAGGATTTTTTCTTTCTCAAAGTCAGAGAGCACCGCCGTCTCCGTTTCAAAGTTCCTGATAGTCATCTCTCATTTCTTATTGTTTCCAATTCCATTCGCATAGCCTTCATGCTTGACAGCAGGATGTCCCTGTACTGTCCAGCTATAATCTGTCCGAGTGGTGTGTCCTCCGGGATGCCCCATGCGTTAATCCCGACTGGTTTCCCTTTCATTCTCTCCCAGTCGGGAATAGAGAAAGTCCACAGTCCATAAATATTCCCGAGATATACCTCTTCCGCTTGCATATGTGCGATGTTTGTTGTTCGGAACATCCCATACATATTCGGTCTCACGTTCCCTTTCCGGAAGCCATCCTTCCAGAGCTGCCGATGCAGCACTAACAGTTCCCTTAGTTCTTGGCACTGTTGGATCTGTTGGATGTAGAACTCCGCCTTTTTCAGTTTATCCCTTATATGCTGCATCCGAATCAGTTTCTGGTGGAACAGTCTGTTCCACCAGTTGTCTTTTACTTTCTTCATCCGTTCTCGTCTTTACTGGGTGTGAGGTGTTGTGTCGCTCCCTGCTGTGTTTGTGAAAAGAAGGGTTTTCTTGCAAGCAGTCCAAGAAACTCCGTGCTTCTTCCCTCGATAGAGATGGCCAGTGCTGCCTGTTTCGTACCAGCAGCGATACCCACGGAGAAATTACCGCCGAGTTGTCTTTTCACCATGTTCAGTTCATCGAGCGACGTGTTCTTTTTCATGAACACGACCTTCCATCTTTCCGGTTGTTCTTCCTTTTGTTCCTGTGCCATCATGATGCTGGCATCCCTTTGAGGTTCGAACTGTGCCATTTCCATCACTTCAAACACTGCGGCGAGGATGCTGTGCACCTCACTGCCCTTCAACTGTTTCAATGTCTTTGTTTCCATAATTTCCATTGTTTAATGATTCTATAATACTATTGATGTCTGTCCCTTGGACAAGACTGTTGATATAATCATAAGCCTGTTCATCGCTGAAGGTAAATACCTTGTCGAAGAACCCGATGGAGACCGCTGCGGTGCTGTCCCCTTGTCCTGTTATTGTTCCGATGCTAAACACCCCATAGTCTTTGATGTCCAGTCGTTCTTTTGTAAGTTTTTCCACCGCCTCTGGTATGACCTTAGAGGAGAGGTATTCCGCGAGTTGTTTACTCTCTTCAGGAACCTGTATGCGTTCCTCGAAGATTTTGTTCACTGTACGTTCCACTACATCTGTCACTGCATGAAGGTGTTGTTCCTTGGGCGGACACGTATTCTTCATGGCCTGCCACATCACCAGTCCACAAGCGACACTGACGATGGAAAATGCGATTTTCTTGTGTATTACCATAACAAAATATTTTACGTTTAAGACCTTTTTATATTCCTTCCAGCCGGCTTCATCATCATGCGTCCCATGATGCAGCACCTTCTGCGGAAGGCTTCATCATCCTCATCCTTGTCTCGTCCCCATCCGGTGGTATTTCCGCCACCGCCCCCTCCGCTGTTTCTGGCGAAGTTCGTTGCCGCGTCGACATATCCAAGGAACAGTGCCGCCGCTACTGCAGCGACCTCGTTGCCCCGTTCCGCCATTTCCTCCAGCGGAGAGTTCTCGATGATGTTGTTGAGTTCGCCCCGTTCCTCCGGTGACAGTTTCTCGGCGAAGTTCTCGATGGCCGTCCACACCTTTTTCATCTCTTCTGTGGCGATGTTCCACATCGAGGCATTGATGTCCCTTTGTGTTTTGTTCAGCACCTCCGGTTTTTCTTTATTGATTTGCCGCAGAAGGTTGTCATAGTCCCGTTGCGCGTTATGCTTTCGTGCAGCCAAGTCCCGAAGTTGGTTCTGTACCTCCTCCAGTCGTTTCTCTCTGTCAGAAATTTTCGCGTTGATTTCTGCCAGTTTTTCCTGTGCTTCGAGCAGTCTGCGTGCGGCCTCTTCGTCCCCCTCGTCTCTCTGTGTTTCCAGTGCTGTGATGTCGATTTCCAGAGCCTCCTGTTGGTCTTTAAGATTCTGGAGCATCGTTGTGAACGATTTCAGTTTCTTCTCGGCGATTTTTATCTCCTCGTTGACGGCGTAGAGCTGCATTTTTTGTCCTTTCAGAGTCCCCTCATTGTCGGCAATCTGTTCTTGGAGCCACTGAACGTATGTCTTATGCCGTGCTCCCGTGCGTGCTACGCTGTCACCCCTTTTCAGTCCCCATTTCTCGTTCACCTTTGCCAGTTCGTCATGTAACTGGTTGAGGTGTTTTGAGAAGTTATATTTGGTTTTAGCATTGAAGAAATCCACCCAGGACAGTTTGCCGTATTTTGTGATGGGAACCAATGTGCAATGGATATGCGGATTTGTCTCGTCAAGGTGTACCACGAATGCCGCAATATTTTCCTCACCGTATTTCTTAGCCATAAATTTATACATATCCGTTGCCCATTTTTCAATCTCTGGAGAGCGTGTGACACTGGAGTTGTCAGCTCCATGCTCATAGTCCACCTGTTGGTCGCCGAAAGCCAGTTTCCGCATGGTTTCCCGTGATCCTTGCAGGATGATGTTGGCGTGTGTTCTGACACCAACCCTTTTCTTTTTCAAGTCTTCATCATCAAGGCCAACATTCGGGTCTTTGATGTCGTGGCTTTCAAAGATTGTTTTGATGCGTTTTGTTATTGAAGTTTTCTGGTCAACCTCTTTCACGATACCGCCCTTCCCAATCTCGAAGTTTAGACGGGTTCGTGTAGGGTCGAGATTGCCAGCCCTTTTAGCGTTGAAGGCGGATTGGTCACCAACGCGCAGGTGCTCGTTGCTTTGGGCTGTTGTCATCCGTTTTCCTGCTTGGATGTCACAGACTTGTTTTTGTTCTTTTTCCATGTTCGTTTTTATTTTTGAGGTTCAAAAATTTGTCGGTGGGGTTCTTAGGGTAAAACCCTGAGCCGAATACAGCCACTGAGCTTGCTCAACCTTGGTGTGTGGCCTTACCCTCTGCGGCATTTGCCTATGAGGGTAGTATTAGGCTACCACTATTGCGGGGTACCGCAATCCGCGCAAGCGCCTTCGTGGTCTTTTCGGAAGTCTGCGAGGCTCGCCATCAATGTTGGCGTTGAGCCTCTTTTTTCGCAGGCCATTTCGGTTGGGCGCGTCCTACGTGATTTTTGGGCGTTCTAACGCCACATAAAAGCGTTTATGTCCCGTTGACCGCAGACGAGGGTGTTTTTGCGTCTGAAGGCTTCTCTGGTGCTTCCAGATGCACTTGGTGAATGACAGCGCAGGTTATCTTTATCGCTTTTCTGTTGCCTTGGGTATCGACAATCACCATTCCAAGCTGTTGAAGGTTGTCGAGGAACTTGGCAACCGTCTCTCTGTTCCATCCCCACGCTTTTGCTATGTTGTGGATGGTTCCGCTGATATAGTCACTTTCGCCTTTGAGCAAGGCGATGCAGTGCCGGTCTATGAGGTCATAGAAAGCTTCCACTCGCGTGAACTTGTGCGATTTCTTGTTACCCTGCAGTAGCAGTCGCCAGAGAGCCATGTCCGTGTGAATGGTCAAGCCTGCGAGCGTGTTGTTCAGTTGTATTCTCTGCTCATTCATATCACTGATATTATATTTACATTTTTAAGTTATTTTCCCACATATGATTCCGCCATGTTTTCTACAACGAAAATATGCCGATTTTTAAGCGGCTTTTCTTTGCTTAAGTTTGCCGTTTATCTTTGGTATAGGCCTGCGTCCTTTCGGGTCTTGTGCCAGTATCTGGTTCGGGTAGACGAGTGCTGCCAGCAGCACCATCTCCAGCACCTCCGCAACGATAAAATAGCGTGGTGATGCGAAAAGGACGGTGAGCGTCAGTAGTGCTACGCTGAAGAATAATTTTCGTTTGTTGTGTAGCCTTGTCAGCACCCAGTCTGCCACTTGATAAGAGAAGAGCGCGAGACTCAGACACGCGGCCAGTACAGTGGCGTGCGGTCGCGTCATTAAAGCACCATAGACTGCAATTGTCTGCGCTGTCTGCTGGTTGTCGCGAGAGGCCTCTTGTAGCATCCCTGCGATGCTCGTTGCGGTACTGAAATCAATGAACTGCACTACTATCATTAGTAGCAGTGTGACAAGTGAAAAGAATCTTCTAAACTTGTCATTTTTTTTCATTCCTTCATGCAGTCTATGCAGGAATTTTTTCATCTTCCTTTTCATGATGCGCAATCGTGGTGTTTGAGCACCGATTGCCGTGAAGAGATTTCTCCATACTGGAGATGTTTTTCCCTTTGGTCTGACGCATCCAGCGTAGATGAAGGGCACTGCGGATAGGAGCAGTGCTAAAAGGAGTTTGAGATATATCATCATATGCTTTTGTTTTTTGTTGTTTACTTGTTGTTTCGATGGTTAACTTTGGGTCAGACGAAATTTCGATAAAGCGCGGCAAGGGGTTGCCATTGTATGATGTCATATTGTGCATCCTTGCCGTCTATTCTCTCATAGGCGCGTATGAGCCATGACAACATTGTATCGATCGTTTCAAAAAACACCACGTTGATGTCTTCAATGATTCCATACTGTTCCGAGTTTACGATGATGCAGTACATCTCGTCTGGGTACGGCATGGAATATGCGACGATGCGGTATGTCTTTCCGTCGTTGCTTCTATATGCGTAAAGGATATTTACATCTAAGAAATTCGCCAGTTGGTTAAGGAAGTCCACGGCCATGTGTTGTTTCCGCAGCGGTACGGCAGTCATACCGATACCATGTGCGATGTCCAGCCGACAATCTTTTAGGTCGAACATCTCCGTGTTGTCGAGAACCTCCAACAGTTTGGAGAAATTGCGTACAACGGTATTTTCAGCCAACTCTTGTGCTTCCTGCACCATACCCTTTTCCTGTTCCATTACAAAATACTTTTGAGGTATGTTGTCAAGAAATATCCACTGAGGATTTCCGCCAGTTTTCCTGTTGTCTCTTTCGGAGACATGTCATAGTCTTTTCCGTCAATGTATGCCAGCATTTTAGGCAGTTCTTCTGCCATGTCGGTGAGTGTTTCCGTTTGCTGTGTTGTAAGTGCAGCGGCAGAGTAGTTGTCGATGGCCATATACGGCTGTATGACCATCCACCGGTAGTTATTTGCCTGCTGTGTCGTAAGAATCTCTTTCTTCTTGATGTCGTTGCAACATCTTTCCGCGTTCTGTATGATGCGTCGATTGAACCGCATGGTGAGATACATCATCACCCGTTCTCCGACTTCGCCGCTTTGTCTGGTGGCTGCCGTTTGTTGGAGGTTATCGAAGAGTGCTGCCGTCTTGTCCGTTATGTCCTGCAGTTTCCCATCCGGCACGTAACGAAGGAAGGTCAGTAGTGAGCGGAAGCACTTATCCTCCTTTTGGATGAAGTCCAACATTTCCCCTTCCTTCCGGAATGGGTTTGCATCCTTCAAGAGTTTGTCGTATGCCAGCAGTGTAATCTTTAGCGTAGGGTAGAGTGGCGTGTCATCCATCTGTTCATAGAACTTGCAGGCTTTTTTGTAGTCCTCCGATTTCTGAAGTTCTTTTCTTCCTTCAGCCGTTTCCACTTTGAGTTGTACGATGTCCGCCATCGTTCTTGGAGTCGCCATAGCCAGTCGTGTTATTTCTGTTCTGAAGCTGTCGGTTACAGCGACGAATTGTGTGACGGCATTGGTGTCGTTTTGTGTGACGGAATCTCTGACGAAACACATCATTGTCGAGTCTCGCAGTTCCACCCAGTTGTTTGTGATGGCCACCAGCAGGTTGATGTCCGCCTTCTCGAGTGGTGTAATTTTAGAAAGTTCTTGTCGACAGGCAGTTATGGCTTCGTCTGTCGATTGAAAATTGAATTTGCTTTTACTGTTGCACGCTGTGAGTGCAATGGCCAGCACGATGATTGCCATAAAAATCAGGTGCTGGATGTTGTGTCTAATTGTCTGCATCATTATGTGTATAATTTGGTGTATAGTTCATTGTACATTTAAGTGTGTGCAAATGTACACACAAGTCATCCTTCCATTCCTCATGTCATCGTAAAAACTCGTAAATTAACGTTTTCGAGACTTTTTAGAGCCAAAAAAGTTTTTTTGCGGTGAGTTATCCTTTTTTGAAGGAGTCCCTTTGTGTGGTGACGCAGACCTGTACCGTGCCATGCCAT
>CAVAIX010000103.1:0-7644 GCA_963588695.1 Bacteroidaceae bacterium | reverse complement strand
ATCTGAAGCAATACAATAACCGTTGGTTCTTGATAGCCAAGCATGATGACTGTCCGTATTTCTCCAATTATGCCATCGACCGCATCGAGAACGTAATAGAAAGGACGGACGATTATCAGCCATTGCCCGAAGACTTTGACTTTGACGAATACTTCAGTGATGTGATTGGCGTGTCGGTAACGAGCGAACCTGTGGAGGAAGTGGTGTTGCATGTAACCGACAAGGCGTTCGGTTATATCGTGACCAAACCGCTGCATGAGTCGCAGTGCACTCGCCCGGAACATCTGGACAACGGCAAATGGAAGATAACGCTCACAGTACAGCCCAACTATGAATTCTTCTCTCTCATCCGATCATTTGGTGACGGCATCGAGATAGTGAAGCCCGCATCTATGAGAATGAAGATGAAGGAAATGGCGGAGAAAATGTCAGCTATTTACAGTTGCAACGATGACACAAGAGGAACAGCAGAAAATGGATGAACGCTATATGCGGATGGCGTTGGCGGAGGCGGAAGCAGCCGTCGATGCGGGCGAGATCCCTATCGGTGCGGTGGTGGTCTGTGGAGGGCGCGTCCTTGCACGAGCGCACAACCTAACAGAGACGCTCCACGATGTGACGGCGCACGCGGAGATGCAGGCCATCACGGCGGCTGCCAACGAGTTGGGCGGAAAGTATCTGACGGATTGTACACTCTACGTCACGGTGGAACCCTGCCCGATGTGTGCTGGTGCCTTGGGATGGTCGCAATTGACGCGCGTGGTGTATGGTGCGGCAGACGAGAAACGGGGTTATCGGGTCTTTGCTCCTCATGTGTTGCATCCCCGTACCACGGTGACTGGCGGCATCCTTGAGGAAGAATGTCGCCAGCTGATGCAGGACTTCTTTAGAGATAGACGATAGTTCATCCATTTAGGAAATTCCTTACGATGATGTCGCCTTGTGGGGTTAGCACGCTTTCGGGATGGAACTGGATGCCGCGCACGTTGAACGTCTTGTGGCGCAGAGCCATGATCTGTCCTTCATCGCTCTTCGCAATGATTTCAAGACAAGCGGGAAGACCGTCGCTGTCGACAACCCACGAATGGTATCTGCCCATGGTGAACCGCTGTGGCACGTCGGCAAACAACGGGTCGTCCGTGTGGGTGCCTTCCGTTGCTACACCATGAAACACTTTGTCGAGATTCTTGAGCTTCCCTCCGAACACTTCGCCGATGGCTTGATGGCCGAGACACACGCCCAGTATCGGTTTCACTGCCGCATAACATCGCACAACATTGGTCAGAAGACCGGCTTCTGACGGAATGCCAGGGCCAGGCGAAAGGATGATTTTGTCGAAAACCTTCAGGTCTTCCAGTTCAAAACGGTCGTTGCGCACCACGGTTACGTCTGCGCCGAGTGCCTTGACGAGATGACTCAGATTGTAGGTAAATGAGTCGTAGTTGTCGATGATTACTATGGATTGTTTCTTCATTACATTTCCTCCGCCATGATGATTGCTTTGCGCAGTGCGCCAAGCTTGTTGTTTACTTCTTGTAATTCGTATTCTTCGTCGCTCTTTGCGACAATGCCTCCGCCGGCTTGAAACCACAGTTCGCCGTTTCGACTGACGAACGTGCGGATGGTGATGGCTTGGTTGAGTGAGCCGTCCATGCCGATGAAGCCGATGCAACCGCCGTAGGCACCCCGGTTGTGTGGTTCATACTCCGAGATCAGTTGCATGGCGCGCACCTTGGGAGCTCCCGACAGCGTGCCAGCAGGGAAGGTGTCGATGAACGCCTTGATGGGGTCTGCCCCTTCATCCAGTGCACCGCTGACACGTGACACGAGGTGAATTACATGAGAATAGTATTGCATGTCCTTGTAGAAATCCACCTTCACGTCGTGACAGTTGCGCGAAAGGTCGTTGCGCGCTAAGTCTACGAGCATGACGTGTTCGGCATTCTCCTTGGGGTCATTCCGCAGGTATAGGGCGTTCGCTCTGTCCTGTGCCGCGTCGCCCGTTCGCTTGGTAGTGCCAGCAATGGGGTCTATATACGCTCTTCTGCCGTCGATGCGGCAGTGGGTCTCGGGCGACGAACCGAAGATGCGGAATCCACCGAAGTCGAAATAGAACAGATAGGGTGAGGGGTTGATGCTGCGCAAGGCGCGGTAGAGCTTGAAGTCGTCGCCCTCGTATTTCTGAACGAATCGTCGAGAAAGGACGATTTGGAACACGTCGCCGCGCTGACAATGTCGTATGCCGCGACGGATGTTCTCCTTATGCTCCTCATCGGTGAGCGTGCTGACAGCCGCTCCAATGGGGTGGAAATCGTAGGTGCGGCGTGGAAGACCGTTGATGTCCTTCTCTAACTGCTCTAAATGACTGGTCTCTCCGCTGTCGAGCATCTCGATGAGGGTCACTTCGTTGCGGAAATGGTCGAACACGATGAGATCCTTATAGAGGGTGTACAAGATGTCTGGTGCGTCGTTCTTGGACTGTCGCTCGTCCTTGACGGGGATGTGTTCGAAATACCTCACGGCGTTGAACGACGTGTAGCCGTAGAGTCCGCAGCACGCAGACTGCTCGCCTTTGATGTTAAACGCACTGATGAAGCGGTTGAGTGCTTTATCCACGGGGTATTCGTCGTTGATGGTCTGTCCCGTCTTCTTGCCGTCGGGATAGGTGCACACGGCTGTGCCGTGCGCTATGGCTATGCTGGCAATGGGATGGAGGGCGATGTAGGAGCGGCTGTTCTCACCTCCGTGATAGTCGGAACTTTCCATAAGAGCCGACTGCGGATAGCGGTCGCGTACCTTCAGATAGACGCTGACGGGAGTGACCATGTCACCCAGGATGGTTTTTGTTGCTGTGGTGTATTGATACATGATGATGGTGTTAGTTTCTGTGTTTGAGATAAGTGTCGAGATCTTTGTCGCCGCGTCCAGACACGGTGAGTACCACTACGTCATCGGGCTTGAACTGCGGTTTCATCTTTGGCAGCAGTGCCAGCGCGTGTGCACTCTCCAGTGCAGGTATGATGCCCTCCGTTCGGGTGAGTTCAAAGGCGGCAGTCAGTGCCTCGTCGTCGGTGGCGGCAAACACCTGTGCTCTGCCTGTATCGAAGAGATGGCAGTGGAGAGGGCCTGTGCCGGGATAGTCGAGACCGGCGGAGATGGAGTATGGCTCGATGATCTGTCCGTCGTACGTTTGCATCAGTTTGATACGTGAACCGTGCAAGATACCCGTCGTGCCGACCTCCAAGGACGCTGCCGTCTTGCCGCTATCGATGCCAGCTCCGCCAGCCTCGCCGAGCACGATCTTCACCCTTTCGTCGTCCAGGTAATGGTAGATGGTGCCAGCAGCATTGCTGCCGCCTCCCACGCAAGCCACCAGATAGTCGGGATAGTCGCGCCCTATTTTCTCCTGTAGTTGCCATTTGATTTCCTCCGAGATAACACTCTGCAGCCGCGCCACTAACTCCGGATACGGGTGAGGCCCCACGGTTGAGCCGATGATATAGAAAGTGTCAGCAGGATGGCAGCACCAGTCACGTATGGCCTCGTTGGTCGCATCCTTCAATGTTTTGTTGCCGCTCTCCACGGGATGCACCGTTGCGCCGAGCATCTTCATGCGCTCGACGTTCACAAACTGCCGTTCCACGTCGAGCGCACCCATATACACCGTGCAGGGCATGTTCATCAGGGCGCACACCGTGGCCGTAGCTACCCCGTGTTGTCCAGCCCCTGTTTCGGCGATGATGCGCGTCTTGCCCATCGCCTTGGCCAGAAGAATCTGCCCTAAGGCGTTGTTGATCTTGTGTGCCCCAGTGTGGTTGAGGTCTTCGCGCTTCAGGTAGAGTTGGCAACCGTACTTCTCGCTCATCCGCTTGGCGAAATACAGCGGTGAGGGGCGGCCTACATAGTCTTTCAGCAGCGCGTGGAACTCCTGCTTAAAATCGTTACTTTCCAGTATCGGTAGATAGGCCGTTTTGAGGTCTTCCACCGTCTTGTATAATATCTCGGGTATATAGGCTCCACCGAAGTGGCCATAGAATCCGTAATCGTCAACGGTATATTTTCCCATAATAGTTATTTGTTTAGTGCGTCAAATAATGCGTCGAGAGCCTTGTCGGCCTCTTTAGTCTTGTCGAGCAGCGATACGAACTTGCTGCCGATGATAGCCCCGGAAGCGTTTTGCAGTGCCGATTCCAGGGTCTGTTTGTTGCTGATGCCGAAGCCAATCATCCGTGGGTTGCGCAGTTGCATGGCGTTTATCTTACGGAAATACTCCTGTTTGCGCTCGTCGAAATGGCTTTGTGCTCCGGTCGTTGCAGCGGAGGACACCATGTAGATGAAACCATCGGTATGCTCGTCAATGAAGCGCACACGTGCTTCACTGGTCTCGGGCGTGATGAGCATGATGATGCGGAGGTCATAGCGGTCGGCGATGGGTTTCACGTCTCGCATATAGTCAGCGAAAGGTAGGTCGGGGATGATCGCCCCCGACACCCCACACTCCACACAACTTTGGCAGAAACGTTCTATCCCGTATTGCATGACCACGTTGAGGTAGCCCATCAGTACCAAGGGTATGTTGACCTCGTCCTTGATAGCTTTCAGTTGCGAGAAAAGCAGTTGCAGGGACATTCCGTTGTGCAGCGCTTTCGTGGCTGCGTCCTGCACCACTGGGCCGTCGGCCATCGGGTCAGAGAACGGAATGCCAATCTCTATCATGTCAATGCCGCGCCGCTGGAGCGTCTTCACCACGTCTCCCGTGCCGGAGAGGGTGGGGTGGCCAGCACAGAAATACAGCGAAAGCAACTTCTTCTCGTTGGCCGTCTGAAACAGTTTATTGATTTTGTTCATAAGTTCGTATCTTTTGGATGAAACATTGGAGTTTTTCCGTGTCTTTGACCGCTGGCCGTATCTCGAAACGCGAGTTGAGGTCCACTCCTGCAAACTGCGGATGGTGGATGGCGAGGATGCGGTCAGCGTCGTCGAGACTGATGCCTCCGCTCAACAGGAACGGGATGTTGCCGTCGTAGCGGTCCAGCACAGTCCAGTCGAAGTGCTCACCGCTGCCGCCTCGGGTCGTGCACTTGTTGTCGAAGAGCAACAGGTCGACAGTGCCTTCGTAGTCGCGCCATCGTTTCACGTCGTCGGCTTCACGGATGCTGAGGGCTTTTATCATCTTCACGTCTAACGACTCGGAGATGAGCAGATCTCTCAGTTTCGCGATGTTAGCCGCACGCTCGTTGCCGTGCAGCTGGATGTAGCCGAGTGCATCGTTGCGAACATGGGTCATTATCCCTTGTGGCGTTTCGTCTACGAAGACACCGACCCGACCTATTTGTGTATGGGGCAGGACGGGCGCGTGCTTCACGCAACGCACACTCCCCTCCCAGTAGATGAACCCCATTAGGTCAATGTCTAAGGATGATACGGCGCGGATGTTTTTTGGCTCGCGCAGGCCACATACTTTGATGATCATAGGGCTTCTATAAATGTTTTCAGTGCTGCACCAGGCGATGCAGCCTTCATGAAATGTTCACCGATGAGGAAACCCCGAAAACCTGCCTGTCGCAACAGTCCCACTGTTTCTGGGGTGCTGATGCCACTCTCGCTCACCTTGCATGCGTCCTCCGGCAGCAATCCAGCCATTCGAAACGAATTGTCCACGTCGGTGACGAAAGTGCCGAGGTTGCGGTTGTTAACACCATACATATCAGGCTCGAGTTCCGCGTATGCAAGGTCGTGATCGCCGTGCATTTCGAGCAACACCTCCAGTCTCAACTCGTGAGCCATACTGAGCAGCGAGCGACACTCCTGCATAGACAGGGCTGCAGCGATGAGTAGCACTGCCGAAGCACCGCAGCGACGAGCCTGAAGCAACTGATACTCGTCGACGATGAAGTTCTTGTAGAGCACGGGCAACTTTACACCGCTGTCTCTCGCCGTGGAGATGAAGCCATCCGTTCCACCGAAGTACTTCTCGTCCGTCAGTATGCTTAGGGCTGCCGCTCCGTTCTCTTGATAGTCCAGTGGCACAATGTCGGGCTTTGCCGCCTCGTTGATCCACCCCTTGGACGGCGATTTCCGCTTGAACTCTGCAATGATGCCGCTGGGCGACGACAGCAGTGCTGCCTTCATGGAGGATACGGGGACGTTGAGCATCTGTTCTACCTCATGGTATAATGTGCGCGGAGCCACCTGTTCTTTGAACTGCTCCACCTCTATGCGTTTCCACGCCACGATTTCTTCGAGTACGTCTTTCATCATCGGTTCAGTGTTATGAATTTCTTCAGCGTTGCCATGGCCTTGCCGCTTTCCAGCGATTCGCGCGCTGTGGCCAGGCAGTCTTCGATGCTTTTCTTGCCGGACTCCATCACCTGGATGGCAAAGGCAGCGTTCGCAATCACCACGTTCTTCTGCGACTCGGTGGCCTGATTGCTGAGTACGGCATCGAAAACCTTGGCGGCATCTTCCTGCGTGGAGCCAGGCTGCCCGCAGATGTCCTCCTGACGAGCCACGGGGAAACCGAGGTCGGAGGGCGAGAACACTTTGGCGTAGTCGTTGGTGGTCACCTTGAAATCGCCCGTGAGTGAAATCTCGTCGTAGCCATCGATGGCGTTCACGATACCATAGTCAATGCCAATTTTTAGGAAAACGCTGTTGTAGAGGCGCATCTGGTCAAGCGTGGCCACGCCGAGCAGCTGTGCCTGAGGCTGTGAGGGATTGACGAGCGGACCCAGCAGGTTGAACAGCGTAGGGAAGGATATGTTCTTCCGGATGGGAGCCACGAATTTCATGGCACTGGCAAACAGTGGCGCGTGCAGATAGACGATGCCAGCCTCGTTGATGGAGCGGTTGAGCACATCCATGTCGTTAGTGAACCGTACGCCGTGCAGCTGCATGACATTGCTGGCTCCACTGACCGAAGTAGCAGCCACATTGCCGTGTTTTGCCACCTTGTAGCCTGCACCAGCCACGACGAAGCAGGCGCAGGTGGAGATGTTGAACGTGTTCTTCCCGTCGCCGCCAGTACCCACGATGTCGATGTAGCGGGGCGCATCCAACCGTGCAGGCACACCCGTTTGGAGTATTCCGTCGCGGAAGCCGAGTAGTTCTTCCACCGTGATGCCTCGCATCTGGATGGCTGTGAGCAGTGCTGCTATCTGCTCCGAGGGATAGCGGCCTTCTGTGATGCCCACGATGATGTTGCGTGTTGTTTCCCTGTCAAGGGTCTCTTGATGGAGCATTCTGCCAAGAATTTCTTTCATAACGCTGATGTGTTTTGTTGGTTGACATATAATAAAAAAGAAGAAGACCTGTCGTGAACTACGGCAGGCCTTCTGGTATATCTTCTTTTTTTTAGGTATCTACACGAAGGAGCGACTCACGACTTTTTCCATCTTGAGTTACGCCACCACCATGCTACAGATACCAAATGTTTCATGTCTTATTGTTGCTCGTTTGTTGTATTTCGCTTGCAAAGTTAAACAAATAAATTCAATTTCCAAACATTTTCAAAGAAAAATGTTACCTTTGCAGTTGGAAAGATGCTCTAACCGACAGTAAAACATAAGAACACCCCAACAAAATGTCAACACAAAGTGAAGCAGCCTTAGAGAACGGACTTATCGCCACTCTTCAAAAGATGAA
>CAVAIX010000102.1:0-7705 GCA_963588695.1 Bacteroidaceae bacterium | reverse complement strand
GCCTTCGCTTGACATCTTTGACAGACCCATCAATAACAACGTAGCTCCGGTGCTTAGCAACTACACACCAGCACCTCAGCAGTCTGCGAAAGAGAAATACAACTTTGATGGACTCATTGCTGGAAATGGCGTATTAGAGGTGTTGCAGGACGGCTACGGATTCCTGCGCTCCAGTGACTACAACTATCTCTCGTCGCCCGACGACATCTACGTCAGTCCACAGCAAGTGAAGAACTATGGTCTGAAGACTGGTGATGTAGTGGAATGCACCGTAAGAACACCGCATGATAACGAGAAATACTTCGCACTGAGCGAGGTGAAGCGCATTAACGGACGTAACCCACAGGAGGTGAGAGACCGCGTTAGCTTCGAACACCTTACACCGCTCTTCCCCGAAGAGAAGTTCAACCTCTGCGGCAACCGCGCTACCACCAATCCAAGTGTGCGCATCGTAGATCTCTTCTCTCCCATTGGCAAGGGACAGCGCGCACTTATCGTGGCGCAGCCAAAAACAGGTAAGACCGTGCTGATGAAAGACATTGCCAATGCCATCGCTGCCAACCACCCCGAGGCATACATCATGATGCTACTCATCGATGAACGTCCAGAAGAGGTGACGGACATGAGCCGCACCGTCAACGCGGAAGTGATAGCCTCCACCTTTGACGAGCCTGCCGACCGCCACGTGAAAATCGCTGGCATTGTACTGGAAAAGGCCAAAAGAATGGTGGAATGTGGTCATGATGTAGTCATCTTCCTCGACTCCATCACGCGTCTGGCGCGCGCATATAATACGGTGAGTCCCGCATCTGGAAAAGTGCTCACTGGTGGTGTGGATGCCAACGCGCTGCAAAAGCCTAAGCGATTCTTCGGTGCCGCACGCAACATAGAGAATGGAGGCTCGCTCACCATCATTGCCACGGCACTGACCGACACGGGTTCCAAAATGGACGAGGTGATCTTCGAGGAATTCAAAGGTACCGGAAACTCCGAGCTCCAGTTGGATCGTGCACTGGCCAACAAGCGCATTTTCCCTGCCGTCAACCTCGTGCTCTCCTCTACACGACGCGACGACCTGCTACAGGACGAAACGACACTGCGTCGGATGTGGATCGTACGCAACTTCATAGCAGATATGAATCCGCTGGAAGCTATGAACACCGTGCGCGACCGCATCGTACACACCGCAGATAACGAAGAGTTCCTAATCAATATGAATGGATAACCCCCGCAACATCAACCATTTCCCAATACATACGACAATGCAAAGAGACAACACGATTTTTGAGCTTATTGAGAAGGAGCACCAGCGCCAACTCAAGGGTATTGAACTGATTGCTTCTGAAAACTTCGTCAGCAATCAAGTTATGGAGGCCATGGGCAGCTACCTCACCAATAAGTATGCAGAAGGCTACCCTGGACATCGCTACTACGGTGGATGTCAGGTCGTAGACGAAGTTGAGCAGATAGCCATCGACCGCGTATGCAAACTCTTTGGAGCAGAATACGCCAACGTACAGCCACACTCCGGAGCACAGGCTAATGCCGCCGTGCTCTTGGCCGTGCTCAAACCTGGAGACACCTTCATGGGACTGAACTTAGCGCACGGAGGACACCTCTCCCATGGCTCACTGGTCAACACCAGCGGCATCCTCTACAAACCCGTGGGTTACAACCTCAATGAGAAAACTGGACGCGTGGACTACGACGAGATGGAACGTTTGGCCATGGAGCACAAGCCCAAGCTCATTATCGGAGGAGGCTCAGCCTATAGTCGCGAGTGGGACTACAAGCGTATGCGCGAGATAGCCGACAAGGTTGGTGCGCTGTTGATGGTTGATATGGCGCACCCTGCCGGTCTCATCGCTGCAGGACTGCTTGACAACCCAGTGAAATGGGCACATATCGTCACTTCTACTACACACAAGACACTGCGTGGCCCCCGCGGCGGCATCATCCTCATGAGCAAAGACTTCGAAAATCCTTGGGGACTGAAAACACCGAAGGGCGTGACAAAAATGATGTCGCAACTACTCAACTCAGCCGTGTTCCCTGGACAGCAGGGTGGACCGCTCGAACACGTGATTGCAGCCAAGGCTGTGGCCTTCGGCGAAGCACTCCAGCCCGAGTTCAAGGAATGGGCCAAGCAGGTACAGAAAAATGCAAAAGTACTGGCAGAAGAACTCGTCAAACGCGGATTTACCATCGTCAGCGGTGGCACGGACAATCACTCCATGCTCGTTGACCTGCGTTCCAAATATCCAGAACTGACGGGTAAGGTGGCAGAGAACGCCCTCGTGGCCGCTGATATCACCGTCAACAAAAATATGGTGCCTTTCGACAGCCGTTCCGCATTCCAAACCTCTGGCATACGCCTCGGTACACCAGCCATCACCACACGTGGTGCAAAAGAAGACCTCATGGTGGAAATAGCGGCCTACATTGAAGAAGTGCTCAACGACCCAGAGAACCCAGAGGTTATCGAGAGCGTGCGTAAGCGTGTCAACGAGCGCATGAAGGCCTACCCGCTCTTCGCCTATTAAGTGTCAGACATCACAACAGAATAAAAGATAAAGGCCGTACTGGTTTGATAGGGATACTCATCAAATTACTGTGAAAACCGGGATACTCTCCCGCTCAATGGCGGGCCACAGCCCCTTCGGAGACGTTCGGCAACGAACCAGTGGATTACAAAGACAGGAGAGTCCTACATCTTCCAACAAAGGAGTTTTCATCACATCGCCAGTGCGGCCTATTTTTTTCTTAAATACAAATAACGCACTACACCAATGTTTTCTGGAATCATAGAAGCAATGGCCACCGTGGAGGCAATTCGCCACGACCGCGACAATATGGACTTTACGCTTAGTTGCCCATTCACCGATGAACTGAGTATCGACCAAAGTGTGGCACACAACGGAACCTGCCTTACCGTGGTACGGATTGAAAACGGATGCTACACCGTGACAACCATGAAGGAAACACTGGAACGCACCAACCTCGGACAGCTCCAAGTAGGTGATAAGGTTAACGTGGAACGGTCCGTGCAGATGAATGGCAGACTGGACGGACATCTTGTGCAAGGCCACGTAGACCTAACAGCTCGATGTGTCGGCAAGCAGGATGCCAACGGCTCAACCTATTTCACCTTCGAATATCAGGAAGACCGCACCATGGCTCTCAACGGCTATTTTACGGTAGATAAAGGCTCTGTGACCGTCAATGGCGTGTCGCTCACCGTCTGCAACCCAACCGCCAACAGCTTTCAAGTAGCCATCATCCCCTATACCGCAGAACATACCAACTTCTGCGACATGAAAGAAGGAAGCATCGTTAATATCGAGTTTGACATCATCGGCAAATACCTGGCACGTTTGCAGCAGTTGAAATAAGGCTTTAATAACAGCGTATGAAAGCCCCAGAAAACCAGAAAAAACACTGATAATTAAAAAAAATAGGAAATATATTTCCGTTTCACGCTGAAAATCAGTATCTTTGCACACCGAAATAAAAAATAAGAAAAATAAACTGTTAGAAAACCATGACGAAAGCAGAAATCATCAACAAAATTGTCCTTGAAACGGGTATCGCAAAAAAAGACGTGGCAGGCACCATTGAAGCCTTCATGGAGGAAATTCGCCAAAGCATGTCGGCAAGAAAAGAAAACGTATATCTGAGAGGCTTCGGAACGTTTGTCATCAAACACCGTGCCCAGAAAACCGCACGCAACATATCGAAGAACACCACCGTGGTCATCGAAGCACACGACTTTCCAGCCTTCAAGCCCGCAAAGAGCTTTATTGCAAAAATGAAATAATCAAATACAACAACAATAATTTAATTCATATACACTATGCCAAACGGAAAGAAAAAGAAGGGTCACAAGATGGCTACTCACAAGCGCAAGAAGAGACTGCGCAAGAATCGCCACAAGAGCAAGTAAGCCTCGGGCTTGACCGCTTTAGCGAGAAAATGAAAGGAGTGTACCGGGAAACGCCTTCAAACGGCAATTCCCAGTGCACCCTTTCTGTATTCAAACATACACACAGAACGTAATAAAGAATGACAAGTGAATTAATCATTGACGTACAACAGAAAGACATATCCATAGCCCTTCTCGAAGACAAAAACTTGGTCGAATACCAAAACGAGAAACGAGAAGTATCTTTTTCTGTTGGGAATATCTATCTGGGCAAGGTACACAAGCTCATGCCCGGACTCAATGCCTGCTTTGTCAATGTCGGTTCAGAGCGCGATGCCTTCCTGCACTATCTCGACCTGGGAGCACACTATAGTTCATACGAAAAATATCTCAAACAGGTGCAGAGCGATAGACGCAGACTGCTTCCTATCTCCAAAGCCACAAGATTGCCTGACCTGCCAAAGGAAGGCAGCGTACAGAACACCTTGAAGCCTGGACAGGAGCTTCTAGTGCAGATAGTAAAGGAACCTATCTCCACCAAAGGACCACGCTTGACCTGCGAACTCAGTTTCGCTGGACGCTATATGGTGTTGATGCCTTTCCAAGACAAAGTGTCGGTTTCTACAAAAATAAAGAAAGGAGAGGAGAGGGCACGTCTGAAACAACTGGTGCAGAGCATCAAACCGAAAAATTTTGGTGTCATCGTCAGAACTTCTGCGGAAGGGAAGCGTGTGGCAGAACTCGATGCCGAACTCAAGCAACTGGTCAAGCGGTGGGACGATGCCATCGAGAAGGCGCAGAAAGCAACGTCGTCGCCAAAACTGATTCATGAGGAGACTGGACGGGCCGTGGCCTTGCTGCGCGACCTCTTCGACCCCACATACGATGGCATATACATCAACGACAAAGAGGTATTCAAACAAATCAAAGACTATGTAGAGGTCATTGCGCCCGAGAAAAAGAATATCGTCAAGCTGTATACGGGCAACGTACCCATCTTTGACAATTTCAATGTCACGAAGCAACTGAAACTGTCATTCGGTAAAACCGTCAATTATAAGCGCGGAGCTTATCTTATCATACAACACACAGAAGCCATGCACGTGGTTGACGTGAACAGCGGAAACAGAACAAGGGCAGAAAACGGACAGGAGGCCAATGCACTGGAGGTGAACCTCGGAGCAGCTGACGAACTGGCCAGGCAACTACGTCTGAGAGACATGGGCGGCATCATCGTTGTGGATTTCATAGACATGAACCTTGCAGAAGACCGACAGTTGCTCTACGAACGGATGTGTAAAAATATGCAGAAAGACAGAGCCAGACACAATATTCTGCCGCTCAGTAAGTTTGGACTGATGCAGATAACCCGTCAGCGTGTTCGGCCTGCTATGGATGTAAACGTGGAGGAGGTATGTCCAACCTGTCTCGGCACTGGAAAAATAAAATCGTCCATCCTATTCACAGACCAGTTGGAAAGAAAAATAGACCAGCTGGTCAACAAAATAGGTATCAAACGCTTCACCCTCCATGTCCACCCCTACGTGGCAGCCTACATCACGCGCGGCCTCTTCTCTATCAAACGCCGTTGGCAGATGAAATACGGGTTCGGTGTCCGTGTAATACCCTCGCAGAAATTGGCATTTCTCCAGTATGAGTTCTATGACAAGCAGGGAAGTTTCATAGACATGCGGCAGGAAACTGAAGGGTAAAACGTCCTTGTAATCAGGATTGTGGTGAAGAACATACGCGTATTCCAGTGGGCAACCGCCCTGTTGCTATTGCTGCTGCTGTCCAGACAACTTCCAGCCCACTGCCAGACGGCAGGGGCGGAAAATGCTGTAGAATGGATGCAACCCACACGATTGTACGCTTCCAACTTGCAGACGCTCACGGCTGTCGTAGATGAAAACTGGCAAACTATGCCCTTGTTGCACCTTGGCAGCAGTACAGAAAGCCTTGTGATAGGCTTTGACGAGATGTCGCACACAATACACAACTACACGTGCCGAGTGGAACGTTGCGAGTTTGACTGGCAACCATCGAAGTCCGTTTTTGAGAGTGATTGGCTGGAAGGGTTCAGTGCCTTTCCCGTTCAGAACTATTGTCATTCCGTCAACACCACGGTAGACTATACACACTATACCATAACGATTCCCAACGAACAGTGTCAGATTACTATGAGCGGCAACTATCGTCTGTCGCTGTTCGACAGTGACAGCAACGACGAAACTCCTGTTGCCGAGGTGCGCTTCATGGTTTTAGAGGCGAAAGCAGGAGTTAGTCTGTCGGTGACCACTGCAACCGACAAAGGTGTTAATGGTCGTTATCAGCAGCTCTCCGCAGCTATAGACTTTGCAGCTTTGAAGGTGTCTGACCCAGAGCGTCAGTTGCGTACCGTCGTCTTGCAGAACTGGCGCTTGTCACGTGTTAATCTTCGCCCCACCTATCAAACCGGAAATGGTATGAGATGGGAACATGAGGAGCAATTGATATACTTAGCAGGCAACGAATACCATAAGTTTGAAATACTCGCAACGAGCCATCCCACCATGGGTGTGGAACGCATGGCATGGAACGGACACCGTTATGAGGCTTTTCTTCATCCTACAGCCTCCAGTCCGTTTTATCTGACCGATGAGGCTGCCAAAGGTTTTGCACTGGTGCGCAACAGCGACCGCCGCGAGAGTGACTTTACGTGTGACTACGTATCGGTAAACTATCAACTGAAGGCAAAATACGACGGCGACAGATATATCTTAGGACAATGGACTAATGCGTCAGATAGGCAACGTTACGCCATGCATTACGACCAGGGCAGCCAGTCGTACCGCGCAAGCATCCTGCAAAAACAAGGATATTACTCCTATATATACACCGATGCTTCGGGGAATGCGGCACCGACAGAGGGCAATTTCTTTCAAACTCGAAACAACTACCAGATGCTCATCTACTATCGTCCGACGGGCGGTCGGACATGGCTATTGGTCGGTTTTTGTGAGAAAATAGGAGAGAAATAAGATGAAAATACACTTTTTTCTAAAAAAAAAGTAGAAAATGTTTGGTTGAATCAAAAAAACACCGTACCTTTGCATCCGCAAATCAGAAATGAGGCACCCAAGGGGTTCCGTAGCTCAACTGAATAGAGCATCTGACTACGGATCAGAAGGTTGTGGGTTTGAATCCCGCCGGAATCACGAAATAAGAGAGGTTGGTTAGTAAACCACCTCTCTTTTTTTTTCGGGATAGCGAAGGATGATGTAAATCGGCTGACCTCGTATGGTCAGTCAGCCGATTCAAATTCGCGGAGGAAGCGCACGTCATTTTCAGAGAACATACGGAGATCGCTGACCTGATATTTTAGGTTAGTGATTCGCTCAACACCCATTCCGAAGGCATATCCGCTGTAGATGTTAGGATCAATACCGCACTGTTCAAGCACATTGGGGTCTACCATGCCGCAGCCGAGGATTTCTACCCAACCTGTATGTTTACAGAAACCGCAGCCCTTGCCACCGCAGATGAAACAAGAGATATCCATCTCGGCACTGGGCTCAGTGAACGGGAAATAGCTGGGGCGGAGACGTATCTTGGTGTCGGCTCCAAACATCTCGCGTGCAAAGGAGAGCAACACCTGCTTGAGGTCGGTGAATGACACATTCTTGTCAATATAGAGTCCTTCCACTTGATGGAAGAAACAATGGGCACGGGCAGTGATAGCCTCGTTGCGGTAGACGCGTCCGGGGCAGATGATACGAATGGGAGGCTGCGAAGTCTCCATCA
>CAVAIX010000101.1:0-7717 GCA_963588695.1 Bacteroidaceae bacterium | reverse complement strand
ATGTGAAGGCGGGACAGTTCTACAACGCCACCTACCTGCGCATCGACGGCGTGTACCAGCGCACGAACGGCTCTACCTATAAGACTTCGTATTACGTCTACCTGGGTGGCGACAACTACCGGGACTTCAATATCCGACGCAACTACTGGTACAACCATGAGATTACCATCAAGGCACACGATGACTACGACCACCGTGTGACGGGCGAGTTGTTGGGTGGACTGACAGTGTACGCCTCGCTGGACGATGCACTGGACGCACACTGCAACGTGGTGAAGGCTCTGATGTATGCCCCCGAGGACTGGACGGTGTCGGTGAAAGACCCCGACAAGACTCCGTGGCTGGAGGTGTCGAAGTCCGCAGTCTATAAGCCCCGGTTGCTCGGACAGTTCACGACGGGCGATGAGGCCGCCTTCTCCATCTCAGGAACGCGCGGCCTGACCTACTTCTATATCCATACGGACGACTACATCCCTGACATCGACACGCCAGAGCAGAACGCCAGTGTGCCGACGCGCACGGGAACCATCGTGTGTCAGTGCAAGAACGTGATACAGGAACTGACAGTGAAGCAGCTGCCAGCACAATTAGTCATCCTCGACATCAAGTTCGACCTACTCACGTTCGGAGCAGTGCGCGACACCTTCTTCATCGAACGTAAATTAGAACAGAAATACATTCCGTGGGGATTTTTCCACTACTGGAGTTTCGAGACGGACAATATGATTTCCACGGGTACGTGGGACGGACTGTCAAACACGCGCAGACTCTACAACGTGGGACTGTACGGCCAAAAGAAAAAGAACGGCGACCAACTCATCGAGCCCGCCTACCCGACAGGGTTGCCCTACGACCACGCCATCGGCTATGTCGTACAGAAGAACCGCGACCGCAACGGCAACGGCCAGATAGACTACAACGAAATCATGTGGTACTGGCCCGCCACGAAGGAGCTGAAACAAATCTACGAGTCAAAAGCCTACCTGAGCTTCGAAGGCAGCGAGGAGCAGTTCCATGCCTCCACGCCTTCGGGTGCCGACCCAGCGGGTGTAACCCCAGGACTTTCGTACAGCGTCAAGATGAGCGATGGCAAGACGCGCATCGTGCAGCGCGACCGTAAGTACAATGTCATTGCCTGCCGCCGCAAAAACGCCTGGCGCGGTCCGAGCGATGAGAACGCCAGTGGCAACGTGGATCTCAATCCCGACTGGGACGAGGGCGACGAGGTGATTATCCCACAAGCGAAATAGTAAGAACCAACCGTGAAATATGATATGGCAAATGTGATGAAATATGGCTGTGCCGGCAGTATGCTGATACTGGTTTCCCTACTGACGGGATGTCTGGAGAAATGTCCGACGGGAGACTGTCCAACGGACGAGGGAGACAACACGAAAGCTCAAGCGTACTGTGCTTTCACGGTGCGCACGCGCGGCGCAGTGACCTCCAGCCCAGACAGCGAAACCCAGTACACTCGACTATACGTAGCCGAACGGTTACAGGAGCATGCGGACGATCAACTGCACTGTGCCGTCTGCCGACGTTACACGCTGACGGACGGCACCTATGCGCTGGCCGACCTTTACGGCCAGTGGTATAAGTTTGCCTTTGTCTGTGTGCCGAAATGGACGGACGGTGGAGGGGACGCACTGCTGACGGAGGAAAACCCAGTGGACAAGACGTGCGACTTCAACAAACTGCTGATAGACTTCAAACCAGTACTAACGTTTCAAAAGGACAACGACAACATCGCACAAAGCAAGGACTTGAATGTCTACCGTCAGGTGATAGACCGATGGATAGACCCAGACACGGACAACACGGAGGATGTGGTGCTGACCCGGCTGACGGGCGAACTGCAACTGGACATGGGCATTCCAGCAGACCAGTTTGAAAAGGACGTGAAGTCCATCACACTCACGCTGAAAGCCCCAGCCGAAAAGGTCTATGTGCGCGACGGCTCGAACGATGAGGTGACAACCGTGGCCAGTACAACGGATTGGGTCTATACGCGCGACTTCTCTGGACTGAGCGATGAGGCATACAAAACTGCGATGGCTACACGGCAAGTGTTCCGCCTCTGTCTGTTGCCAGAAGTGCTGAGTGGCACCATCACCGTTACGTTCAAAGGGACGAATACGTCAACCACACTGCCTATCGGCACGGGCACGGACGAGACACAGGTGGAGGTGCGCAAAAATCGCGTGACGACCGTGCTTTATAACGGCATGCAGAAGGATGAATTTGAGGTGCGCTATGCGGGATTTGCCACGGGCGACGACTCCACGGTGAAGGTGGATGAGGATGAATGGGATGGATGGGAGTAATGGAACTTATGGGAAGAATGGGAACTATGGGAAGAATGGGAACTATGAGGGGCTTCGCCCTGTGGATGGCTTTTGCTGGACTGTTGCTCTGCACGGGGTGCAGTGAGGAGATATTGCCTGCGGACAAGATAAGCCCTGTCCGTGGACAGATGATGGTGGACTATACGGTGGACGAGGTGCAGACGCGCAGCGTCAGCCACGAGGCACAGCCCACACACGAGCGCATCAAGTCACTCACCTATCTGTTGTACGACGATGGTGGCGAACTGGTGAAGCAGCGCGAGATTCCCGACATCAATAATATGGCGGAGGGCGACTGGCCCATGAAGCGTTCTACCATGACATGGGCGCAGCGCGAAGCACTGAAAGACACGCTCGAACAAGGCAGGAACTACACAGCGCTGTTCATTGCCAATGCCGACAAGTCGCTGTTCGGTGGCGAAGAGGTGTTGCACCTCACGAAGACGGAAGAGGGTGAGAAGACTCCTCTGGCGTTGGATGAGGTGTATCTGTCACTGCCAACGACAACGGCTTTCAACGACCATAACATGTTCTACCTCTGCGTGAAGCAGATTTCCTCGGACGGGTACGACCGAGACAACCACTACAACTGCCCCGTCACATTACAGCGTATTGTCAGTCGCACGGACTTCTTCTCCGACGATTATCCTGAATGGGACACAGAATTTGCGAAGGGGAAGATACGGGCGTTTACCGATGAGAAAGTGTATGGGACATTGACAACGATGGATGGAAGCAACAAAATGCCTCTTGGAATTAGTAGCTGGTTGAATAGCTTTCTTAGTGATTTCTATTCGTTCGCGACAGCGAAAGCCTATTTGGTTGTTTCCGGTTTTACGGATTGGTATAACAACTTTAAGTCCGCAGTGAACGGACTGGACTACAGCACCTACATTACCGCTATGCCGGATACGGATAAGGAGGCCATTCAAACATTGCTATACAACGCCTGCCGAGAGAATGAAACGCTGAAAAGTCTTTGGCAACCGTGGAAGGGGCTGCAGGCGAAGGTGGCGTACAGCTCTTGTGCTAATCGCTTCTACGTGAACGGCAAAACAGCCAAGGTGGGCGATGCCACCGCAACGGCGGCATCCAGCCCGTTCCTCGACATGACGCAGAAGGAGACTACTGCCACGGACGGCAGTGCCGTCACGCAAAACACCTTTACCCTGATAGGCTTTGGGGAGAATGCGGAAACAGTGACTGGGAGCGAACTGAACAAGATGACGGAGTTGCGCCTTTACGAGACAACCACTGCCACAGACCCTGTCACAACAATCCCCCTATTGGCTGCCGTGCAATCCTTTGCGGCGCAAGGAGGCAACAAACGGGTGCAATTAGCCTACTGTCCCATTAAGACATTGACGTACAACTCTGCCTATACAACGGGGAAAACCTATGACTTAGTGGTTGACATAAAGAGTAGTATTGTGTCGGCAATGAGTGGCTCTGATTACGATTCCCAATCGGATAAACTTAGCAGCTTCCTCGCTGATGAAGATGGCAAGAAATACGGTGAAAGCCTGGAGAAATTTGTCCTTCGTATTACTTTGCCCGATTTGTCGCAGTCGGAGGCCTTGATGGTGACATCAGAATGGAGCGTGAAAGAATAAGCAAAAGAAGAAACGACATGAAAGGAAAGAAATACATATTGCTGACGAGCGGACTGGTAGGACTGTTGACCGTCTGCGGTTGTCAGTCCGCGGATGTAGCTCAAGACGAGTCCAGTGAGCAGACCTGGGAGATGCCCGTGTCGTTTGTCGTACAGTCAGCGAGACTGTCGTCTGGCTCTACGGGAGGTAGTGGAGAAAACCCCACCTATGACAATCCGAGAACCTTGTACACGGATCACATCCAACTGAATGTTTACAAGCGACTGAAAAATGGTACCTACGATAACGATGCGACGGGGTTTTCCCTCGACAAGAAGGTGGTGTTGCCCTGCGAAATACCAGACGAAAGCTTCAGCCAACACTACCGCTACGCCTATGCAAAAGGGGTCGTCAATATGGATAGGGACTATGAATACCGTTGCACAGCCCTCGGCTACGCAGAGCAGAAAGGAGAACAGAGTCTGTTTAGCTTCACGGGCACAACATTCAGCGACGCACAGGTCAGCCTAACCAATACCACGCAATATACGACACCAGAACTGTTCTTCGGCACACCGCGCTACGGTGCTTCCATGACCGATAAGGATGCTGGCACCATCGTGTTCTCCTATCAGTCGGGAGCCATCAATGCCCTGGGCGGATGGCTCTACCGCTGCGTAGCTGGTACGTCACTGACACTACGGAAAGTGCCGCCCGAGGTAAAGTCATTAACATTGCTAACTAATGCAGTGAACACGCAGTGCCAGTCCACCTGCTACGATGACTATCTGACACCCATTGCTGATGGTAAGAAGGAGGTGACTGATGTAGAATCGGGAAGTCAGTTTGTGATGGACATGTGGACGCGACCCGAGAATTGGGTTAGTGTATATGGCGTGAGCACTGTGAAAGATAGCATCAACGTGACCATGAACGAATCAAACCTGTTTCCTGTCACTTCCACACTGTATGTGCGTATCACCATCGAGAAGGAGGGAGCAGACGATGAGGTAATGGTAGTACCCCTGCGCATGAAGAAAAGGGCGACAAGTAGCAGCTCCAGCACAGACACTGTCAATACCGACGAGCAACTGGCCAACGGCACGCTGGCGTTCCAGCGTAATCACTACTATGAGATTGCAGGAGAGTATGAGTCCTTAGTCATCAAGAAACTGCCGCTCGTTATCTATATCAATCCCAACTGGGATGGAGATATAGACCTGATATTGGGAAAGTAGGAAAAACTCAAATAAATTTGGTTTTTCCCTCGGTTTGCACTACCTTTGTCCACATGATTACCGAGGAGCTAACTTGCCGCATTCGGCAAAACTTCAGACACGTGCCGACAGCGGAACAGGAACAGGCCATCGGCACGTTTGCCGCCTTTATGACCGACCGCCGCGAGGAGGCCGCCATGGTGCTGCGCGGCTCGGCAGGAACGGGAAAGACTTCGCTGGCTGCCGCTATCGTGAAGACCATGGCCAGACTCGGACAACGCATGGTGCTGTTAGCTCCGACGGGACGCGCTGCCAAGGTGTTCGCACTTTATGCTGGTCATCCAGCCTACACCATCCACCGCCACATCTACCGGCAAAAGTCACTGGAGGGCGCGTTTACGCTGGACTACAACAAGGCTCGCAACACGCTGTTCGTTGTGGACGAGGCTTCGATGATTGCCAATGCCCAAACGTTCAGCGACACGCCCTTCGCCCAGGGACAGCTGCTGGACGACCTGATACGCTACGTCTACAACGGCAACAACTGCCGCCTGATGCTGATAGGCGACCGCGCACAGCTGCCGCCCGTCGGCGAGGACGAGAGTCCAGCACTGACGGACGACGTACTGCGGAGCTACGGCCTGCACGTCAGTGCCTGTGACCTCAGCGAAGTGGTGAGGCAAAGCCAGGACTCAGGCATCCTCTACAACGCCACCGCCATCCGTCGCTTGCTGACCTCGCTGAAGGAGAACGGCGATATCGGCTGGCCGAGGGTGTGCTTTGGAGGCTTCGGTGACATCCGACAGGTGGCGGGCAACGAGCTGATAGAAACATTGGCAGGCAGCTATTCGAGGGTGGGGCTGGACGAGACACTGGTGGTCACGCGCTCCAACAAACGAGCTAACATCTACAACCAGGGCATCCGCCGCACCGTACTGGATCGAGAGGGGGAACTGACTACGGGCGACCAGTTGATGATCGTGAAGAATAACTATTTTTGGCCACTGCACACTGGCGGACAGGCCACTGGGACGGACGGCGACGAGACCTTCATCGCCAACGGTGACAGGGCGGAGGTGCAACGGGTGCGCAACTGCCGCACACTCTACGGTTTCCACTTCGCTGACGTGACGCTAACCTTTCCCGACTACGACGACGCGGAACTGACGGCCACCGTACTGCTGGACACGCTGACCTCGGAGGCTCCAGCACTGCCTCGCGAACGGCAGGAACTGCTCTTCCAACAGGTGATGGCTGACTATGCGGACATTCCCACCAAGCGTGAACGGCTGCGGAAACTCAAACAAGACCCTTATTTCAATGCGTTGCAGGTGAAGTTTGCCTATGCCGCCACCTGCCACAAGGCACAGGGCGGACAGTGGGCACACGTCTACGTGGATCAGGGCTATATGACCGAGGAGATGCTGTCGCCCGACTACCTCCACTGGCTCTATACGGCCTTCACACGCGCCACGGAACGCCTCTACCTGGTCAACTGGCCGCCAGTGCAGACGGAAGAAGCTGAAACCAAAGAAAAAGATCTGAACGGATGATTTACCTCAACGACCACTTAGAGCTGCTGGACGTGGAGCGCGCCCTGCCCCTGCTGTCGGAACAGCGCCGCAAGCAGGCACTGGCTTTCCGTCACGACCTCGGACGGCGCACGTGTGTGGCAGCCTACCTGCTGCTGTGCGAGGGGCTGCGCCGCGAGTTTGGCATCGAAGAGCCGCCCGTGTTCTCTTTCGGTGCGCACGGTAAACCGTTTATCGTGGGACATCCCGACATCTGCTTCAACATGAGCCACTGTAAGGAGGCGGCCATCTGCGTCATCGATGAAAAGCCCGTTGGCGTGGATATCGAGGCGGTGCGCCCCTTCCGGGAATCGCTGGTGCACTATACGATGAGCAATGAGGAGGTGCGGCAGGTTGTGGCCGCGCCACAGCCAGGGTTAGAATTCACGCGTCTGTGGACCATGAAAGAGGCGGTGCAGAAGCGCTCAGGCGAGGGCATCCGCAGCGACATGAAGACGATACTCCAACAGAAAGGGAGTCGGATTGACACTGTGGTCAGCTCCGACTCCCGTTATGTGTATTCCGTGGCCTACAGCGACTAAAGCTTGGCCAGCTCCACTACTTTCTCAATGGCGGCATTCAGTCCGTCCACGTTCTTGCCACCAGCCGAAGCGAAATGGGGCTGTCCGCCACCACCGCCCTGGATGAGTCTGGCAGCCTCGCGAACCATCTGACCCGCGTGGAGACCTTGTTCCTTCACGAGGTCGTCGCTGATCATGATGCTGAGCAGCGGCTTGCCATCATTAACCGTGCCTACGACACAGAGCAGATGGGAGGGAACGGCCTCGCGAACCTTGAACACCAAGTCCTTGGCCGACTGTGCGTCGAAGGGCAAGATGGCCTTCACCAGCGTCACACCGTTCACGGTCTGTGCTGTCTCGATGAGTTTGTCTTTTGCGCGCTCCACGGCCTGCGCCTTGAAGTGCTCAATGTCCTTCTTCATGGTGTCGTGTTCGTCGATGTACTTCCGGATGACACCCTGCAAGTCC
>CAVAIX010000100.1:0-7731 GCA_963588695.1 Bacteroidaceae bacterium | reverse complement strand
AACATGCGACCTCCAGGTTATGAGCCTGGCGAGCTACCAACTGCTCCACTCCGCGGTATTTCTCATTTGCGGCTGCAAAGGTACTCATTATTTTTGGGATTTCCAAATTATTATTCAATTATTTTTCGTTTTCTCCTAAAATCCCATAGGAAAGACGCTAAAAGCAAGGGGGCAGACGGGCTTTGGCCACGGTCTGTCCCCCTGTTTGTTCGTTTTCGTCTGTCCTGCACGGCAGAACAGCGCGCGCGGTAGGGCTGACTGTTACTTGATCAGTTCGACACTGCGTTGCAGGAACTTGTCGAGGGCTTCGCCCTTCAGCATACCGTTCTGCAGGAGTGCAAGGTCGATGAGTTGATGAACCACGGCGTTCTGCTTGCCGAAGTCGGCCAGCACTTGTTGTTTCTTGTCCTTCTGCTCGGCAATGGCCTTCTCGGTGTTGGTCTTGTCGTCCTTCTCCTCCTGGGAGAGTTCTTCGGCCTTCTTGCCCTCTTGCGACTGGCGGAGTGCGTCCAGACGGGCCTGCTGTCCGCGCAGTTCGCTCTCGATGGGTTTGAGGGTTTCGGCAGTGGCTGTTCCGCACTCGTCGAGCACGCGCTTCACGAGCGGATGGTCGCTGTTGAGCACGAGGTTGAACGAGTCGGGCATCTGGGCGTAGAAATTCATGCCAGACTGGAAGCGGCTCATCTCCTTCATGCGGCGCATATACTCGTTTTGCGTGATCATGACGGGACGGCCATTGGCACCGAGTGCCTGCACCTCTACCATGAACTCGGCCTTTTCTAAGTGTGGCAGTTGGGAGCGGAAGACGGATGACAAATTGGCAGACTCATCGTCGCTGAGAGTGCTCTTGGGTGCATCGTCCTTTACGATCAGGCGGTCGATGATGTCGGCATCAACGCGCGTGAAGCGACTCTTCTCGAACTTCTGTTCCAACATCTGTATGGCGGGCACGTCCAGTTGTCCGTCGAGCAGCAAGACGCTGTAGCCTTTGTCCTTGGCGGCCTGGATGTAGCTGTACTGTTCCTCGCGGTCGGTGGCGTAGAGGTAGACGAGAGTGTCGTCCTTGTCTTTCTGTGTACCCTCAATGAGTTGTTTGTACTCGTCGAAGGTGAAATACTTGCCCTCCGTGTCCTTCATCAGGGTGAACTCCTTGGCGCGGTCGTAGAAGCTCTCGTCGCTCAGCATACCATAGTTGATGAAGAGTTTCAAGTCGTCCCATTTCTCCTCGTAAGCCTTGCGGTCTTCCTTGAAGATGGCTTGCAGGCGGTCTGCCACCTTCTTGGTGATGTAGGTGGAGATTTTCTTGACCTCACGGTCGCTCTGCAGGTAGCTGCGGCTGACGTTGAGGGGAATGTCGGGTGAGTCGATGACACCGTGGAGTAGGGTGAGGAACTCGGGCACGATGCCTTCCACCTGGTCGGTGACGAACACTTGATTGCAGAAGAGCTGAATCTTATCGCGCTGCAACTCGATGTTCGACTTGATGCGTGGGAAGTAGAGTATACCTGTGAGGTTGAACGGATAGTCGACATTGAGGTGAATCCAGAACATGGGTTCATCGTGCATGGGATAGAGCGTGCGGTAGAACGCCTTGTAGTCCTCGTCTTTGAGGGTGGACGGTGCCTTGGTCCAGAGCGGTTCTACGCTGTTGATGACGTTATCCTCGTCCGTGTCCTGCATCTTGCCGTCTTTCCATTCCTGCTTCTTGCCGAACACGACGGGCACGGCCATGAACTTGCAGTATTTGTTGAGCAGACCCTGTATTTTGCTCTTGTCGAGAAACTCCTTGCAGTCGTCGTCTATATAGAGCACGATGTCTGAGCCGCGGTCGGCCTTCTCCACCTCGTCAATCTCGTAGGCAGGACTGCCGTCGCACGACCATTTCACGGCCTTCGCACCGTCTTTGTAGCTCCGGGTGATGATCTCCACCTTCTTGGCCACCATGAACGACGAGTAGAAGCCCAGTCCGAAATGGCCGATGATGCTGTTGGCGTTGTCTTTGTATTTCTCCAGGAAGTCGTTGACGCCCGAGAAGGCAATCTGGTTGATGTATTTGTCGATTTCCTCTTCGGTCATACCGATGCCTCGGTCGCTGATGGTGATGGTGCCCTTGTCCGTGTCGAGACTGACGCGCACGGCAAGGTCGCCCAACTCGCCCTTAAACTCGCCCTGCCCGGCGAGTGTCTTGAGCTTTTGTGTGGCATCTACGGCATTAGACACCATTTCGCGGAGGAAAATCTCATGGTCGCTGTAGAGAAACTTTTTGATGACGGGGAAGATGTTCTCGGTAGTAACCCCAATATTACCTTTTTGCATAATTATATAGCTGTGATTTTTTCGTTTAACAGGGTTTTGCAAATTGCGTGCCAAAAACAGGAAGGAACTTGTTTTCTGGTTGACGAACGGCAGAAGGGAAGAAAAAAACGGCACTATCGTTGTTCCATTCGGAAATTATGATTACTTTTGTGCCTCGAAAACAAACATTAAACAGAAAGGTAATAGAAAAATGAGAAGCAGAACAGCAATTTGGTTTGAGTGTAAAATCCAATATGAGAAGACCATGGAGGACGGACTCCAGAAGAAGGTGACCGAGACCTACACCGTCGACGCGCTCAGCTTTACAGAGGCAGAGAAGCGCATCATGGAGGAGGTGTCGTCCTATATCAGTGGGGAATTTGCCATTAAGGACATCAAGATTGCGCCCTACAAGGAGATTTTCTTCAGTGACGAGGCGACGGCCGACCGTTGGTATAAGGCCAAACTGCAGTTCATCACCATCGATGAGAAGACGGAAAAGGAGAAGCGCACCGCCGTCAACTACCTGGTGCAGGCTGGTACGCTGAAAGGTGCTGTGGGGAACATCGAGACGGTGATGGGCGGCACGATGATAGACTATGTTATCGCCTCCGTGGCAGAGACCGCCCTGATGGACGTTTTTGAATACAAGAAAGCTCAGGCCGACGACAAGCCTGAATACGAGCAACAGGAGCGTGCAGAATGACGGATTACGACGTGAAGGGGCATCTCCGCGAGGTGCGCTGTCAGTTGCCCGAGGGCGTGTGTCTCGTGGCTGTCAGTAAGTATCACCCCGTGGAATACCTGCAGGCGGCATACGACGAGGGACAGCGTGTGTTTGGTGAAAGTCACGAGCAGGAACTGCGACAGAAAGTGGCAGCCCTGCCCCCCGATGTCCAGTGGCATTTCATCGGACACCTGCAAACCAATAAGGTGAAGTACATCGCGCCCTACGTGTCGATGATTGAGTCTGTCGATTCACTCAAACTGTTGAGAGAGATTGAGAAACAGGCCGCCCGACACGACCGTGTCATCGATGTGTTGCTCGAACTGCACATGGCCGAAGAGGACACGAAATACGGACTGACGCCCGACGACTGTCGCCAGCTGTTGGACGGGGACGAATGGAAGAAGATGGCACACGTGCGCATCTGTGGGCTGATGATGATGGCCTCCAACGTGGACGACGAGGCACAGATACGCAGCGAGTTCCGACAGGCACACCAGTTCTTCGACGAGGTGAAGGCGCGCTATTTCTCCGAGTCGCCGTGGTTCGCTCAACGCTCGTGGGGCATGAGTCACGACTATCCCTTGGCCGTGGAAGAGGGTAGCACGATGGTGCGCGTTGGTACGGCTATTTTCGGTCCGCGCGTCTATTGAAATAGTACTGCCCGCGTTTCCGCGTAATCTTGCCGTAGTTGATGGCGTGCGTGGGACAGTGGTGGTAGCAAGCCATACAACAGGTGCACTGTCCAGTGTGAAGCCACACGGGCGGTGCACCTTCTATATTGTCCACTGGACACACCTTAGCGCACTGTCCACAGCGGATGCAGGCGTCAGCATCGACGGTGAATTTCCGGTCGCTGATCAGACAGCGGTTGAAGAACGAGCCAATCACATAGGAATAGATATGGGGAGCAGCACCACGCTCCAGCTCCGTCACTGGCGATTTTCGGTTGACGATGGTGTCGGCAATATGCTTCACCACACGGTCGGCCTCCGTCAATTTTTCCTGCTCGCGTTCGGGTGTATCGGTGTACATAAATGGTAGGCAGACGTACGTCTCGGGCATGATGACAGAAAACAGCGAAGAGGCATGAAGTCCCTTCTGTCGCAGTTCTTTGTTGAGGATGGTCATTACTTCGCCTGCACTATCGCCACAGGTGGTTACCGCATAGGTATAAGTGTCTGAACTGCACTGTATAACAGCGTTGCGAATAAAGTGGCGCACGAGGTGTGGCGGTTGCCAGCCGTGCGTGGGGAAACAGAACCCCAGTCGTTCTCCGTCTTGGAGCGTGTAATGTAGGGCGTCTTGCTGCAAGGCTTGCGCCATGTCCACGAGCGGTTCAGCCGTGGCTTCCGATAATTGTTGGGCCACCCAACGGGTGTTGCCAGTCCCAGAAAAATAGAATATCATGGTGCAAAGGTACTACTTTCGTTCGGAAATAAAAATAAACGGGCATTTATTTTGTATTCTTCTCACTTAATCGTACCTCTGACGCTACGCGTCGAAGGTAGGCTGCACCTCTGAAATAAAAATAAACGGTCGTTTATTTTGTATTTCGCTCGGTTTGCACTACCTTTGCAGGGAGTAAAAAGGAAGACAATGGGAATATTTGGGTTCTTTAATAAAGACAAGAAGGAGACCTTGGACAAAGGTCTGCAGAAAACAAAGACAAGTGTGTTTGACAAACTGACACGTGCAGTGGCAGGAAAGTCTAAGGTGGACGACGACGTGCTGGATGACCTTGAAGAGGTGCTTATCACCAGCGATGTGGGGGTAGACACCACACTCAAGATTATCGGACGCATAGAGCAACGCGTGGCGCGCGATAAGTATGTTGGAACGAGCGAACTCAACGGAATACTGCGCGATGAAATCGCAGCTTTGCTCTCGGAAAACAACACCGACGACAACGACAGTTGGGAGTTGCCAGCCGACCACAAACCCTATGTGATTTTAGTGGTGGGCGTGAACGGTGTGGGCAAGACAACGACCATTGGCAAGCTCGCCTGGCAGTTCAGTCAAGCAGGAAAGAAGGTCTACCTCGGGGCTGCCGACACTTTCCGTGCCGCCGCTGTTGAACAACTCTGCATCTGGGGCGAACGCGCTGGAGCTACGGTGGTGAAGCAGCAGATGGGCAGCGACCCGGCCAGTGTGGCCTTCGACACCGTCAGCTCGGCCAAGGCCAACGGGGCTGATGTCGTGTTGATAGACACGGCAGGACGTTTGCACAACAAGGTGGGGCTGATGAACGAGCTGAAGAAAATAAAGGATGTGGTGAAGAAGGTTGTGCCAGAGGCTCCCGACGAGGTGATGCTGGTGCTCGACGGGTCTACGGGACAAAACGCCTTCGAGCAGGCTAAGCAGTTCTCGGCCGTCACGCAGATTTCCTCACTGGCCATCACCAAACTCGATGGAACGGCAAAAGGTGGCGTAGTCATTGGTATCAGTGACCAGTTGAAGGTGCCCGTAAAATACATTGGACTGGGCGAAGGAATGACAGACCTCCAGTTGTTCAACAAACAGCAGTTTGTGGATTCACTTTTTAAGGATGAATAAGAAGAAAACCATAGATTTCATCACGATGGGGTGCTCCAAAAACTTAGTGGACAGCGAGAACCTCATCGGACTCTTCGAAGCCAAAGGCTATCGAGTGACGCACGACAGTGACCAGCCGCAAGGGGACATTGTGGTGGTTAATACCTGCGGTTTCATCGAAGATGCCAAGCAAGAGAGCATCGATACCATCCTTCAAATGGCGCAAGCCAAGACAGCGGGTCGCCTCCAGCGACTCTATGTGATGGGGTGTCTTTCGGAACGCTATCTGGCTGACCTGGAAGCGGAAATCCCCGAGGTGGACGGGTGGTACGGTAAATTCAACTATAAGCAGTTGCTCGCAGACTTGGAGGAAACCATGCCTGACGGGGAGCATCGCCACTTGACAACCCCGAAGCATTATGCCTATCTGAAGATTGCTGAAGGATGCGACAGAAACTGTGCCTACTGCGCTATTCCTATCATCACTGGACACCATAAAAGTCGCCCTATGGAGGAGATTCTCAGTGAGGTGAAATGGTTGGTGAAGCAAGGCGTGAAGGAGTTTCAAGTCATTGCACAGGAACTGACCTACTACGGTGTGGATATTGACGGAAAGCAACACCTCGCGGAACTCGTGGAACGCATGGCCGACATAGAAGGTGTGGAGTGGATTCGCCTCCACTATGCCTATCCAGCGCATTTCCCTTGGGATTTGTTGCGGGTGATGCGCGAGAAGAAAAACGTATGCAACTATCTGGATATTGCCCTGCAGCACATCAGTGACCCAGTCTTGGATTGTATGCACCGCCACGTCAGCAAGGAAGAAACCTACGAACTGATACGGCGGATGCGTCGGGAAGTGCCAGGAATACATATCCGTACCACCTTGATGGTTGGATTCCCTGGTGAGACCGAAAATGATTTCCAGCAGTTGATGGAGTTCACCCGGTGGGCACGTTTCGAGCGCATGGGAGCCTTTGCCTATTCCGAGGAGGACGGTACCTATTCGGCCAAACACTACAAGGACGATGTGCCAGCAGACGTGAAGCAGGCCAGACTCGACCGATTGATGCGCCTGCAACAGCACATCAGTGCGGAGATAGAAGCAGAGAAGGTGGGACAGCGGCTTCGTGTCATCGTAGACAGAACGGAAGGTGACTGGTATGTGGCGCGGAGCGAGTTCTGTTCACCAGAGGTAGACCCCGAGGTGCTCATTCCCAAGAGTGAAGGATCATTAACCGTTGGAACGTTCTACGAGGTACAGGTGACTGGCGCAGAGGAGTTCGACCTATATGCAACGACACGACTATGAACAACAAGGAATTTATCAGTATGTTAGCCGCGCGCACTGGCTACGACCAGCGCACCACCCAGCGACTCGTGAGCAATATCGTGACGGCTATGGGTGACGCTTTTGTGGAGGACAATAGTGTGGTAGTGCCGAATTTCGGACTCTTCGAGACGAAGAAAAAGTTGGAGCGGGTTATGGTCAACCCCGCAACGGGTGCGCGTATGCTCGTTCCACCGAAACTGGTGTTGACCTTCAGACCTGCTCAAACCTGGAAAGACAAACTGAAACGAGAACGCCCATGAACAAGCTGACTATAAACAATATCGCAGAGATACTGGTTGGAAGGAACGGGATGAAGCAGAAGGAAGCGACTGCTTTCGCCACTGCCATGTTCGACTTGATACACGACCAGTTGAATGCAGAGGGAGTTGTCAAGGTGAAAGGGCTTGGAGTCTTCCGGAAAATACAGGTCGAGCCACGCGAGAGTATCAATGTGAGAACGGGTGAACGGGTGCTGATTGACAGTCATGAGAAAATCTCTTTTGCGCCCGATTCCGTGATGAGGGAACTGGTCAACAAACCCTTTTCGCAGTTTGAAACCGTAGTGCTCAACGACGAGACAGATTTCTCGGAAATGAATAATGATAGTCCAGCGGAAGAAGTCTCCGTCACGGAACAGCCTTCTGTTACGAAAGAAGTTCCCGTCACGGAGGAAGTCCCCACACACTGGCTGCGCAACACTGCTCTTGTCATACTGGTATTGGTTTTGATGGCCGCTTCGGCTGTGGGCGGTTACTGGTATGGAACTCACCGCCTCTTCAAGTCAGACGTGCAGTCCAACGTCAACCGCGCGAAACAACCAACGCCTGCCAAGGTGGATACG
>CAVAIX010000099.1:0-7737 GCA_963588695.1 Bacteroidaceae bacterium | reverse complement strand
CCTTTAAGGTCTGGGCGATAAGGCTTTCAATACACGTGGCAACGTATTTTTCAACGTTATAACACGGAACGATAATACTCACTTTTGGCATAATCCATTACCTCCTATATTTTTTTGTTTAACAAGTATTTGTCTAATCTCTCCATTTTCGATAACGGGACATGGCCATTACCCAGTAGAACGAGAATGCCCAAAATACGACCATGATAATCCTTGAATAGAAAATCAGGAAAATCGTCAAAAAGGCATAGGCCATAAAGAATCCCCTTTCTTTGGCATGGCTGTCACACTTGACCAAAGGCCCTATAATGCTGTATGCATATATAAGGAACATCCACAAACCGCCCGTACCCAAAATTGCGGCGATGCTATTACTGAACCCCACATTGCCAGCCTTGGATACCAAAACATATTTCTGCAAAGACAACATACGGCCATATCCGCTTCCGAAAACAGGGTCATCCATCCACATCAAGACTCCAGCTCTGTAATCTTGCAGGCGTATCAGATACGATGAGGTGCTGGCCTTCAGTAGGTACACTTGCTGCAGTGCGCCAAGTGCCACAGGCAACAGCATCATCAGCAATACTGTTAGGACAATTTTGCCTGTGGTTGCCCGTCCTTTCATATAATCCACGTATTTGATAGCCGCACAAGTCGAAATGAAGAATATGCCCGTGGTCGACAAAGTTGAGAATATGGTCGCTATGAGCAATATTATTTTGACCTTCGACACGTTTTCTTTGAGAAACAGTTCTATTGCCAATGCAATACACAACCACAGACAGAACATCGGTCCTTCTGTGCAGATTCCAGAATTAATGGGAAGTCCCTTACCAAAAGAATTACTGAAATTCGTCACAAATTTCAATCCATAAAACCCTTTGCACTCCCTGATTTGTCCCCAGTTGATGGTCACAGACATATTCGGATGGATCAAGTTCAAGATTTCTCCAAACAACCAGAAAAACAATGAAACAACAGCCAGCAGCAACACTATTTTCTCTATGCAATAGAACAGTTCAAGCTCCATCTGCATCTTTTCCAATTCGGAAAAAATCAGCAAAAACAAAGGCAATCCTATCAAGATGCTCACGAACGTCCCTTCATTCACATCATGAGCCTTGAACACGAAGTATATCAAGCAATAACCGAACAGTAGTCCAACCGTTGCGAGCAAGTCTTTCCGCATTTCTGCCTGGAAGACAAAAAGGTAGACGACAGACGCGACAGCAAGACATATCCATTGCAGATTCAAGTCATGGTAAGCCAGTGAATGATACACTGAATTGCCGTCAAGAATCAAAACCCCCGCCAACAGATACAGCAAGAATTTGACGACTTTTGTTTTTCTCAAGAACAATCCCATTCCTTATGCGTTCCTGTTTCTTGTTGTGTTTAACATTGTCATTCTACCTCAATGGACATGATGCTTCTCACACCCCCTATTGCAGTCGTGTCAATCGTTATACGTCGGTTCATTTCCACCCGAGGATGCAAATCACACCGGTGCTCCCCGAATTTCAAGGGGTTGGAAAAAACACGGGCTATTTCGCGATAGCCCGTCCCATCAAAATGACAGTAAAAGACCTTTTGAAGCTGGTTTTTCAGTGGATAGGTGTCCGAAATAAATCCATCACGGAATTTATTCGGATGTCCGTCACGAGTCAGATGTTTCTCTTCAATCTGCTTTCTTTCCCCACTGTTTATATTCACACAGAGGTACGCCCCGGCTGTCGTCGTGATGAGCAAATTCTCATTGTCCATCCAGCAGTAATGCGAAACGACGATGTCGTCTGTCAGCCTTTTCAGGTTTGTTCCCTTTATGTCAGAAACATAGAGGCGCATTTTCCATTTTTCCTCAAATGTCCATAGATGGAAGAAAATGAAATGCTTCCCATCGGGTGCAATTGACAGGTGGTTGATATAATGGAATCCATCGTCGTCAACGGTTTCAGCCAATCGGCTCAAGGAATAAAGCAACACCTTTTTGCCCGATTGCATATCGACCAAAAATACGCCATCATCATTTGGAGTTTTTTCCCCTTCTGTGGAATCTGGAATATTGAGATAACCATAACCTGGTCTCAACCGCTGGAGTCTAGAGAAATTCAAGGTGACTCCGTATTTCATCTCACCGTCTATATCATAGACTCCGCAGCCAATGATTTCCGACAGGCCACTATTGATATTCACTTTTCTAAGCACATATTGATGGTCAACAAAATCATTGAACAGGATTGTATTCTCCTCCACGGGATGCCATCTCAACCGGGCACCTTGCTGCCAACACCAAGCCTTCGTTTCTCCGACCACGTGCGGCCGTGTGTCCACACCCTCACCATCAAACCAAACGATCTTGGCAGCATCTGCCACAGGATTTGCCGATTTGTCCACCAGGTGTGCAATCAGTTTTTTGCCAGACCTGTTGCAAGCCTTCAAATCATAATATCCAAAGAAGACATTCTTCCCCTCGACATGATATAACTGATACTTACTTGCACCACAGACCTCTATACTATTCCTATTGCCATTCAAAGCGGACTTAGCCAAGCACAACAGTTTTTTGCAGTATACTGCTCTTTGAACGCCCTTTTTGCCAAGCATCTGCATGGCTATTCTTTTGATTTTCATACGATTTCTTGATAGGTTATAATTTTCACATTTCACATCACCTTGCCCCTTATCTTGCGAACGGAATGACTTGTATATAAGGTATTCCGACCAAGGATTGAGAGTCCACATATTTCCTGCTACCTTTATACATGAAGGTTTCGGGTTGATTGGCATTCTGGATGTAATGACGATAATATCCACCGCCAAAGGCAAAACCAGAACCAGCGGCAGACCTCCTCCTATACTCTTTTAGATCTTCTGGTAGAAACTTATAGTGCATAATGGCCAGTACGCACGGGACTCCATTCAGCTCTTTGTATGGATATGGGAAATGGGCATTGGCACTCAGCGTTCCTGGTTTGAAGAACACGAGAGGAAACTTCATCAATGACGTTGAAACATTCATTTTTCGCTTTCTCGGTCCGCCCGTCAGCCATTGTACTGTTTCTGCACCGACTTGTTTGGGACGTTCTTCATACGAATCCGTATCCATCCAGCAGTATTCCTCTTCTATCGTGCCATTCTCGCCTATCGGAGCATACAGTCCTTGTTCACTATACATATCCAAAGTCAGTGCTTCCAATCTGTCATATCCGTTGTCTTCTGCGTAGGAAACCACATCTGACAGGGGATGCGTTTCCATTCCGACATATTTGACCAGTTCATCTGAGTCGGTCAGCAAGTACCACCGGTTGAAACCATACATGCTGACTATTCGGTTGATCCATGCTTCCTTTATGCAGGAACTGTACGGGTCTGTCGTTCTGTAAACATCAATGTCTTTCTGTTCCAACAACCATTCGTAGGTTCCGTCGTCCGAACCATTGTCAATCATAGCGAATCGTTCTACGCCTAACTTCCGGTAATGTTTCACGAGCATTTCGATGCGAGACCTGTCATTCTTTACACACAGGACCACTATTGGGCAATGCGAATCCCCAGATTGCCTATGCCGCACAACTTCTATTTGTGCCGTAGGGAACGCGGTCAACAATTGGCGCTGATTGAGTCCATAATTTGAACGACGATGCTCGCGGAGCAAACACATGAACGCATCCTTCCACAGCTGGAAATCCTCAGCACTCAGATACCGCAACTGTCCCTTCCTATATGCCTGGTCGAAAATGGCTGGCAGGTGCACTTCCATATAGGTAAAGTACGCGGAAGAAACCAGTTTCTTTGCTATGTTGCGTAGTAGTTTTTTCATCTCATCTTGAACGGTTTGTTAGCTTTTTAATGACTTCAACCTCATGGGCACACGTGTTGCTTTTGAAGAACAGGTCATTTTTCTGATAGGGGAGTCCCTTTTCCAACGACTCACAGATAGGCAGCAGTTTTACGTCGGCCGCATCATTGCCTATCATGCAGACATTGGAAAAAGCGTCAAGAACCTCATGACACACAGGAATGTCGGACGTGATTACTGGCATACCGTACGTTGCCATTTCGCAGGTCATCAAGCCCTGTGTGTCTTGCCGCGTAGGCATCAGCGCACAACGGGCAGTATCCAATACATCAATAATCTCTTGATGGTTCAATGTTCTGTTTTCCCAACACAAATTGGCCGGTTTGTCGTTATAGTCAAAGTATCGGCCTTTTCCTACCACCAGAAACTTTGCTTCTGGGTTGTTTTTGGCCCATTCATTCACGATATCTACGCCATACTTAGAACCGTCCAGATTGCCGCGAATCATCACAAAGTCAAATGTTTTTTGTTTTGCTGCATCGTAAGTGCGCTTTTCAAAAAGTTCACCCACACCATTATGTATGATATGATAGTGTCCTTTCAGTGCATCTGGAGCAAGCTGGGTGGATTTCTGAAACTCGTCAAACATCCATTGACTCACAAAAATCAAGATTGTCTTATCGATAATCTTCGGAATATATCTCCGCCATACAGACAACTTGAAGAGGTCGTACCTATCCTGGAGGAAGGCCTTGACCTTAGAAGTGCTGACGTAGCTGTATGGTTTCGGATAAACCTTGCTGAACCTCAGTATTTCGTGGCCGTGAAAGAACAGCATGAGACGGGGGAAACGGCCACTATACCGGCGCAGGAACACGTAGTGTTGCCGGATGTTCGGCTGATGGGAAAGCAACACATCATACTGCCGTCCCGTAGTCTTGTATGTCTGCAGACTGACCACGTTTATTCCTTCATATTGATAGTCTGCCTTAGCGGCAAAATTAAGCACCGTCACATCAATCCCCTGGTCTTGATAGAACAAATTCCTCACGTGCACAAAGCGATGTGCTTCCTTCCGGTTCAAACCTGGATAATCCGTAGCCAACACCAAGACGCGGGTAGTTCCTTTTTCTTCCATCATTTTTTTTACTCTAAAATTCGATATTACTTTTATGGTCCCGATTACCGAACCGACTCCTCGAACACGTCCAATGCTCTTCGCACTACATCGTCCATGTCGTAGTATTTGTACTCAGCCAAGCGACCCAGGAAAATGACGTCCTTTTCTGCTGCCGCCATTTCCCGATACTGCTGTGCTAACGCCTTCCATTCGGTGGTGGGGAAGGTGTAGAACGGCTCATCCCCGTCGCAGGGAATCTCTTTCAGAATCGTCGTCTTCCGGCTCTGCTGGCCGGTCATCTTCTTGAATTCCGTGATGCGCGTGTATTCATAGTCCATCGGCCAACGGGTGCTGGCTGTCGGCTGATAGGACTCGCAGTCGTGTGTCTCGAAGATGAACTTGATGCTACGCCATTTCAGCTTGCCGAGTTTGTAGTCGAAATAGTAGTCGAGGGGACCAGTATAAATCAGTTTTTCGTACGTCATGTCGTCGATGACCTCCTTGTAGTCCGTGTTCAGCAATACCTTGATTTCCGGATGATTCAACATCCGCTGGCAGAGTTTTGTGAACCCTCCTTTCGGATTGCCTTGATACTGGTCTGTGAAATAGCGGGTGTCCCTGTTCTTTCGGAACGGGATTCGGCTGATGACACTTTTGTCAAGCTGGGAGGGGTCTACGCCCCATTGCTTTATCGTGAAGTACTTGAAGAACTTCTCGTAGATGTCGCGGCCACCCTGCGAAAGCACCACGTCTTCGCTCGTCTTAATATCTTCAATCTTTTCCTTTCGGCTTTCGATGAAGGCTTCCATTTCGTCCTCGGAGAGATTCATGTTGTAGAGTTGGTTGATGGTTTCCAACGAGATGGGCATCGGCACGAAATGGCCGTTCACATAGGACAGTACCCGGTGTTGATACTCATGCCAGTCGCAGTACTGGCAGATATAGTCAAAGACCTCCTTGTCGTTCGTGTGGAAGGTATGGGGGCCATACTTCTGTACGAGGATGTCCGCAGCGTCATATTCGTCATACACATTGCCTCCGACGTGTCCCCGTTTTTCAATCACAAGAACTTTCTCATGCAACTGGGTAGCAATTCGCTCGGCCACGGTAATGCCAGCAAGCCCTGCCCCCACAACAACATACTTGTATTCCATAATTATTTTCCAATGATGTTTATGATATCTGTGACTATCCTTCCATATACGACATCGGCCTTGAACTGCTGTTCGTAGAGCGATCTGGCCCTTTGCTTCATGTCTATGATCTCTTCCTTGTGGTCTGCGAGGTAGAGCAGCTTCTCTGCCAGTTCCTCCGCACGGTCATAGCGGAAGCCGATGCGGTGCTTGACCGTGAGATGAGCCATCATACCCGTTGGCTCTACCATAACGGCGAGTCCCAGTGCCAGATATTCACAAAACTTGTTGGGCATGGACCACTCGTAATTTTTATTTTGTCGGTAGGAAAGCAGTCCGACCGACGCGATTTTCCCTAGAGCGCAAATCTGTTTCCGATCTACCCAACCGGGGAAGATAACATTATCTGCGCCATTCAGGATTTGTCGGTAGGTGTTTAGTTTCTCCCCCATTCCGCAGATAACGTATTTGACGTGAGGATTCTTCTTCGCGGTCTCAAGGGCGGCATACATGACGGGTTCCAGATTGACTGCATAGCCAAACTGGCCGAAGAAGCAGCAAATGGTGTCATTCTCTGTCAGCCCTTTGTCATACCAATAGTTATAGTCTGCTTCGGTCAACGCAATATCGGTATCTGGGTAGGAGACATAGTAATAGTTGTCTGTTGACCTCTTGCTGCGTCTGGCATATCGCAATGCCCAATCCAGAAATTTGTCCGAGGTGGCCGTGATACCTGTGGCGTTCTTCAGCGTCCATGACAGTTGCCGCTTGAATGGTATGATGGCGTAATGGACGAGCTTCTTGAACCTCGGGAAATAGTCTTCATACAGCTCCGGCCACAGATCGCGGACATCGACAAAGACCGGGATATGGTGTTTCTTACCATACCTAACTGCTGCGAGTGCCAAGTCAATATTCGGCATGGCAGCCACAATGACATCGGGTTCCTCCATGGTCTCTGCCCACTTGGCAAACTGCCTTCTTTCATCGGCATAGTGGAGGATTCGTTTCAACGAGAGGTTTTTCGTGTAGTTTCTGCCATGAAGAAGGCAAAGGGAATAATGGTCATTGACTGGCAGTTCAACGCTGTGGTCCACCCGGAATTTCTTGAGGTTGTGGTCAAACGTCGAGGCAAACCATTTGATGTTTGCTCCGACTTTGTCAAACTCTTCGGCAATCAGTCCCATGCGCAAGAGGCGCTGCTGCCCCTCATCGGTAGGGAGTGGTTCCCCTTCTCTTACGAGCCATACTTTCAAATCCATTGTAATCTGTCTATTTTATTGTAAACGCTTTTTTATCAGTTCCAGAACCTGCGACAGGGCTTCCCTGTCCAGTTTCTGCCGCACGGCAGCCTCCAGTACGTCGAGGGAGTGGAGGTCGGTGCCAGCGAGGTCGTAGCAGCCCTTCTCTAATAGCTGGTGGGCTTTCAGCCGCGCCACCTTACCGTACAGTCCCAAGAGGGAGGGGAGGTTGAGTTGGAACTGCACACCGAGGGACTTCAGTCGTCGGTATTGTGGCGCGTCCATATAGACATACCGCTCGGGGTGCGCCAATACGGGATAGTAGCCCCGCGACTTGATGCGCAACAGGATGTTGTTCAGTCCCATGGGTGGATTGAAGTAGGAGGTCTCCACGAGCAGGCGACTGCCGTCCTCGCCCAACGGCAACAGGTCGCCGCGCTC
>CAVAIX010000098.1:0-7797 GCA_963588695.1 Bacteroidaceae bacterium | reverse complement strand
CAGCTGGACGCTGTCGGGACATAGCTTAGCCGGGATGACTAAGATGGCGAGGTCGGTGGGTGGCAGTTCGTGCGCATCGTGGAACACCTTGATGCCCTGCACCTCATCCTCCTTAGGATTGACGATGCGCAGGATGCCTTTATAGTTGCCCTGCAGGAGGTTGCGCACGACGGCGCCCCCCGGCTTATGCACATTGTTCGAGCCACCGATGACGACGATGGAGCGAGGGTTTAGCAGTTCTGGAGTTATCATAATGATAGGTTAGGAATTTTTCTCTGCGACAGGATCGGTAGTGTGATCCATCTTTCCCTTATAGTGGGCAACCCGCTCCAGAAAGTCCTTCACCACGGGCAGGTTTCTTTGGATCTGGCTTTCGCTGACATCATAGTACACGTCATAGTCGCCAGACTCTCTCACCGTCTGCAGCTGCGCGTAGACTTTGGAAAAGTCCTCTGGCCACAGTCCGGTGAAGACATACGCTTTGGAAAACTGGATATGACTCCCTTTGTGTGTCTTACAGCTTATCCCGTCTTTAGCAAACAAAGCCGAGACACCGTGGAACATCGCATAATAGAGACGGTTTGCGGCACCCTTGTAGAATTGTGATACAGCAAGATATTCCGCTTCTTGCAGATTAATGTCTGCTTCATGAAGTTCCAGTGCCGCCCGTTTGGCAAAATCAGCGTGCTCGTTCATAGGAGAATAATCTTTTCTGTTTCAACATTGTGATAGAACGCCGACCCTCGCCGTTTGTTCCATTCTTCCTTGGTGTAGACGATGGGGATGAAGAGTTCATTGACTGTCACTCCCAACTTATTAAACTCATAGAGCATGTCGTAGTCCTTGTCTTCAATGTTCTTTTTATCCAACAGGACCAGTAAATCCCAGTCGGAGTCGGCATGGAAGTCTCCTCTGGCTCTGGAACCATAGAGGTATAAAGAACTTCCAGGCGGCAATACGGATTTTGCCGTCTTTCGTATGTCGTCGAAAATAACATTGGCCGTCTTTGTGGTGTCCATGTCTGCTGGTTTTTCCTGCAAAGTTACGATATAGTTGGCGAAACGCAAAGAAAAAACGGATTTTCTTCGTGTTTCGACTTTTTCTTCGTACTTTTGTACACCTAAACAGAGGATACATGAAGCCAAAAGACAGAACGACCATAACGACAGGCGCACGGCGCTGGATCTTTGCCTGCTGCCTGCTGACCCTGCTGCCCCTCGGGGCTGCCGCACAGAAGTTGATCGCCCAGAAGACCATCGTCGACGTGGGTGCTACGGGGTTCCGCCAACCCGTCACCGCCGTCTTCGAGTTTCGCAACAGGAGTATCCGCCGACTGAAGATAGAGGCGGTGGATGCCGACTGCAACTGTACCGTGGTGGACTACCCAAAGGACGTGGTGGGGATGGGCGAACGCTTCCAGATCCGCATGACCTACGACGCCCGTCAGTTGGGACACTTCGACCATCAGGCCGCCATCATCAGCAACGGCACGAAGAAGCCCGTGTATATCCGCATGAAGGGCGTGGTGCTGGCCGACTACGTGGACCTGTCGCATAACTACCCCGTGGAGGTCGGTACGCTGCGCACCGACCGCAACGAGTTAGAGTTTGACAACGTCAACAAGGGGGACCACCCCGTGCAGCAGATCCAGGTATATAACAACACGGGACAGCCCTGTCGTCCGAACCTGATGCACCTGCCGTCGTACCTCTCCGCCACCGTCGTGCCAGAGACCGTTGCCCCGCGCGGCACCGCCACCATCACCGTGGCACTGCAGTCGGAGAAGGTGGGCGGCTTCGGACTGACGCAGTCGAGCATCTACTTGGCTGCGAACCCCGGCGACAAGGCGACGGCGGCCAACCGCATCGGTGTGTCCACCGTGCTGCTGCCCTCTATGGAGGGTCTGCGCGCTGAACACGGGAGACAGGCGCCACGCCTGTACCTCACGAAGGAAAGGGTGGAGGTGGACTTCGCTGGCAAGGCGAAGAAGAGCATGGTGATCGCCATGGCCAACTCCGGGCGCGGCGACCTAAAGATCTCCTCCATCCAACTCTTCACCGTCGGGCTGCGCGTGTCGCTGAACAAACGGACGCTGCGGCCAGGCGAGTCTGCTAACCTCAAGGTGACGGTGCTGCGCGACGAGATACAGAAGGCGCGCACCCAGCCCCGCATCCTGATGATTACCAACGACCCCGACCACGCGAAGGTGGTCATCCCCGTCGATGTGAAACCCTAAACACAAGAGCCATGGAACACCCAGAGAATAGTGAAGCATACGCCGGACTACAGGTGAACAGTGGGGTGGAGCAGCCCTCCATCATCAACCCCTACCTGAAGCGCAACCGTTATAAGCGGCGCGAGCGCAGTGTCGCCGAACTGGTGGAGGGCATCGTCAAGGGCGATGTCACGGTACTCTCGCAGGCCGTGACCCTCGTGGAGAGCGTCAACGCCGACCACCAGGCCAAGGCGCAGGAAGTCATCGACAAATGTCTGCCGTATAGTGGTCACAGCATCCGCGTGGGCATCAGCGGTGTGCCAGGGGCTGGTAAGTCGACCTCCATCGATGCCTTCGGCATGCACGTGCTGAAGGAGAAGGGCGGTAAGTTGGCCGTGCTGGCCATCGACCCCAGTAGTGAGCGCACCAAGGGTAGCATCTTAGGAGACAAGACCCGCATGGAGAAACTCGCCGTGCACCCTGACTCGTTCATACGTCCCAGTCCAACGGCAGGGTCGCTGGGCGGTGTGGCGCGCAAGACGCGCGAGACCATCATCCTCTGCGAGGCCGCTGGCTTCGATAAGATCTTCGTGGAGACGGTGGGGGTGGGGCAGAGCGAGACGGCCTGCCACTCCATGGTCGACTTCTTCCTGCTCATCCAACTGGCCGGCACGGGTGACGAGTTGCAGGGCATCAAACGCGGCATCATGGAGATCAGCGACGGCATCGTCATCAACAAGTGTGATGGCGAGAACGTGGATAAGTGTCACATGGCCGCCAGCAACTTCCGCAACGCCCTGCACTTCTTCCCTATGCCCGAGAGCGGTTGGCTGCCGCAGGTGCTCTGCTACAGTGGTTTCTATGACCTCGGCATCAAGGAGATATGGGACATGGTCTATGCGTATATCGACTTCGTGAAGCAGAACGGCTATTTCGACTACCGCCGCAACGAACAGGCGAAATACTGGATGTATGAGAGTATCGACGAACAACTGCGCCGTAGCTTCTACAACGACGGTGTGGTGCAGGAACGTATGCGCGAGGCCGAGCAGGCCGTGTTAGCTGGACAGCAGACCTCGTTTGTGGCAGCGCAACAGTTGCTCGACCTGTACTTCGGACGACTCAGCAACGGACAAGGGCACGGGAGGAACGACCAATGACGCAGGGTGACAACAGGGAGATACAGATCGAGATAGACAGTGGGAGCGGTTTCTGCTTCGGTGTGACCACGGCCATCCATAAGGCCGAGGAGGAGTTGGCGAAGGGTACGCGCCTCTACTGCTTGGGCGACATCGTGCATAACAGTATGGAGTGTGAGCGACTGCATCGGTTGGGACTCGTCACCATCAACCACGATGAGTTGCGCGCGCTGCACGGCGTGAAAGTGCTGCTGCGCGCCCACGGTGAACCCCCCGAGACCTACGCCATGGCGCAGCGCAACGGCATCGAGATCATCGACGCCACCTGTCCCGTGGTGCTCCAGTTGCAGCGCCGCATCAAACGACAGTATGAGACCGGGGACGGCCAGACCGTCATCTTCGGTAAGAACGGTCACGCCGAGGTGCTCGGACTGGTGGGGCAGACGCGCGGCGAGGCCATCGTCATCGAACACTACGACGACGTGACGCGCCTGGACTTCAGTCGCGACATCTACCTGTACTCGCAGACCACGAAGTCGCTGGATGAGTTCCACCGCATCGTGGACTATATCCAGGCACACATCCAACCCAGTGCCGTCTTCCAGCGCTTCGACACCATCTGTCGGCAGGTGGCCAACCGCATGCCCCATATCTCGCAGTTTGCCACGCGCCACGACCTCATCCTCTTCGTCTGCGGACGCAAGAGTAGCAACGGTAAGGTGCTCTACAACGAGTGTCTGCGCGTCAACCCCAACGCGCGCCTCATCGAAGGTCCTGACGAGATACAACCGGACTGGCTCGACGGCATCCACACCGTCGGCATCTGCGGAGCCACCAGTACCCCGAAATGGCTGATGGAGCAGTGTCGCGATGCCGTGGCCGCACTGGTCAGCGAAAAGTGAAACACAAGGGCAACGCATGGAACAACATAAGATACCACAGGTAGACCTCGACAGGCAGCGCACCACGGGATTCCTCTTGGGACTCGTCTTGGTGTTGGCCCTGCTGTTCGTTGCCCTCGAATGGAACAGCATGCCGACGGAGGCGCCTGTCGACGAGGAACTGGACATCCACGACATGGTGCACGAGGAGGACCAGGTGCCGATGTCGGTGGAACAGCAGATGGCCGCGATGCCCCCGGCACGTCCCAAGGCGGAGGAGGGTGCCCAGTTGCGCGTGGTCGATGACAACGTGGAACTGGCACCCGAAGAGCCAGACCGTCCGTCGGCTACCGACGGCGACAAGAACGGTGACGACGACGAGGCCCCTGCCCCCACGACGGTGGAGACGGAAGACCCGAAGGTGTTGGCACCCGCCGGCATCGACCCCAACGACAACCCGCAGCAGCTGCGCATCGTCGAAGACCTACCGCAGTTTCCAGGGGGTGCCGTGGAACTGATGAAATGGCTCACCCGTAACCTCACCTATCCCAAGGTGGCACAGGAGCGTAAGGTGCAGGGTAAGGTGGTGGCGTTCTTCTACGTGGAGAAAGACGGCCAGATTACGGGCATCACCCTCCAGCACACGCTGTCGACGGAGTGTGACAATGAAGCCCTGCGCGTGCTGCGCATGATGCCACGCTGGAAACCCGGCATACAGGACGGTAAACCCTGTCGCACCAAGGTGTGCATACCCATCGTCTTCAAACTATAAAAGACATAAAACGAACAACAATGATACTGTCAGCAAACGAAACCCTTAAGGCGGTCAACGACTGTTTAGAACAGATGCCCTACGACCGCCAACCACAGTCGCTCTACGAGCCTATCCGCTATGTGCTGTCGCTCGGCGGCAAACGCATCCGCCCGGTGCTGATGCTCATGGCCTATAACCTCTACAATGAGCATCCCGAGGACATCCTCATGCCAGCCTGCGGACTGGAGACCTACCATAACTACACGCTGTTGCACGACGACCTGATGGACAATGCCGACCTGCGGCGCGGCCATGAGACGGTGCACAAACGATGGGATGCCAATACGGCCATCCTCTCCGGCGACTCCATGTTGGTGTTGGCCTATCAGCGCATGGCACAGGTGTCCGCTGATAAGTTAGCACGGGTGCTGGACTGCTTCACCCTGACGGCACTGGAGATCGGGGAGGGGCAGGCGTATGACATGGCCTTTGAGACGCGACAGGATGTCAGTGAGGAGGAGTATATCGAGATGATACGGCTGAAGACCTCCGTGCTGCTGGCCTGTGCCACCAAGATAGGAGCCGTGTTGGCGGGTGCGCCCGAGACCGATGTCGACCACCTCTACCGCTTCGGTGAGCGGTTGGGACTCGCCTTCCAGTTGCAGGACGACCTGCTCGATGTCTATGGCGACCCCGCGGTGTTTGGCAAGGCCATCGGTGGCGACATCGTGTCCAACAAGAAGACCTATATGCTCATCAACGCCTTTAACAGGGCAGACCGTGCGCAGCGTGCCGAGCTGTCGCGGTGGGTAGAGGCCACCGTGTTCGACCGGCAAGAGAAGGTGGCGGCCGTCACCCGTCTCTACGATGCGATGGGCATCCGACAGCTGTGTGAAGAGAAGGTCAACGCCTATTTCCAACAGGCCGCCGAGAGTCTGCGGGAGGTTGGCGTCGATGCCGACCGCAAACAGATGCTCTACCAGTATATGGACCAACTGCTGCACCGCGACAAATGATGCACTATACCGATACCCACGCCCACCTCGACGGAGAGGAGTTCCAGGGCGACCTCGACGCGGTGGTGCAGCGCGCCAGAGAGGCTGGCTGTCGGCGCGTGTTAGTGCCAGCTATCGACCGTGCCTCCCTGGACCGTGTGGCCGCCTGCTGTCAGTGCTATCCCGGTTATGCCTACCCCATGATGGGACTGCACCCCGAGGAGGTGAAGGCCGACTGGTCGGAGGTGTTGGACGCGATGCAGGACGTGTTGCAGCGCGACGCGACGTATGTGGCCATCGGGGAGGTGGGCCTCGACTACTACTGGAGTCGCGACTACGAGGCCGAGCAACTCAAGGCCTTCGAGCGGCAGGTGCAGTGGTCGGTGGAGTGGCAGCTGCCCCTGATGATCCACTGCCGCAAGGCACAGAACGAGATGGTGGCGGTGCTTCGCCGCTATGCCGACCGACTGCCCGGTGGCGTGTTCCACTGCTTCACGGGCAACGAGCAGGAGGCGCGTCAGCTCCTCGACTTCCCTGGTTTTGCCTTGGGTATCGGTGGTGTGCTGACGTTCAAGAAGAGTCATCTGCCAGAGACCCTCCCCGCCTGTGTGCCCCTCGACCGCATCGTCCTGGAGACGGATGCCCCCTATATGGCTCCCGTCCCCCTGCGCGGCCAGCGTAACGAACCATCGTTCGTGCCCCATGTCATCCACCGCTTGGCGGAAGCCTATGGTGTCAGTGAGGAGCAGGTCTGCGACACCACCGAGGCCACCGTCCTGCGCCTCTTCCCCCGGCTCTCCGCCTCCCGAGAATAACCATCACCATTCGCCAGGGGAAGCAAAAAAATCACGTTTTTCTTGCCCATGCCAAATAAATGTTGTAATTTTGCATCCGCAAACGCAAAAGGAGAGGTGCTCGAGTGGTTGAAGAGGCACGCCTGGAAAGCGTGTAGCCGGCAAAACCGGCTCGCAGGTTCGAATCCTGTTCTCTCCGCTGAAACGACTGAAGGAAGCCAGATGGCTTCCTTTTTTTAATGTCTGATAGGTTCAATGAAGTGTTAAATCGCTATGAAAATTCGTGCATATCATATATATTGTGTATATTTGTGCCAAAATTCAAAGAATGATGGAAACAACAGTAGGAAAACCCACGGTAAAGTCGTCCATGAGGCGTAAAGTCATTGACATCAAGCCAGACACATTCCGCGGTCTGTCCGTTATTGCCGCCAGTCGTGGTACCAATCTGAAGCACTTTATTGAGAGTAGCCTTGACGAGATGGTTGAGGCTTACGACGATGCAGCCGTTTTTCGTTATCTGTGTCAGACGGAGCCTGATGGCCTTGAAATGGTGGGTGAAGATGAAAAAGCAGAATTCCTAAAAGAACTTGGATTATGAAAGTTGATTTTCTTCCACGCTAAAAGGGACTGTCGAAATCCTGCAGCAGTGGGTGGTGGGTGTCTTTGTCGGAGAGGATGGCACGGTCGGTGGGTATCTGCCAGTCGATGGCCAGCGAGTGGTCGGTGATGGAGATGCCGCCCTCGGCTTCAGGATGGTAGAAGTTGTCGCATTTATACTGGAAAACAGCGGTCTCGGAGAGTACGGCGAAACCATGGGCAAAGCCGTGAGCGATGAAGAACTGTCGATGGTTGTCCTCCGTCAGTTCCACGGCCACATGCTGGCCGTAGGTGGGCGACCCTTTCCGGAGGTCCACCGCCACGTCGAGTACCCTGCCCTTCACGCACCGCACCAGTTTGCTCTGTGTGAATGGCGGACGTTGGAAATGTAGTCCGCGCATCACGCCGTAGCTGGACAT
>CAVAIX010000097.1:0-7901 GCA_963588695.1 Bacteroidaceae bacterium | reverse complement strand
CCTCGGAAAAACTCAAATAAATTTGGTTTTTCTCTCGGTTTGCACTACCTTTGCAGGCCGAAAGAGATAGGAAAGAAGAGAGAATGAGAAAAAAACACAAGAATCCCTTCCCCTTTATTGCCGATTTGGAGGGGGACTATAGGGAGCTGATACAAGTTGAAATGCCGCCCGTGTTGCCTATATTACCTGTGCGCAACGTGGTGATGTTCCCCGGAGTGGTGATGCCCATTCTGGTGGGGCGCGCACAGAGTTTGCGACTGCTGCAGCGCGTGGAACAAGACAATTTAGAGTTTGCCATCTTCTGTCAGCATTCGAGCGATGTGGAGGAGCCTACGCATAAAGACCTCTACCCCCTGGGTGTGATGGCTAAACTCGTGAAAATCATCAATCTGCCGAACAATAAGGTGACGGCCATTGTGCAGGGCATACGGCGCGTTAAATTAGGAGACGAGTTGCCAAACGCAGAGTTCATGCTCTCGCGCATGCTTCTTGCTGACGAGTTGGTGCCTGCGCAGAACGACATGGAGTTCAACACCGCCATGAACACCCTGCGCGACAGCATCACCGAGTTTGTGGAGATGAACGACGAGATACCCGAGGAGGCGTTGTTCTCCGTGCGCAACATCTCGAACAACATCATGACCCTCAACTATGTGTGCTGCAATTTCGTGGAGAGTGTCGACGTTCGCATCGCACTTCTCAATGCCACCGACATCAAGGAACGGCTCTTCATGATGATCAAATACATGAACCAGCAGCACGAGTTGTTGTCCCTGAAACTCGACATCCGCAAGAAGACGCACGAGGAAATTGACGAACAGCAACGCAACTATTTCCTTCAACAGCAACTGAAGAACATCCGTGCCGAGCTGGGCAACGAAGCCGCTCCGGAGACGAAAGACCTGCGCGAGAAGGCGAAGAAGAAGAAATGGAGCGAGGAGACGAAGAAGATGTTCCAGCGCGAGATGGAGAAGCTCGAGCAGTTGAACCCTCAGAGTGCCGACTATAACGTGCAGCTGACTTACCTGCAGACGCTGGTGGCGCTGCCCTGGCAGCTGTGTACGAAGGACGACCTAAACCTGCAGCGCGCGAAACGCATCCTTGATCGCGACCATTATGGTATGGAGAAGGTGAAGGAACGCATCCTGGAGTACATCGCCGTGCTGTCGCTGCGCGGCAATTTGAAGTCGCCCATCCTCTGCCTGTATGGTCCTCCAGGAGTGGGAAAGACGAGTTTGGGAAAGTCTATTGCAGACGCCCTGAAGCGCAAATACGTGCGTATGTCGCTCGGAGGACTCCACGATGAAGCAGAGATACGCGGCCATCGTCGCACCTATATCGGAGCCATGCCAGGGCGCATCATCAAGAACATCCAGAAGGCTGGCACGAGCAACCCCGTGTTCATCCTCGACGAGATTGACAAGGTGACGCAAAACACGCACAACGGCGACCCTGCCTCCGCGCTCCTTGAGGTGCTCGACCCCGAGCAAAACAACGCCTTCCACGACAACTACCTCGACTTCGACTACGACCTGTCGAAGGTGATGTTTGTGGCCACAGCCAACAATCTCAGCACCATCCCCAAACCGCTGCTCGACCGCATGGAAATCATCGAGGTGAGTGGCTATATCACCGAAGAGAAACAAGAGATAGCCAAGCGACACCTTATACCGCGCGAGAAGGAGAACACGGGACTGACGAAGGAGCGACTGACCTTCACGAAGCAGACCATTGAGAAGATTATAGAGCGGTACACGCGCGAGAGTGGGGTGCGCCAACTGGAGAAGCAGATTAATAAAGCCCTGCGCAAGGTGGCGCTGCAGATTGCAGAGAAGGGTGCGTTGCCCTTCAATAAAATCACTCCCGTAGAACTGGAAGACCTGTTGGGCAAGCCCCCCTTCTATCGCGACATCTATCAAGGCAACAGCTATGCAGGTGTGGTCACTGGACTGGCATGGACAAGTGTGGGCGGAGAGATTCTCTTCATCGAGACCTCGCTGTCGAAGGGCAAGGGCGCGAAGCTCACACTGACGGGTAACCTGGGTGACGTGATGAAGGAAAGTGCCGTTCTCGCCCTCGAATACGTCAAGGCACACGCAGCGTTGCTGAAGATAGACTATCGCATCTTCGACCACTGGAACATCCATATCCACGTGCCCGAAGGTGCCACACCAAAAGACGGCCCATCGGCAGGCATCACCATCGCCACCAGTATCGCCTCCGCACTGACCCAACGCAAAGTGCGCCGCAATACGGCCATGACGGGCGAGATAACCCTTCGCGGCAAGGTGCTCCCCGTGGGTGGCATCAAGGAGAAAATCCTCGCCGCCAAGCGTGCTGGCATCACCGACATCGTGATGTGTCAAGAGAACCAAAAGGACATTGAAGAGATACCCGAGATATACCGCAAAGGCGTGGAGTTCCACTATGTGGAGAACGTGCAGGACGTGTGGAAATTCGCACTGACTGACGAGATCGTGGAGCATCCACTGGACTTTACCATCCCAGAAGACGAGAAAGACGAGAAATGACCTTCGAGCTGCAACATACAGACCCAGCCAGTGATGCACGCACAGGCATCATCACTACGGACCACGGACAGATTAAGACCCCCATCTTCATGCCAGTAGGGACGGCAGGGAGCGTCAAGGGTGTGCATTTCTCGGAGCTGCGCGAACAGGTGAAGGCGCAAATCATCCTCGGCAACACCTACCACTTGTATCTCCGTCCAGGTCTTGACATCCTGCGACAGGCTGGAGGACTCCACAAGTTCAACACGTGGGAGCGCCCCATACTGACCGATTCGGGTGGTTTTCAAGTCTTCTCCTTGACAGGCATACGAAAGCTGCGCGAAGAAGGATGCGAGTTTCAGTCGCACATCGACGGCTCGCGCCATATCTTCACGCCTGAGAATGTCATGGACACGGAGCGCGTGATTGGTGCTGACATCATGATGGCCTTCGACGAGTGTCCGCCTGGACAGAGCGATTACGGCTACGCCAAGAAGTCGCTGATGATGACGCAACGCTGGCTGGAGCGCTGCATCAAACGGTTCAACGAGACCGAACCGCTATATGGCCATCAGCAGAGCTTGTTTCCCATCGTGCAGGGGTGCACCTTTAAAGACCTGCGGAGCGAGGCTGCTAAGTACGTGGCCGATAAGGGCGCAGACGGCAACGCCATCGGTGGCTTAGCGGTTGGAGAGCCCACGGAGGTGATGTACGAGATGATTGAGGTGGTCAACGGCATCCTGCCGAAAGACAAACCGCGCTACTTGATGGGCGTTGGCACCCCACAGAACATCCTCGAAGCCATCGAGCGCGGGGTGGATATGTTCGACTGCGTCATGCCCACGCGAAACGGACGCAACGCCATGCTGTTCACCTACGAAGGCACGATGAACCTGCGCAACAAGAAATGGGAGTCGGACTTCACACCCATCGACCCCGACGGCTGCGCGATAGACCGCCTTCACACCAAAGCCTACCTCCACCACCTGTTCAAGGCGCAGGAGCTATTGGCCATGCAGATAGCCAGCATCCACAACCTCGCCTTCTATCTCCGACTCGTGGGCGACGCGCGGCAGCATATCGAACAGGGCGACTTCGTGCAGTGGAAGCGTTCGGTGATAGATAACTTAGGGCGCAGAAGATGAAGAAACGACTACACATCAACACAGCAGGGCTGCAACGCATGATGCGGTGGATGGGGCGATATAATCCGCTGCGCTGCATCAAGCGCATGGACTGGTATATCATACGCAAGTTCATCGGCACCTATATCTACTCCATCATCCTCATCATCTCCATCTCCATCGTCTTCGATGTCAACGAGAACCTGAACAAGTTCACCAACTACCACGCACCGCTGCGCGCCATCGTCTTCGACTATTACGCCAACTTCATTCCCTACTTCGCCAACCTGTTCTCGCCGCTGTTCGTCTTCATCTCTGTCATCTTCTTCACCTCCAAGTTGGCGGGCAACTCCGAGATCATCGCCATGCTGGCCTGCGGCATGAGTTTCAAGCGACTGCTGCGCCCCTATCTCATCTCCGCCGCCCTCATCGCAGCGCTCAACTTCTGGCTGGGTGCTTATATCATCCCCAAAGGCACCATCGTGCGCCATGACTTCGAGTCGCTCTATAAGAACAACAAGAAGATTACCTCTGCCAACAACATCCAGTTGATGGTAGACAAGGGCGTGGTGGCCTATATCGCGCAGTATGATGACGTGAGCAAGACGGGCTACGGCTTCTCGCTCTATAAGTTTGAGAACAAGAAAATGGTGAGCCATATGACGGCCAGTGTCATCCAGTACGACACCATCTCCGATGCACGCTACCACTGGAAGGCGCGGAGCTATAAGATACGCACACTGAGGGGACTGCGCGAAGAAATTAAGAGTGGGGCAGAGATGGACACCCTCGTGCAGATGGAACCCATGGACCTCGTCTTCTCCAAAGGGCAGCAAGAGACGTTCACATCGCCCGAACTCCAACAATACATCTCCAAACAGCAGTCGCGCGGCTCGGGCAACGTGGTGCAGTATGAAGTGGAATACCATAAGCGCATCGCCTCTTCCTTCGCTTCGTTCATCCTCACCGTCATCGGCGTCTCGCTCTCGTCCAGAAAGCGCAAAGGCGGCATGGGACTCTATCTCGGCATCGGGCTCGCGCTCTCTTTCTCCTACATCCTCCTGCAGACCGTCTGCGCCACCTTCGCCATCAACGCTGAGACTCCACCAGCACTGGCGGCTTGGATTCCCAATATACTCTACGCGTTCATCGCCTACTATTGCTTTAGGCACGCACCCAATTAACCTCATTCACCAGAACACAGATAAAAACAGAACACAAACGTGACATTTGAAGAAACATACCTCAATGACAATATCCTCGACGCCCTCTACGATATGCGCTTCGAGGAGATGACACCCATTCAAGAGCAGTGCATCCCACAAATCCTCGACGGCCGTGACCTCATCGGGGTGGCGCAAACGGGAACGGGAAAGACGGCTGCTTACCTCCTGCCCGTATTGAGTCTGCTCGACGATGGAGGCTATCCGCGCGATGCCGTCAACTGCATCGTGATGTCGCCCACACGCGAACTGGCACAACAGATTGACCAAGCCATGCAGGGCTTCGGCTATTATCTCAACGATGTGTCCAGCGTGGCTGTCTATGGCGGCAACGATGGTTCGCGCTTCGATCAAGAGACGCGCGGACTGAAGATGGGGGCTGATGTCATCATCGCCACACCCGGGCGACTGCTCTCGCACATCCGCATGGGCCACCTCGACCTCTCGCACCTCTCGTTCTTCATCCTCGACGAAGCTGACCGTATGCTTGACATGGGTTTCTCAGACGACATCCTGCAGATAGCGAAGCTCCTACCAAAAGGCCATCAGACCATCATGTTCTCAGCCACCATGCCCGACAAGATACAGCAGTTGGCGCGCACCTTGCTCACTGACCCTGTTGAGGTGAAAATCGCAGTGTCCAAACCAGCAGAGAAGATACAACAGTCGGCCTACGTGTGCTATGAACCACAGAAGATAGGCATCCTCCGCCACCTCTTCAAGGCTGGCGAGTTGCAGCGCGTCATCATCTTCTCGGGCAAGAAAGACAAGGTGAAGGACATCACGCGCGAACTCAAACGACTGCACATCAACTGCGCACAGATGCACAGCGACCTCAGTCAGCAGGAGCGCGATGACGTGATGTATCGCTTCAAGGCTGGACAGGTAGACGTGCTGGTGGCTACCGACATCGTGTCGCGCGGCATCGACATCGATGACATCCTCATGGTCATCAACTATGATGTGCCACACGATGCAGAAGACTATGTGCACCGCATCGGACGCACCGCAAGAGCACAGCGCGACGGCGTGGCCATCACGTTCGTCTCCGAAAACGATATGCGCGCCTTTGCCGACATCGAACGCTTCCTGGAAAAAACCGTCGACAAGAACCCACTGCCTGCGGAGTTGGGCAAAGGGCCTGAGTACTCGGCAAGAGGCAAGAGGCAAGGGGCTGGAGGACATCGCGGCAAGATGCAAGCGGCAAGAGGCAAGGGTTCTAAGGGACATAGAGGTAATAATAGAGGCAAGAGGCGAGAAACTAAAGGCGAGAAGCAATGAGACGAATGTTAGCGGAATGGGAACCGCAAAGTGCAGTGCAGTTGACGTGGCCCAATGAGAACACGGATTGGGCACCGATGCTGCCCGAGATCACTGCCGTCTATGAGGAGATGAAGCGCGAGATAGAGCGACATGAGTCCGTCATCGTAGTCGATGACATCCCTCATAACGATACTTGGGCGCGAGACCATGGGTTTATCACCGTAGAGGAGGATGGCGACCTCGTCTTGCTCGACTTCAAATTCAACGGCTGGGGCGAGAAGTTTGCTGCCGAACTCGACAACGACATCAACAGACAACTCTACGAGCGACAACTCTTGGAGGGGACATACGAGTCGCACCTCGACTTCGTACTCGAGGGAGGAAGCATCGAGAGCGACGGCATCGGCACCGTGTTCACCACCGCTTCCTGTCTGTTAGCGCCCCATCGCAACCAGCCTCTGACCCAAGAAGAAATAGAGGAGCGACTGAAACAATGGCTCGGAGCTGAGCGCATCGTGTGGCTTCAACATGGTTCGCTGATAGGTGATGACACTGATGGACATATTGACACCCTCGTGCGCATCGCACCAAAAGACACCTTGCTATACGTGGGGGCGAGAGGCGAGGGGCAAGAGGCAAGAGAACTGGAGCTGATGGAGCAGGAACTCCGTCAACTGCGCACGCTGGACGGACGCCCCTATCGACTGCTCCGACTGCCTATACCGCGCCCCATCTATGCAGACGGTGAACGGCTGCCTGCCACCTACGCCAACTACCTGGTGATCAACGATGCCGTGCTCGTGCCCACCTATGCGCAGCCCGACCTCGACGCTAAGGCCATGCGCACCATCGGGAAAGCCTTCCCCGATCGCGACATCGTAGGCATCGACTGCCGTGCCGTCATCCGTCAGCACGGTTCGCTCCACTGCTGCACCATGCAATACTACTAAGAAACTAAAGAGAGAGATGAAAACAGGCATTATTCAACAGCACAACACGGCCGACACGCAAGACAATCGGCGACGCCTGGCCGACAGCATCCGCCAACTGGCCAGTCAGGGCGCAGAACTCATCGTCATGCAAGAACTGCACAACACGCTCTACTTCTGTCAGACGGAGCAGGTAGACCTTTTCGACTTAGCCGAGCCGATTCCTGGACCTTCCACCGATTTCTTCGGTGCTTTGGCGCGCGAGTTGCGCGTGGTCATCGTCTGCTCACTGTTCGAGCGGCGCGCACCGGGACTCTATCATAACACTGCCGTGGTGCTGGAGAAAGATGGCAGCATCGCTGGAAAATACCGCAAGATGCACATCCCCGATGACCCTGGCTACTACGAGAAATTCTATTTCACGCCGGGCGACTTAGGCTTCCATCCCATACAGACCTCCGCAGGCCGCTTGGGCGTGATGGTGTGCTGGGATCAGTGGTATCCTGAGGCTGCCCGACTGATGGCCCTGCAGGGCGCAGAACTGTTGATATACCCCACCGCCATCGGCTACGATAGCAACGACACGGCCGACGAGCAGGAGCGACAGCGACAGGCTTGGCAACTCGTACAGCGCGGCCATGCCGTAGCAAATGGACTCCCCGTGGTGACCATCAATCGCGTTGGGCGAGAGGCGAGAGGCGAGGGGCAAGAGGGTATTTTGTTTTGGGGCACCTCCTTTGTGGCAGGTCCACAAGGCGAACTGCTCTATGAAGCGCCCACGGAAGGCGAAGCCGCCACAGTGGTAGATATCGACTTACAACGCTCGGAACAAGTGCGCCGCTGGTGGCCCTT
>CAVAIX010000096.1:0-7973 GCA_963588695.1 Bacteroidaceae bacterium | reverse complement strand
ATTCTACTATTTCCAAGCTGCATGGCGCAAGGATAAGGCGGTGCTTCACATCGCCACACGCGACTGGCCAGAACGAGAGACGGTGGAGAACCGCCAACACATCAAAGTCTACTCCAACGCCGAAGAGGTGGAACTCTTCGTCAATGGCCATTCTTTGGGCAAGCAATCCGTAAAGAATCACTTTGCCCTCTTCGACGTGGAATGGCAAGAGGGTGTGAACCGTCTGGAGGCGAGAGTGGCAGATATCATTGACCAGACCACCGTGAACTGGCACAGGATTCCGACCAATGCAGAACAGATCAGCGAACTCGCCGTGAACGTAGGGAGTCCCTGCTACTTCCAGTCGGCTAAAACGGGCGTGACTTGGGCGGCAGACCGTCCTTACACCAAAGGTAGTTGGGGATATGTTGGTGGAAAAACGTCAACTACACAGACCGAAATCCAGTGTACCGAAGACGGACCTCTCTACCAAACCATGCGCACGGACATTGACGGCTACCGCTTCGACGTACTACCTGGCCGATATGAACTCGAACTGCTCTTCACCGACACGCGACAGAAACAGGCTTCGTCGGTCTATCTTCTCGGTAAAGACCGTGGACAGACGACCGCCACTGCTCTCCAACAGCAAGGCTTTGACATTGAGGTGAATGGTTCGTACTTGGAGAACCATTTCCATCCTGGTTTGGAGGCAGGCTATTTCACAGCCGTCCGCCGCTGCTATCAGGTAGAGGCAACACAGGAGGGGTTGCTGGTAAGATTTCTGCCTCAGTCTAAAGACGGCCACACTTTTCTCTCGGGCATCAAGATCAGACGGCTTTAACCCATCATCACACGTGGAGTCATGAAGAAATCCTTTTCTCTTTGCCTCATTTTACTTCTGTCGGTCTCTGTTCCAATAATGGCCGACAGTGACTCTGGCCGCCAGCGCATAGACACAGGATGGGAGTTTATCCGACAGGATATGGCCAATGCCTGGGAAGTATTCCGACCAGTGCTGACTGGCAAGCCAGAGAGCGTGCCGCTATGGCAACCCGTCTGCCTGCCCCACTGCTGGAACGCCGAAGATGCTGTTGACCCAGACGTGAACTATTATCAAGGCTATGGTTGGTATCGAAAACTGTTGGACGTGGGAAACCCCTACCCTAACGACAGAACTTTTCTGGAGTTCGAAGGAGCAGGACAGCGCGCACAGGTGTACGTCTATACGCAACAGGTGGGTAGCCACACAGGTGGCTACGACCGCTGGAAGGTGGACATCACCGAAGCCGTAGCACAGTTTCTGGCTTCCAAGGATGCTGCGCGGTTCAGCGGAAAAGTGCCCGTGGCGGTACGGTGCGACAACAGCCGCGACGTGGAGCGCATCCCCTCGTCAATGTCCGACTTCAACGTCTACGGAGGCCTCTACCGCCACGTCAACCTACTCTACCGTCCTTCCGTGGCCATTGATGAGATTCAACTGGATGCTAATCTGAAGGCAAAACGAATGGAGGTGAGCTTGCACTTTACGACTTCGTGCGGCTCCCTCCGTCAGACCACAGTGTCTCTGCGCCTGCTTGACCCCGTGGGCAAGATGGTGTACTGCTCAACCGTGGCTGTGGAGCAGCCAAAAATGAAGGTCTCGATACCAGTGAAGAAACCCAAGATGTGGGACGTGGATCATCCGCAATGCTACACACTGGAGGCCACACTACAGGTGGGCAATGACACGCAGACCTACTCCACGAAAGCTGGTTTCCGCACCTACGCATTTCAGGAGCACGGTCCATTCTTCCTCAATGGTCATCGATTGCTACTGAACGGCACTCACCGCCACGAAGACCACGCTGGCGTGGGGGCTGCAATGACCGACGAACAAATCCGTCACGAAATGCAGCAAATCAAGGATATGGGCTGCAACTTCATCCGACTCGGCCACTATCAGCAGGCCGACCTTGTGCTGGAACTCTGCGATTCCTTAGGGCTGTTAGTGTGGGAGGAGATTCCTTGGTGTCGCGGCGGACTGGGTGGGAAGAAGTATCGGGAACAGGCGGAACAGATGCTCATCAACATGATTCGCCAGCATCGCAACCATCCATCCATCATCCTTTGGGGACTGGGCAACGAGAACGACTGGCCAGGTGACTTCCCCACCTTTGACCAAGATAGCATCCGTGCCTTTATGACCCATCTCAACACCATGGCTCATCAGTTGGATGCCTCTCGCCGAACTGTCATCCGCCGCTGCGACTTCTGTAGCGCCGTCACCGATATTTATTCACCTTCCATTTGGGCAGGCTGGTACAGTGGCACGATGCAAGACTACCGCCACATGACGGAGGAGGCTATCCGCCGCTACCCACACTTCCTGCACGCCGAATGGGGAGGCGACAGCCACGTGGGGCGACATTCCGAGCGTACAGACCTGGAAACAATCAACGCGGGAGACAGAAGCGGCGACTGGTCTGAGACCTACGTGGTGCATCTCTTCGACTGGACACTCAAGGAACAACAGTCCATGCCTCATCTTACGGGTTCTGCCTTTTGGACGTTCAAAGACTTCTCTACGCCACTCCGCCCCAACAACCCGATTCCGTACGTCAACCAAAAGGGCGTGGTGGAACGCGACGGTACGCCGAAGGAAAGCTACTACGTGTTTCAAGCCTATTGGAGTCAACAACCAATGGTTCATATCTTCGGCCATTCCGTACCAATACGCTGGGGCAAGGCTGGTGAACGGAAGGAAGTGTTGGTTTATTCCAACTGTCAGTTGGTGGAGTTATTCGTCAACGGCCAGTCGCAGGGCATCCGTCAACGCAACGTGGAGAACTATCCAGCCACGGGATTCCACTGGGAGGTCGTGCTGCAAGAAGGCCGCAACGAGATAAAAGCCGTCACCAACAACGGACTGTCGGACATGATTTTCCAAACATACCAAACAGCTACGTGGGGAACGCCCCACCACATCGAACTGTCGGCTCAGCCGCAGACTGACGAAAGTCTCATGGTGGAAGCACGAATAGTGGATGCGAACGGCGTACCATGTCTGGACGCAGCCAACTTTATCGATTTCGACCTTACTGGCGATGCAGACTTATTGCAGAATCTAGGTACTTCCACAGGTTCGCAAAAAATACAGGCATCCAACGGTAGGGCACGCATCAAGGTAAAGATATGCGAGGGCGGCAAGACGACAGTTAGTGCCAAGGCCAGTGGACTGCCAACAGCCTTGCTGGCAATTGGCGCACAATAGAACAGGTTTCAACCACAAATCCCTGCAAACCTTTTATTTGCAGGGATTTCTCGGGGTGATTCCGCAGGGATTCAAACCCTGGACCTTCAGAACCGGAATCTGACGCTCTATTCAGCTAAGCTACGGAACCGCGTTTTCGTCTGCAAAGGTACAAAGGAGCAGGCAAAAAACAAAACGAAACGGGAAATTTCTTTCGCCAGAATGGAATTTCCCTGCATTTTCTTGGCCGCTCTGGGAAAAATCCGTAAATTTGCAGAAAGTATAAACCAAACAAGACCGACACGCTATGTCTACAAGAAAACACCTTCTTCTACTCCTTGCCCTGTGCCTCGTGCAAGTGGCAGCACTGGCCGCACCGCGCAGTTACCAACAGGCCGTAAAGATTGCACAGCAACAGGCCGCAAGACTGGGCATCAGTATGGATGTCACACCGCAACAGCCGACGCGCAGCACTGTTCAGGACGCAACCTACTATGTTATCGGGAACGGAAAGAACAAGGGCTACACCATCGTGTCGGCCGACGACCGCCTGCCAGCCATCGTGGGCTATGCTGTTCAAGGCAACTACGACGAAAGCACGCTGCCTGCACCCTATGTGGAGTTCATCACCGCCTACCAGAAATTCGCGGAGGAGGTGAAGGCTGGCGATGCGCGCGCCGTGCGACTGGCCGCTGAGGCACAGGCGCTGCGCTCCTCGTCCAGCTATGCGCAGCCCACCGTGGCTCCCCTGTTGGGCAACATCCAGTGGAACCAAGGCAGTCCCTACAACAACCTGTGTCCAGAATACGCCACGGGCAAGCGGTCGGCTACAGGATGCGTGGCCACGGCAATGGCACAGGTCATGGCCTACTGGAAATATCCGTCGCAGTTGCAGACGAGCACCTCGGCCTACACCACGAAGACAAACAAAATCGCCATCCCGGCCATCGACAAGGACGCCGCTGGAACTTACGACTGGGACAATATGCTGCCGCACTACTATACAGGGCAATACAACGACACACAGGCCAACGCCGTAGCCAAACTTATGTACCACTGTGGTGCAGCCATCAAGATGGACTATGGCGAATCGTCTGGAGCCTATATCGATGCCAAACGCCTTGCCACTTATTTTGGCTACGATAAAGACTTGATGGTAGACCTCTACCGCGAGAGTTTCTCTCTGGAGCAGTGGAACACGCTCATCGACACGGAGCTGAAGGCCAAGCGCCCCGTGCTCTACAGCGGCCAGTCGTCTGATGGTGGACATCAGTTTGTCTGCGACGGCTCGGACGGACAAGGTCTCTACCACATCAACTGGGGATGGGGTGGCTATCAGGACGGTTATTTCGACATTACCATCCTCAACCCCGACAAGGGCGGCATTGGCTCGGGCAACGCTCCCGACGGCTTCAACAGGAGCAGCGACATGATCATCGGCATACAGCCCGACAACGGAAAGACGGACGAGCCGCTGGTGACCTTTGCTACACTATATGCCTACTATTACGATGCAAAAAATCATTCGCTAACACTGACAACAGCCACGCGCGAGGATGCGACAAAGACGTTCTCGTTCAAAATCACGGATTGCATCTTCAATTTCAATGAAACCGCCTTCAGCGGCTATGTCGCGTTCGGCATAAAGAACACGGACGGCACATACACTCCCATCACCAACCAAGCACGGCTCACTGATCGTAGTCAAGGATCAGGAGTTGTACTGACTTGTGAAGGCAGCTACGCCTTTCCCACGGGGCGCACCTACCTGCGCGCCATCTACAGCACAGACGGAACGACATGGAACGAGTGTGCCTACTACAGACTGATGCCCTATGCCTTCGATGCCACCGAGACAGAACTGACCATAGGTAGTCCGCTGACAGCCAAGGTGAACGCCGAAAGCGACCAGCTGCTGGCAGGGCAAAAGAGTACCATGACGCTGGAAATAAGCAACGATGTGGACGTGGACGCTTTCCGTACGCTGAACATCTACGCCAGTGCCGAGCAGACGCGCTCCAACAGCACAGAGGGTTCCATCTATGTGTCCGTGCCGGCCAAGGGCAAGTCGGTGCGCGAGATTACAATCACCGTGCCCGCAGAGACCTTCTATCTCTGGGTGACTGACGAAAACACGAATGTCAACCTCATCAACGGCGAACAGTTCGGTGCAGGACAGGGTGGAACTCCTTCCCTCACACTGGTCAGCGTGACCACCAATGCCAGTGATGAATACGAGACCGAAAAAGCCTACTACGACACCTATCAGGTCAAACTGCCCAAGGTGAAAGACAACCAACTCACGGTCACCTATAACATTCAGAACAACGGCGGTTCGTCCTATTGCGACTGGCTGGTAGTGGGATTCAACGGACAAACACTACGCTCCAGCGCGATGCGTTCTGGCACGATATTGTTTCCCGGTGACGGGACTATCACCTCGATTACGGCTTCCTTCACACCGGAAGAGATTGGCTGCAATAGCATCGTTTGCAAGCTGTATTCCATCACCGATCCTTCCACCGAGACGGCCTACGACATCAGCAAGACAGCCGCAGGACAGCTAATTTACACCGCAGACGGCACGAGATATCTTTCATTAGAAGCCACCAATTTCTTGGCCTACGTGGAAGGCACCAGCACGGGGCTGGAGACGGTGAATATCAGCAAGGCATACATCCGTGGTGGACACGGACAGATTGACGTGACGACAGACAGCGACTGCACCGTTAGGGTCTATCGCGTGAACGGACAGAAGGTGGCGGAGGTCAAGGCAAGAGCTGGACAGGCGGTCAGCATCCCCGTGGCTACTGGCGTCTACATCGTCAATGGCACGAAAGTTGCTGTAAAATAAGGTATGGACATCGAACAAGGCATATTTAACAGAACCGAGCGGCTGGTGGGTGGCGACATCCTCCAGTCGCTCCGTTCGCAACGCGTCATCGTGTTCGGTGTGGGGGGCGTAGGCAGTTGGTGCGTTGAGGCACTGGTGCGCTCTGGCGTTCAGCGCATCACCATCGTTGACTCCGACCGCGTGGCCGTCAGCAACGTCAACCGCCAACTCATGGCCACGACGAAGACCATTGGAGCGGTCAAGGTGGAAGCCCTCAAGGAGCACCTGCTCGACATCAACCCTAACGCAGAGATTACCGCCCTGCAAACCCTCTTCAACGAGACGACAGCCGACAGCTTCCACCTGGACGAGTACGACTACATCGTGGATGCCATTGACAGTCTCCGCGACAAACTTCTGCTCATCGAGTGCGCCTGCCGCACCAAGGCGACGTTCTTCTCGTCCATGGGAGCTGCCCTAAAGATAAACCCCACGAAGGTGGAGGTGGCCGAGTTCTGGAAGGTGAAGGGCTGCCCGTTGGGAGCCGCCCTACGCCACAGGTTTCGCCAGTTGAAGCGCCGCCCGGCCAAGAAGTTCCAGTGTGTCTTCAGCCAGGAACTCCTGCCTAACCTCGGCGATGACCATTCCGTCGACGCAGCCTTCGGCCACCACGACCCGAACCCCAAGAAGGCACAGGTCAACGGCACACTGCTCCACATCACTGGTATCTTCGGCTTCACGCTGGCCGGACTCATCATCAACGACATCTACGGGAAAGGCCAGAAACAGGCCACTACCGCACCATTATCAAATAAAACACCACTATGACTCTCACTGAAAGATTTCTGAACTACGTCAAGTTCGACACCCAGTCGAGCGAGGAAAGCCAAACCGTGCCCAGCACCGCCAAGCAATTGCTCTTCGCCGAATACCTAAAGAAGGAACTAGAGCGCGAAGGCCTCGACGACGTGGAACTCGACGAAAAAGGCTATCTCTACGCCACACTCAAGTCTAACATCAAGGAGGAAGTGCCCACCGTCGGCTTCATCTCCCACTACGACACCAGCCCCGACTGCTCTGGGGAAAACATCAAGCCACAGATGGTACGCCACTACGACGGCACGGACATCCTGCTCTCCGAGGGCATTGTGTCCAGTCCCAAGAAATTTCCCGAGCTGCTCCAGCACGTAGGTGAAGACCTCATCGTGACCGACGGCCACACGCTACTCGGTGCTGACGACAAGGCTGGCATTGCCGAAATCGTCCAAGCAATGGTCTACCTGCAGGAACACAAGGAAATTAAACACGGAAAAATCCGCGTGGCCTTCAATCCCGACGAGGAAATCGGGATGGGTGCTCACCATTTCGACGTGGAGAAGTTCGGCTGCGAATGGGCCTACACCATGGACGGTGGCGACGTGGGGGAACTGGAGTTCGAGAACTTCAACGCTGCTTCCGCCAAAATTACCATCAAGGGTGTGAGCGTACACCCAGGTTACGCCAAGGGCAAGATGATCAACGCCAATGCCTTGGCCGCCGAGTTTGCCGCTCTGCTGCCTGCCGACGAAACCCCTGAGACGACGGAAGACTATCAAGGTTTCTACCATCTGTTGGGCATCCAGTCAAACATCGAGCAGGCCAAAATGAGCTACATCATCCGCGACCACGACCGCGACAAGTTCGAAGACCGCAAGCGCTTCATCCTCCAGTGTGCGGAGCAGATGAACGCGAAATATGGTGCAGGAACGGTGGAGGCCATCGTCAGCGACCAGTACTACAACATGAAGGAGAAGATAGACCCGCAGATGCACGTCATCGACCTGGTGCTTCGCGCCATGCAGGAGACGGGAGTTGCTCCAAAGGTGAAGCCAATACGCGGCGGCACGGACGGTGCACAGCTGTCGTTCAAGGGTCTGCCCTGCCCTAACA